>JBLNEM010000471.1:0-7343 GCA_050262655.1 Mycobacterium leprae | reverse complement strand
CACCCTTTCCGCCTGGAAGGCCAATATCCTGACCATCAATCAATCGCTGCCCCTGCAGGGGGTGGCGACCGTCATCGTCTCCATGGAGACCCGTGCGATGACCCACAATGTGGATGAACTCTTGGAGGAGCTTCAGGGGGTCGAAGGGGTCGAGCGGGGCATCATCGTTGGACAGAGCTAAGCCGTAGCAAACAGGGGGACGACAAGGTGCGCGAGGTATATATCGGGCTCCTGGGGTGCGGAACCGTTGGGTCCGGTGTCGTGGAACTCCTGCAGCGGCGGGCGGAGAAGATCGCCGGCCTCACGGGTCTGCAGCCCGTCGTGAAGCGAATTCTCGTGCAGGACCCGGGCAGGCCCCGGGCCGTGCCGGTGGCGACCGGACTGCTCACGACGGCGCCGGAGGAGCTGCTGGCGGACCGCGAAATTGCCGTGGTGATCGAGAGCATGGGGGGCATTGAGCCCGCCAAATCCTATATCTTGCGCGCACTGCAGGCGGGGAAGCACGTGATCACGGCGAATAAGGACCTGATGGCACTGTGCGGCTCCGAGATCCAGGCTGCGGCAGCGCAGGCGGGGGTTACGGTGATGTATGAGGCCGCCGTGGGCGGCGCCATTCCCCTGATCCGGCCGCTGAAGGAATGCCTGACGGCCAATGCGATCACTGACATCATGGGCATTGTGAACGGGACCACCAACTATATCCTGACCAAGATGACCCGCACGGGCAGCGACTTCGACAGCGTGCTGCAGGAGGCGCAGAGCCTGGGCTATGCCGAGCAGGACCCCTCCAGCGATGTGGACGGGTTGGATGCGGCCCGGAAGCTGGTGATTCTGGCCGGCCTCGCCTTCCACGCCGGCGTGCGGCTGGAGGAGGTCCAGGTGGAAGGGATCCGGCGGGTGACTGCCGCCGACGTGGAGTATGCCCACGACCTGGGCAGCGTGATCAAGCTGGTGGCCGAAGGGACGGACCGGGACGGGAACCTGGCCCTGCAGGTGCGCCCGACCCTGGTGGCCAAAGAGCATCCGCTGGCGCATGTGTCGTTTGCCAATAACGCCCTGTTTGTGCGGGGCGACGCAGCCGGCGAGTTGATGTTCTATGGGCGGGGGGCGGGCTCACTGCCCACCGCCAGCAGCATCGTCGGCGACCTGATCGAAGTGCTCCGCCAGCTTCACCTGGGGGTGTCCCGGGAGGAGCGGGCCTTCTTCCTGCCGCAGAAGCGGGTGGATGCAGGCAAGGCGCCGCCGCGGCGCCACTACCTCCGCCTGTCGGCGGCTGACCGGTCGGGCGTCTTCGCCCAGATTGCCGGCATTTTCGGCGATAGCGGCGTCAGCATGGAGACCGTGCTGCAGAAGCGCCTGCAGCATGAGAAGGCCGAGATCGTGATTGTGACCCACGAGGTCAGCGGACTGCAGATCCAGCAGGTGGTTGACCGGTTGAATGCTCTGCCCCATGTCCACGAGGTCTGCAACGTCATGCCGGTGGCCGCCTAGGGTCGCCTGAGGGAGGAAAGATCGATGTCAACATGGACGGGTTACGCCCCGGGTGCGAGAGCATGGACCGGTCTGCTGGCCGCCTACGAATCGTGGCTGCCGCTGACGGCGAAGACGCCGCGCCTCTCCCTGTGCGAGGGGAACACCCCTCTGATCCCTTCGGCCCGGCTCAGCGCCCTGACCGGTGCGCAGGTCTACTTCAAGTACGAAGGGGCCAACCCCACGGGCTCGTTTAAGGATCGGGGCATGGTCCTGGCCGTGGCGAAGGCGATCGAGGAGGGCAGCCGGGTTGTGATCTGCGCCTCCACCGGCAACACGTCGGCCTCGGCTGCCGCGTACGCCGCCCGGGCCGGAATCCGGGCCGTGATCCTGATCCCCGATGGCTATGTGGCGCTGGGCAAGCTGGCGCAGGCGGCCATGTACGGGGCGCAGATCATCGCCGTGCGGGGCAACTTCGATGAAGCGCTGGAGCTGGTGCGTGAGGTGGGCAAGACCCTGCCGGTGACGGTTGTGAACTCGATCAACCCGTACCGGCTGGAAGGGCAGCAGACTGCCGCCTTCGAGATCTGTGACGTGCTAGGGCGGGCTCCGGACAAGCTCTGCATCCCGGTGGGCAACGCCGGCAACATCAGCGCCTATTGGAAGGGATTCAGCGCCTATTACGGCGCCGGGATCGTGTCGAACCGGCCGCAGATGCTGGGCTTCGAGGCCGAAGGCGCGGCCGCGTTGGTGGTGGGGCATGCCATCGCCCATCCGGAGACTTTCGCCACCGCCATTCGCATTGGCGCCCCGGCTTCGGCCCATCTGGCCCTGGCGGCCGCGAAGGAGTCTCAGGGCGGCATCGCCGCGGTGACGGACGCCGAGATTCAGGCGGCGTACCAGCAGATCGCCTCGGAGGGGGTCTTCGCCGAACCCGGATCGGCCGCGTCGGTGGCGGGCCTGCTGCAGCTGCATCGTGCTGGGCGCATTCAGAAGGGCGAAACGGTGGTCTGTGTGCTGACCGGCAACGGTCTGAAGGATCCGGACAATGCGATCCGTATTGCCGAGCGTCCGGCCCGTGTGGTCGACGCCGAACTCAAGCAGGTGACCGCTCTACTGGAGGGTGCGCTATGAGCAAGGGGCTCCGTTTTCACGTGAATGTGCCGGCCACGTCGGCCAACCTGGGTCCGGGCTTCGACTGCATGGGTCTGGCCTTGAATCTGCACAATCGGTTCACGCTGGAAGTGGGAGCCCCGTTTGCGCTTTCGGTCTCCGGCGAGGGGGCCAAGGTGCTGTCGACCGGGCGGGATAACGTGCTGGCCCGCTCGGTCCAGGAGGTGTTGACGGCGGCTGACGCGCGCAAAGTGCCGGGCGACTGGCAGTTGCACTGCGAGAACCGCATTCCGGTGGCCTCCGGCCTGGGCTCCAGTTCGACGGCCATTGTGGGTGGCCTGCTGCTGGGGAACCGGCTGCTGGAGCACTTTGAACCGGAGCGGGCTTTCAGTCGGGATGCGCTGATGCAGATGGCGATCCGCCTGGAAGGGCATCCGGACAATGTCGTGCCGGCCCTGCTGGGCGGCGCCTGGCTCTGTCTGAGTGAGGCGGAGCGGCCGGAGATCATTCCACTGCCGGTGCCGGAGGGGCTCACCTTTGTGGTAGGGGTGCCGGACTTCCCGCTCTCCACGGAGGCCTCCCGGCGGGTGGTGCCGACCGAAGTCTCCCGGTCGGATGCCGTCTACAATGTGGCACAGGCAGCCCGCCTTGCGCTGGCGCTTTCGGCCGGAGACCTGGGGCTGCTGGGGCAGGGTTTCGGCGACCGGCTGCACGAGCCGTACCGGGCCGCACTGATCCCGGGCATGGAGGATGTGCGGCGGGCGGCCCTGGGAGCGGGGGCCGCAGCGGTCACGCTGAGCGGCGCGGGACCGTCGATTCTGGCGTGGTGCGCCGACGGAGAGGCCGCGTCTTGCGTTGCGGATGCGATGCGGGAGGCGTGGCAGGCGTGCGGGGTCGGGGCCGTGGCGCATGTGCTTGATCCGCTTCGGGAGGGTACCAGGGTCGATCTAGCATAAGGGGTACTCACGCATAGAGCGCCCGGGACATGCCGTCCCGGGCGTTTGCGCGTCCAGTTGACAGGAATCAGCGGTTGACAGGTGGTGTCAGACCGTTGATAATCATTCTCAAATGCTCGGGTGGGGGCGGTCTCGTTGTATGCGTTCTTGATCACGTTGCGCGAGGGGCTGGAGGCTGCTCTGATCATCGGGATTCTCCTGGCATACCTGGACAAGGCCGGGAACCAGGAGGCGAAGCGGTCGGTCTGGACGGGCACGGCACTGGCGATTGGCTCCAGCCTCGGCGGGGGGCTGCTGATCTACTGGTTGGTAGGTGGACTGTCGGGCAAGACGCTGGACTCGTTCGAAGGGCTGATGATGCTTCTGGCGACGGCGGTGCTGACCTGGATGATCCTGCTGATGCAGCGGACGGCCAGAGACCTGAAGGCCACGCTGACTGGCAAGATGGATGCGGCGCTGACCTCGGGGGGCCGGTGGGGGCTCACCTTCCTGGCCTTTGCCGTCGTGGGGCGGGAAGGGTTGGAGACCGTCCTCTTCCTGGCGGGTGGGACTGCCACGGCTGCGTCCGGTCTCCTCTATCTGCTCTCCGGCGTCATGGGGGGACTCCTGGCGGCCCTGCTGGGGTGGGGGATCTACCGGGGGTCGATGCGGCTCAACCTGCGGAAGTTCTTCACGTTCTCCGGTCTGGTGCTGATCGTGTTCGGCGCCGG
This sequence comes from Mycobacterium leprae, assembly GCA_050262655.1. Classification (GTDB taxonomy): domain Bacteria; phylum Bacillota; class Sulfobacillia; order Symbiobacteriales; family Symbiobacteriaceae; genus DASXVX01. The sequence continues at coordinate 3,094 of JBLNEM010000471.1, read as the reverse complement.
CATGCTGGCCAACGGGATGAAGGAGTTGCATGAGGCCCAGTGGGTGCCCGCCCTGGTGGCCCATGTCTGGGACACATACAACCTGTTGAGCGATACGTCGGTGGCCGGGCGGCTGCTGGCGGCGTTGCTTGGCTACGATTCCAGTCCGAGTCTGGTGCAGGTGCTGGCTTACTTCGGCTACCTGCTGCTGACCGGCACCTTGTTTGTCCTTGGACTGAATGGGTCGCCGAAGAAGCGCAAGGAGGTCTCCGCCTGATGCGAAACCGTGTTTATCTATTTTCGGCCGCACTGCTTCTGGGCACGCTGCTGGTCGGTTGCAGTGCAGCCACCGGAACCCGCGAGATCCAGGTGACCGCCAGCGACTACAAGTTTGAGCCTTCGGTCATCCCGGTGAAGCCGGGTGAGCGCGTCAAGATCACGGTGACAAACCACGGGGCGGTAGATCACGAGTTCGAAAGCGAAGAGGCCAAGATCGAGGAGCTGGTCATCCCGGCCGGCAAGAGCCGTTCGGTGACGATCACCGCACCGGCCAAGGCAGGCGAGTACCAGTTCTTCTGCGATGTGCCGGGACATCAGGCGATGGGGATGGTCGGGAAGATCGTAGTCGGCCAATAGGAACGCAGAGGGACCGGGTGGATCTTCCGTAGTGGGAGGCCCACCCGGTCTGCTTGTGCCGTGGCCTTTCGCCGTATTGTGGGAACCTTCGGGTGTCGTACCAACACGCAAGGAGGGAGGGTGTCTTGCAGGAATCCACAGATTGTCCACAACTGTTGGTAAGTCGAGTAGATTCACGATGGTCACTTATGTAAGCGCCTGAATCATGCGGCCCCCTGGTCCAGTGAAAGCAACGCTGTCTTCACGCAGGGGAGAGAATTGGGGAACCTACTGCCGCGGCATGGGCTCTCCTGGCAGGGGAGGCGCACCCCGGCGGCGAACCATTTGGTACTGGATTCGGTAAGAAAAGGAAGAGCCGAGTCCGCCCAGCCGAACCGGGGAGGAAGAGAATCACATGTCTTGGACCAGGAGAGCCTTGTGGGTGGCGGTGCTCCTGCTGCTGGTGGTGTCAGGACCGGCACAGGCGTTCACCTACTTTTGGCCGAGCCCAAGGAATGCGACGGTCGGCATCACCCGTCCCACGATTCGACAGCAGTTTCAGTTGGAGCCGGGTGAGCGCTTTCAGGAGGTCAGCATGACCATTGACGGCGTCCCGGTGACCCCCCGGGCGGACAACAGCACCGGCGTCATCGGCTACACGCCTGCGAATGCGCTGGCCCCGGGCGAACATCGGGTGCACCTGGAGGTCCAGGTGAAAGCGGCGGCGGCGGGCTGGACCTACGCCCCTCTGGTGGAAGAGTTTACGGTGACCATCGCCTCCGATGCAGTGGACACGCTGCCTACGCCGGATACCGCGGCGCATACAGCGCTGGACCGGGTCAACCTGTACCGGCGGCTGGCCGGCGTCGCACCGGTAACCCTGAACGACAGCCTGTTTGCCTCGGCGCAGCGCCATGCTCGCTATATGGATGCCAATGGGGAATATGCCCACGAGGAACTCCCCGGTCACCGCCTCTTCGCCGGCATCGAACCGTGGGATCGGGATACCTTCTTTGGCTACACCGGTTCTCACCAGTCCGAGGATATCCATGCGGTGAGTGACCCGGAGCGGGCGGTGGATGACTGGGTGGCCGGACCTTACCACCGGAAGCCGATCTTGTGGCCATCCAACACCGACATGGGTTATGCCAACGCCGGCCGCTACAGCGCCCTGGAGATGGGCGGCAGTACCGCCACGGGCGTGTCGGCAAGTGTGGTCTGGCCTTACCCGGGCCAGACAGGCGTGGCCACCACCTGGCAAGCCAATGAGTTTCCGAACCCGCTCCGCCTCTACCCGGAGGTCAGCGCACCCGTGGGGACGGCGATCAGCCTGGAGGTGGGCGGCCATCCCAAATCGCTCACCCTGACGACCGCCACACTGGCGCCTTCGGGCGGAGTCGTCATCCCCGTGCTGAAGTTCTCGCCGGAGAACGACGAGCATCTCGATGATATGGTCTTCATCATTCCAACGCAGCCACTGGCGGCCGCCTCGACCTACACCGTCCATTTGGCTGGAATGCTCGATTACGGCGACGGGCCCAGGCCGTATGACCGTACCTGGCGTTTCACGACCCGAGTGGCGGGAAAAAGCATGGATCAGACGGACCTCCAATCGCCTGCGGCCACTGAGGAGACGCCGGCCGGCACGCCGGCGGTTCAGCTGAACGACATCCAGGGGCACTGGGCGGAAGCGCTGGTGAAGAAGTTGGTCGCCAGCAATGTGGTGTCGGGTTACCCGGACGGCTCCTTCCGGCCCGACGAGCATCTCACCCGCGCGGCGTTCCTGAAGATGCTGGTGGTTGGCGCAGGGCTCTCCACCAGCCGTTGGATTCGGGAGAGCGGCGGCTTCACCGACATGGACCGCCACTGGGCCAGGTCCGGCGGCATCATTGGCGCCGCGGCGAACGCCGGGATCATCAAACCGAATGAGTATCCCAACCGCGAGTTCCACCCTGACCAGGAGATCACCCGGGAAGAGATCGCCCTGATGCTGGTCCGTGCCCGACCGTCGCTGCTGAACGCCGCCCGGAGCGATGACAGGGCGTTTGCCGACAGGGCGACCTGGCAGCATCCCACCGAGGTGACTGCGGCGATTAGTGCCGGCCTGATTACCGGCTATCCGGAGGCGGGGGGGAGCTACACCTTCCGGCCCACGGCTCTGGCCACCAGGGCCGAGGCGGCGGTGATGCTGGTCCGGTTCATGGAGATGCCCCAGCGATAGGCGAAGACCGCCGGCTATGCGCCGGCGGTCTGTTTTTATGCTACAGGTCGAGGCTGACAGCGGCTGCTTCTGTCTGGCTGATCGCTCAGGGATACGTGGACTTGCTTGCCGAAGTCGGGACCCCCCAGCGGTGCGTCAGGGCCGTATCCAGGCCCGCTGGTCGATGCCGAAGACGCACCCGAATAGGCGAATGCTCTGCCGATGTAACGAAAAGGTTCACGATCAGTAACCCCTTAAACGGTGGGGTTTATAGTCCAAGGGTGCCATCTATGGGTATCT
>JBLNEM010000470.1:0-3963 GCA_050262655.1 Mycobacterium leprae | reverse complement strand
GCCACCTCCACCCCTAGCAGCTTCGCACCGCGGCGGCCGCCCGCTGCAATTAACGGAGGCAGCGACTCACCGGCGCTGCCGACCACGACCACCAGCGCCCCCCGTTCCTGCCCGACCCGGCTGACCCCGGGCAGACCGGCCAGTTCAGCCATGAGACGGTCGCTCTGCTCCGCCACCCTGAGGCGGACGACGGTCTCAGAGCCTACGAGGCTGCGCACCTCAGCCAACGAACCGGCGGCGATGACCCGCCCATGGTCAAGAATGGCCAACTGTGGGCAGAGGTAGGCCACCTCCTCCATGTAGTGGCTGGTGTAGACCACCGTCATCCCCTGCTCGGCGGTGAGCCGCTTCACGGTCTCCAGGATCTGGTTGCGGCTCTGCGGGTCGACGCCAACGGTTGGTTCATCCATGATCAGCAGCAGGGGCTGGTGCAGCAGCGCCGCCGCAATGTTGACCCGCCGCTTCATACCGCCCGAGAAGGTGCGAATGCGTTCATGCTGCCGCTCGGCAAGACCCACGATGGCGAGGGCTTCATCGACCCGCTGCCGCAGGAGCCGGCCGTGCAAGCCGTAGAGCGTGCCCCAGAACGAAAGGTTTTCCCGGGCCGAGAGGGTCGGGTAGAGGGCGATCTCCTGCGGCACCACCCCCATCAACCGTTTTGCTGCCTCCGGCTGCCGCCGGACGTCCACGCCGCCCACCCGGATCTCGCCGGCGGTGGGGGCGAGGAGGCCGCAGATCATTGCAATGGTGGTCGACTTGCCGGCGCCGTTGGGGCCGAGGAGGCCGAACGCCTGGCCCCTGGGCACGCCAAAGCTGATCCCGCGGACGACTTCCTTGTCGCCAAAGCGTTTAACCAGATTCGCTACCTGCAGCATATCAGGGCACGTCCTTTCACGGTTTCAGTATGGCGAGCATCGTCTGGGCATCGGGCAGGTCCCGGGTGACGCTGTCCCCCGTGGCCATGCCGATGGCAAATCCCTGAATGGCGGAGAGGAGGATCAACGCTAAGTGCGTCGCCGAGCCTTGCCGCAACTCTCCGGCCGCCTGCGCCTCGGCGATAAGCTGTGTGACCGATTCACGGCTGATCGCCGCCTGCTGCATCGCCATTTGTCGGGCGGATGCCGGCACGGCCTCGCTGGTGACCGCCTGGATCATCACCAGAAAGAACTCCGGCTGCTGCTCCATGCCCATCAGCATCATGGAAAGCATCCAGTGCAGCCGTTCGACCGGCGTCCCCGGCTGGCCGGACGCAGCCTGGGCCACCCAGACGGCCCCGTTCATGATCTGCTCCACCAGTGCGGCGAAGAGTTCTTCCTTGCTGGGGAAGTAGTGATAGACCAGCCCGTGGCTGATCCCTGCGGCCGCTGCGACGTCGGCAATCTTGGTGGCGGCGAGTCCCTTGCGGGCGAATACCTGCGCTGCGGCCGCCAGCAACTGCTCCCGGCGCTCGTCACGAATCCGTTGGTTCTCGGTAGGGGTACGGGGTGTCAACAGAGATCGCCTCCGATTTTTAGTTGACTTGTTGGTCAATCAACCTATATGTAGATTAAAGCGTCGCTTGAAGTCTGTCAAGTCTTCAGGCGAAAAAAAGAGGCCCCTCCGCTTGTAAACGGAGGGACCTCATCGCTGGCGGGGACTAACCCATCGTGAAATTCCCGGGGCAGAGGCCGAGGTTCTGGAGCGTGCGAACGCTCCTGGCGAGGCTGGCTACGGCCTCTTCCGCCTCCCTGATTTGATCGGGGTTCCAGGGGCCGACATGCCCGCCGTGCGGGCCGAGGATGAAGTAGCCGCCGTCGGCCAGGCTGCCGATGATCCGGCCGACGCTCTCGCTCTTCTGGCTTTCGGCGAGCCGGCGCAGTTCCTTGCCGATGATCGGCCACCCGCCGTCCGGGTCGGGAACCGGTTTGACGATCTTAAGCCCATCGGGACCGAGGACGAGGTATGAGCCATTCGCCAGGACCTTGACGATCTTGCGGGCACCCGCTGCGTAGCTGGTAGTCGTAGCCTTCCCAGTCGCCATTCCCATGACCTCCTCACGTATCGGTAGCGTTTTGTGGCTCTCCTCTGCAGATTCGCCACTGCTCGCTCGGGTCCTTTACGTGAAAAGTTATCGTTCGATAAATCAGCGGTTAGTGGTTGCCCATGTACGAGTCCTCGATGGTGTCGTGGGTGCAGAGCTGTTCCGGCGTCCAGGGGGCGACTACGGTGCCAAGGTTCAGCGCCTTCAGGAAGCCCGGGTTTGCGGTGGCCCACGCCGTTGCCGCCGCGCAGCCTGCCTGGCGGTTGACGGCGGTGCGCATGGCATCGGTCAGGCCGGCGTAAGGGCCGCCGTCCGACTTCAGCACCGCTTGCGCCTCGGCGCTCCGTCCTGCCTGGAGCAGCATCCCGCCCAGGCGGAACCGGGCGTAAGGGCGCAGCGCCTCGGCGAACTGGGTGAGCTCGGCGTCGGTCAGCTTCTTGGCGTTCGGGGCGATGCCGTACAGCCAGATCTGGCCCGAATGAGCCTGGCGCTTGGGGTCGGCGGCGTCGCGGTAGGCCTGCTCGGCGTCGGCCGTGCGGCCGACGTTCTCGGCCACGAGCCCGTCCCACAGCCGGTCGTACCCTGTAGTCCCGTTCTGCTGGAGGCGGCGGTCCACCAGTCGGAAGGCGCCATTCACGAAGCGGTAGCGATCCGTCCGATCCGGCACTTCGGGCCAGCCGAAGCGCTGACTGCCGGAGAGGAGCAGATCTTTCCCCTCCAGCGCCAGGTAGGGTACGTCCCCCTTCCCCTTCGAGAAGCTGATCGCCATCGCGCCGGGGAGATTGGTGAAGGAGCCGGGCTGCCACGAGGTGACAAAGACCGAGAACGGCTGGGGGCCCGTTGCGATCGTTTCCGGCCGGAACCAGATAATCTGCGGATGCCCGGCCCCGGTCAGGTCGGCGGCGCCGAACAGGCTGGGCTGCATCAACCAGACTTCGGCCCGCTCCGGCATCGGGTCGGAGCGGTCGACGGCCCACTGGCCGTCCTTGCGGTAGACGACGAAGAGTGCGGCGCCCTCGGGAAAGCGGTCGTCCGGCCGATCGTACACCCCCACTGCCGCAGCCAACTCTGGCTCGCCGTCGCCGTCCAGATCCGCTTCCACGTATGGCCGTTCGCCGCGCCCTTTCCACTTCTGCTCTTCGGCGTACACCTTCACCCGGGCCAGCGGGTCGTCGCCCGGCTGGTTCAGCAGTGCCAGCAGGGTGTCCCGCAGTTCATCGCGGGTGGGTCCGCTGCGCTTCGGCAGCGCAGGGGCGGGCGGGGGCGGCGTCACTGGTTGCGGTTGAGGCGCCGGGGCAGGAGCAGGTGGCGCCTGCGTGGCGCTCTCGGCAGGGGGAGTTTCGGGGGGAGCGCCAACGCTGCACCCGGCCAGCCACAGGACGGTGATGAGTGCGAACAACTGCTTCATGGTAAGAGCCTCCATTACGGGTCCAAACGTCGCTCTTCCAGGGGCATGTACCCACAGAGCAACTCCGGTGTCCAGTGCGAGTGGCCCACGCCGACGTTCAGCGACGCCAGAAACTGCGGGTTGGCCGTAGCCCAGTTGGTTGCCGCCTGGCAGCCTGCTGCTCGATTCGGTGCGGTGCGCATCGCCTCGGTCAGGCCGGTGTAGGGACCGTCGTCCGGCTGGAGCACAGCGAGCGCCTCGGCCGGACGCCCTGCCTGCAGGAGGAGGCCGCCCAGACGGAACCGGGCGAACGGCCGCAGGGCCTCGGCGAACTGCGCCATCTCCGCCGGAGTCAACTCGTACGGCATTTGATGGTAGACCGGATAGGAGCCTGCATGTGCCTGGCGAGTGGGCTCCGCCGCCGCGCGGAAATCAGCCTCGGCATCGGCGATGCGGCCCACCCCTTCGGCCACGAGGGCATCCCAGAAGCGGTCATAGCCGAATTCGGTATGGTTCAGGAAACGGCGGTCAACCAGTCTGAAGGCGCCATCGACAA
>JBLNEM010000469.1:0-27753 GCA_050262655.1 Mycobacterium leprae | reverse complement strand
GATGTTGATGTGGTGACCGCCCTGGCTGGCGTAGGCGTCGAGGATGGCGACCATGTTGCTGATCCGCACCGGCTCCTCCTTGCCCAGGGCGCCTGGGACGATCGAGAAGGTGTAGGAGATGCCGTCCTTCGCCGAGCTGTACGGGACCTTGGCGACCGAGCAGCAGGAGGCGAGCGCGCCCTTCACGTCACGGCCGTGCATCGGATTGGCGCCCGGGGCGAACGGCTCGCCCCCACGGCGGCCGTCGGGAGTGGTGCCGGTCTTCTTGCCGTAAACCACGTTCGACGTGATGGTCAGGACCGACAGCGTCGGGTCGCTGTTCCGGTAGGTCTTGTGCTGGCGGAGCAGCTGGTTGAACTCCTCTACCAGTTCCCGGGCGATCTCGTCGACCCGGTCGTCGTTGTTTCCGTAGGCCGGGTACTCGCCCTCGATCTCGAAGTCGACGGCGATGCCCTGCTCGTTGCGGATCGGCTTCACCCTGGCGTACTTGATGGCGGAGAGCGAGTCCGCCGCCACCGAGAGGCCGGCGATGCCGCAAGCCATGGTCCGGTAGATATCCCGGTCATGCAGCGCAAACTCCAGGCGCTCGTAGAAGTACTTGTCGTGCATGTAGTGGATGATGTTCAGGGTGTTGATATAGAGGCGGGCCAGCCACTTCATCATGTCGGTGTAGCGGGCACGCACCTCGGCGTACTCCAGGTACTCGCCGGTCAGCGGGGCCATCTTCGGGGCGGCCTGAATGCCGAGCCGCTCGTCCACGCCGCCGTTGATGGCGTACAAGAGGCACTTGGCCAGGTTGGCACGGGCGCCGAAGAACTGCATCTGCTTGCCGATCCGCATGGCGCTGACGCAGCAGGCGATACCGTAGTCATCGCCCCACAGTGGCCGCATGACGTCGTCGTTCTCGTACTGGGTGGCGCTGGTGTCGATCGAGACCTTGGCGGCGAACTGCTTCCAGTTCTCCGGCAGGTTGGTGGACCAGAGGATGGTGAGGTTCGGTTCCGGCGCCGGGCCGAGGTTGTACAGCGTCTGCAGGAAGCGGAAGCAGGTCCGGGTGACCAGCGTGCGGCCGTCGAGGCCCATGCCGCCGATCGATTCGGTGACCCAGGTGGGATCGCCGCTGAACAGTTCGTTGTAATCCGGGGTCCGGAGGAAGGCGACCTGGCGCAGCTTGATGATCAACTGGTCCACCAGTTCCTGCGCTTCGGATTCCGTGATGAGGCCCTTCTGCAGATCCCGCTCGATGTAGATATCGAGGAAGGTGGCGATCCGACCCACCGACATGGCGGCGCCGTTCTGCTCCTTGATTGCGGCCAGGTAGGCGAAGTAGGTCCACTGGATGGCCTCACGGGCGGTTTCAGCCGGCCGGCTCAACTCCAGTCCGTAGCGGGCGCCCTCTGCCTTCAGTTCACCCAGGGCCCGGATCTGCTCCGAGAGCTCTTCCCGCAGCTGGATGGTCGACTCGTCCATCACATCTGGCTCAGTGTAGGCCAGCTCCTGCTTCTTGGCCTGCACCAGCCGGTCTACGCCGTACAGGGCGACTCGCCGGTAGTCGCCGATGATCCGGCCACGGCCGTAGGCATCGGGCAGGCCGGTGATGATGGCGGTCTTGCGGGCCGTGCGCATCTCCGGGGTGTAGGCATCGAAGACGCCCTGGTTGTGGGTCTTGCGCTCGTTGCTGTAAAACTGGGCCATGGCGGGGTCCGCCTTCTCGCCGTACGCTTCGAAGGAGTCTTCTACCATGCGCCAGCCGCCCTTCGGGTAGAAGGAGCGCTTACCGGGCTCATCGGTCTGGAGGCCGACGATCAACTCCAGCGCCTGATCCACATAACCCGGGCCATAGGCCAGAATGTTGGAGGGGGTCTGGGTGTCGATCTTCAAGGGCGCCTGCCTGCGCTGCTCCTCCTTGAAAATGGCGAAGACCTTTTCCCACAGGGCCCTGGTCCGCTCCGTGGGGCCAGCCAGGAAGCTGCTGTCACCCGCATAAGGGGTGTAGTTCTTCTGGATGAAGTCACGGGTATCGATCTGCCGCTGCCAGGCGCCGGGCGCAAAACCTTCCCAAGCTCGCATGGGGCATTACCTCCTGAGAACCAAGCCAACCAGGGCGGCGGCCAGGTTCGTGATGATAAGTGAATGCGTTCACAATCTTAGTTGTAGAGGAAGTCGTTGTCAGGAGTTACAGGCTCCCCCTGCAACTTCATGTCTCTACTTTACCGTAAGACCCCCTATAGACTGCAACTGAGCGATGGGTGTAGCTTGTGACTGTTTGAACAAGCTCCGACGGCTAGGGTCGCCACCCGGTTGGGTGCACGCGCACCGCGCGAAAGAACTCATGCGGGAGGAGGAGAGGATGTACCACCAACGGATGAGGTCGTCAAACCCTTGCGCCGCAAGGGATTCCTGGCACGAAAACGGTCCACATTGGGGGCCGCGGTGGGTGTCCGCGGCCCGCAATGTGGACCGGGCTAAACTGGGTCCAACGGGGTCTATGGGAGACTACTGGTCAGCGCCATAGGCCTGCCGGTAGATCGCCTCCATCTCCCGTACCAGGGGCAGACGGGGGTTGGAGATGGTGCACTGGTCGGCGAAGGCGGCGTCGGCCATGATCGGGATCATCTGCTCGAAGGCCTGGCGGTCGATCTGGCAGTCGGCCAGGCTCATGGGCATGTTCACCTTCGCCATCAGATCACGGACCGCCTGAATCAGGCTGGCCACGCCCTCCTCGGTGGTGGCGGCGGGGAGGCCCAGGAAGCGGGCGATCTCCGCATAGCGCTGCGGCGCCTGGTAGGTCTCATACTGGGGGTAGGCGACCAGCTTGGTGGGCTGGGAGGCGTTGTAGGCGATCACCCAGGGCAGCAGGATGGCGTTGGCACGGCCGTGCGGCACATGGAACTTGGCGCCCAGCACGTGAGCCATGGAGTGATTGATGCCCAGGAAGGCATTCGTGAACGCCATGCCGGCGATGGTGGAGGCGTTGTGCATCTTCTCCCGGGCTACCCGGTTGCTGCCGTTGGCGTACGCCTCGGGCAGATACTTGAAGACCAGTTCGATCGCCTTCAGGGCGAGGGCATCGGTGTAGTCCGAGGCCAGGCAGCTTACATAGGCTTCAATCGCGTGGGTGAGCACATCCAGGCCGGTGTCGGCCGTGACCGCCTTTGGCACCGTCATGACCAGTTCGGGGTCGATGATCGCCACATCCGGCGTCAACTCGTAGTCGGCCAGCGGGTACTTGATGTTCTTCACCTTGTCAGTGATGACAGCGAAGGAGGTCACTTCCGAGCCCGTGCCGGAGGTGGTGGGAATCGCCACCATGGTCGCCTTGCGGCCCAGTTCGGGGAACTTGAAGGCCCGCTTGCGGATGTCCAGGAACTTGAGGCGGATGCCGTCAAATGTGATCTCCGGCTGCTCGTAGAAGAGCCACATGCCCTTGGCCGCATCGATGGCGGAGCCGCCGCCCAGCGCCACGATCACGTCGGGCTGGAACCGGTTCATGGCCGCCACGCCCCGGTTCACCGTCTCCACCGACGGATCCGGCTCCACATCGGCAAAAACCTCGCTCTTGAAGCCCCGCTTCTCCAGGTGGTAGACCGCCTTGTCCACATAGCCCAGCTTCACCATGGTTGGGTCGGTCACGATGAACGCCCGGGTGCCATGCAGCTTGGCGAGGTAGGAGAGGCTGCCCGGCTCGAAGTAGATCCGCGGCGGCACCTTGAACCACTTCATCCGATCCCGGCGCAGCGCAACCCGCTTGATGTTGAGCAGCTGGCCCACCGAGACGTTGGCCGTAGTGGAGTTGCCGCCCATGGAGCCGCAGCCCAGGGTGAGGGAGGGCGTGTTGGTGTTGTAAAGATCGCCGATGGCGCCCTGCGAGGAGGGGCTGTTGACCAGCAGGCGGCCGGTGCGGACCCGGCGGCTGAACTGGGCGATCGCTTCGTCGTTCTCTGAGTGGATGACGGCGCTGTGGCCTAGGCCGCCGAATTCGGTCAGCTCTTCACAGCGGTGGATGCCTTCGTTGAAGTCCTCCACCACATAGAAACCGAGGATTGGCGAGAGCTTTTCCCGGGAGAGGGGGTAGCCCGGGCCGACGCCCTCCAGTGGCGCTACCAGTACCTTGGTGTTCTCCGGCACGGTGAGACCGGCCATGCGGGCGATCTTGACGGCCGGTTGGCCAACCACGTCGGGCGACATCGCCTGCCGTTTGGCATCGATGGCCACAACCTCCACCTTGGCCCGCTCTTCGGGGCTCAGCACGTATGCCCCCAGCGCCCGGAAAGTGGCGAGCACCTCCTCGGCGATCACCCGGTCCACGATCACGGCCTGCTCGGAGGCGCAGATCACGCCGTTGTCAAAGGTCTTGGAGAGGATGATGTCGTTGACCGCCCGGCGAACGTTGGCCGACCGCTCGATATAGGCCGGGACGTTGCCCGGTCCTACGCCCAGGGCGGGCTTGCCGCTGGAGTAGGCCGCCTGGACCATGCCCGAACCGCCGGTCGCCAGGATCAGGGCGATCTCCGGGTGGTTCATCAAGGCGTTGGTCGCCTCGATTGAGGGATGCTCAATCCAGGCAATGGCGCCTTCCGGCGCTCCGGCCTTCACCGCCGCGTCCAGCATCACCTTGGCGGCGGCGCTGGACGAGCGCTGGGCCCGGGGGTGGAAGGCGAAGATGATCGGGTTCCGGGTCTTCATGGCGATCAGGGACTTGAACAGGGTGGTGGCGGTGGGGTTGGTGGTTGGCGTGACGCCGGCGATGATGCCCACGGGCTCTGCCACTTCCAGGGTGCCTTCTTCGTGGTTTTCATGGATGATCCCGACCGTCTTCAGCGCCTTGATGTCGTGGTAGACATACTCGGTGGCGAAGAGGTTCTTGGTGATCTTATCTTCATAGATGCCCATCCCGGTCTCATCTACGGCCAGGCGGGCCAGCACCATGTGCTGATCGATGCCGGCCAGGGTCATGGCCTGAACGATTGCATCGACCTGCTCCTGGGTCATCTCCTTGAAAGCAGCCTGTGCAGCCTTCGCCGACCGCACCAGTCGATCGATCTCGGCCCGGGCGGGGTCTGCCTTCGGTTCGACGATCTCGGCTGCGGCCAGTTTCACGATGGGCTGCGGGGCTTGTCCGGCTTGGGCCTTCTGCTTCTGCTCAGCGTTCATGAGCAATCCGCCTCCTGCATGGACTTTGTTAAAGTCATTAACAAACTGCCTAAAAAAAGAGGATGGAGCCAGTTTGGGATTTTGGGGGTGCTCCCCGGACCAAATCCCGCAGGTCCGGGGAGCGAGGGGTGGTTTGTAAAGTCTGTGAGCACTGCCGGGGGTTTATTTAAAGGGGGAGGGGCCAACTGGGGAAGTTGGTTTGGGGGAGGTTCGGCAGGCTTACCGTTCGTTACTTGTTTCACAAACCTTACATGCATAGTGTAATCCATGCGCCCCGTCATGGGACAGAGGCATAAAGCGCCTTCCTGGGTCTACAGCCGGATTGTGATTCCGTTCACAAATGTAGGGTGGATACCGTAGTACTGCGCCGCCAGCTGGTGGGATGGAGAAGGAAAGTTCAGCCTTGCACGGAATATTACTGCAGGAGGTGTTTGCATGGCGGACGCCAAACAACAACAGGCTGAACTCCGCAGCGCAGTTCGGCAGTTGGCCCAAAGCGACGATCGCATCACCGCCGCAGCTGCGTACGGTTCCTATACCCGTGGCGAAGACGATGACTTCTCGGACGTGGAGTTCATCCTCTACATACGACCGGATGCGCTCGCCGCGTTCAGCGCCGGTTTTGCCGACTGGGTGCGCCAGGTCAGGCCGATCCTGTTGGCGTACCAGTCCTACGTGGGCAACCAGTGGGTCGTGTTCGACAACCTGGTGCGGGGCGAGTTTGACCTGATGCCCGACACGAAGATCGGCGACCTGGATGACTGGCCGGTGGAGCCGATTGTGGATGTGGCCCGCATGGTGCTGCTGGACAAGACCGGGGAGGGGCGGCTGTGGGCGATGGCGGAGCGGCTCCAGGAGCGGGCGGCCACCGACAAGGGGCCGGACCCGCGGGCCTTGTTCAGCCAACTGGCCAACGAGGTCTGGTACCACCTGCTCTTCGTGCACAATTACCTGAGCCGGGGTGACTACTGGGCGGGGCGGTATCTGCTGGAGGGCATGGTCCAAAACCCGCTGGTCCGCATGGTGCGGATCGCCCGGGGCAACCTGAACGGCGCATTTCGCTGGACGCCCCGGGGGCTGGAGAGCGACCTGCCGCCCGAGGTGGTCGATGGCTTCCGGGCCATCACCTGCCGGTACGAGCCGGAGGAGATCCGGCAGGCCTGGTGTGGGACGGTGGCGTTTGCCCGGGAGATTTGCGCCGCCACTTCCTGGCCTTACCCGAGCGCCCTGGCCGAGCAGTTAGCCGTCATCGCCACAAATATGCCGTCCCGGAGGCTGGATGATGAACGTAACCCTTCGTCCTATCATTGAACGGCTGAAAAAGGAGCTGGGGGCTATTTAGCCCCCAGCAGTTTTACTTCAAAGACCAGTTCGGCGCCCCCCGGGATTGGGCCGGCGCCTCGGGTGCCGTAGCCGAGCGCCGGGGGAATGATCAGCATGCGGGTGCCGCCCACCTGCATGGTGGCCACGCCTTCCTCCCAGCCACGGATCACCCGGCCGGCGCCCAGGGTGAAGGAGAACGGCTCGTTGCGGCTCAGGGAGGAGTCAAACTTGCGGCCGTTGCGCAGCCAGCCGGTGTAGTGGACCGTCACCGTCTGACCCCGCACGGGGTGAGGACCGTCGCCGGTCACCAGATCCTTGTACTTGAGGCCGGAGCCTGTGCTCTGGTACGTCGACTCGTCTCCCAGGTCCAGCTTCTTGCCGAAGAGCCAATCCAGCATGATCCGTCCGCTCCTTTGCCCATATCTTTTCCCACTTAGGACGGAAAAGGCGGGCGAAGTGAAACGGGTGAGGCCGGTCCCCCCGTCTATCTTGCAGTACATCTTCTGGGGGTGACTTCATGAAAACTTGGCAGAGAATCATCAGTACGACTGCCCTGATCGCCATCACTGCTACCACTCCAGCACTCGCCGCACCGGGCACTGCCCCCTCACCTGGCGTTACCAAACCGCCTGCACCCACGGGTGATACCACGCCGCGGTTGCCGGGCGACGGCATGCCCACGGACGTCATTCATCCGATCTACGTGCGCGCCCTGTTCCCCGTCAAAGCGGATCGCATGAAGGTGGCGACGGTGACCGTCGGTGGCCAGGCGGTGCAGTTCGACCAGGGGCCGGTCGTCATTGACGGCAGCCTGATGGTACCCTTGCGGGCCGTGGCCGAGGCTGCCGGCGGCAAGGTGACCTGGGAGCAGAGCGAGCATAAGGTGATCGTACAGATCGGCAACGACTTCACTTTCTTTGTGATTGGTCAGGAGCAAGGCGAACTGCGCCGGGTGGGAGTCTTCTATATTCGGCCCAACACCTTCCCCATGGCGCACGCACCGGTGCTGATTGGCAACCGGACACTGATTTCCGCTGATGCGCTCTCCACCATTCTGGGCTTCAAGGAGACCGCACCGGAGAGCAGCGAGATGGATCTGATCCTGGACCGCAACTGAGCGATGACACAGAAAGCAGCCCTGGGCAAATGCCCGGGGCTGCTTCCCGTAGAAGGGGGCCTCGAGGGCTCTCGGTACCGAGATTACATCTTCATGCCGCCGGCGGCGCCGGTGATCAGCGTCGGGTTGACCATACCGAAGATCATCGCAATGTGGCCGACGTATAGGAAGATGGTAATCAGCGCGAAGTGGATGCGGGCCTTCTGCTCGGTGTCGGCCTTGCGCCAGACGAGGCCGAGTTCCAGCAGGGCGATCAGCAGCAGCGGGAGGAAGCCCAGCAGGTAGAACCAGACGGCAATGAAGTCGACCCACGTGTTCCACGTAATGGTGGGCACGACGCGGATGCCGAGGTTCAGGAAGATGCCGGTGTAGTAGAAGCCCAACACAATACCGAGCCACTTGTTGAAGTTCCGGAGGGGACCGGCGGTCAGGTGCTTATGTACCACGATAAACTCCGTGGCCACAAGGGTCTCGGCCATGAGCACGGGGATCGCCATGTAGAAGATCAGGTTCCAGGGCTGATTGCTGGCGAGTAGGCCCATATAGTGAGTCATCTGCGACGCATCCATTTGGAATCCCCCTTGAGGTTGGTATGAACGAATCCATGTTCAGGATGCGACACAATTATGCAGAAAGTGTGTAGAAACGGAGAGGTATCGATTAGAAAGTCCCACTACACATGCCTGCTATAATAGTGGGCAAACCGTCGCAAGAAGGGAGAGTGCCAATGGAGGGAAGACCGGCCGTGCTCGAACTGCGGTTGAAGAACTACAAGAGTGTGGCCGGAGCGGTTCTGCCGCTAAACCCGCTGACCGTATTGATAGGCCCGAATGGTTCGGGGAAGAGCAACATCTTGAATGGACTCGGCCTCATTGCCGATGCACTGTCCCTTCAACTGCCGGCAGCCATCAGCACGCACGGGGGGCTGGACCTGGTGCGGCGGCAAATTCCCGGCAGCCATCTGCCGCCGTGGTTTGGCGCTGCGGTGAAGTTGGGGCTGCCACCCCGATCGGTGAAGGCGCCGATCGAGGTGCACTACGGATTTGTGGTGGGGCACGATCGCCAACAGGGCTATGCCATCAAACGGGAACGGTGTGTGGTGCGGTTCCCGGACGGCGGCCACGTGGCCTGGTTCGATCGCAGCGCCGATGGCGTTCGTACCAACACCAACCTGGGGATGAAAGTGGCGCCACATGCTCTACTGCTGCAGCAGGCGGCTGAGAAGCCCTGGTTTCAGATCGCCTTCGGGGCGCTGACGGCGATTCGGACATACGTGCTTACGCCGCGGGTGATGGCGGGGTGGCAGGCGGATCAGCCGGGGCGGGAGTTGGGGCGCGACGGGCGAAACATCGCCGGGCTGATCAAGGAGATGCAGCGTAACCGTCCGGACGATTATCAGCGGCTCTGCGCGTTGCTCAGGGCGGTAGTCCCCGCGGTCCAGGGGGTTTCGGCGGTGCGGGAGGGGGAGAACCTCGGCCTGCGCTTCGCCCAGCAGCTAGGTCCGGGTGGCCGGAGCGTCAACCTGGATGCAGCATCGGTCTCCCAGGGGACGCTGCGGGTGCTGGGGTTGCTGGCGGCAGTCTACCAGCGGCCGAGTCCGCTGCTGATGGCCATCGAGGAGCCTGAGGCGATTCTGCACCCGGGAGCCATGGGCACGCTGCTGGAGATCCTGAAGGTCGGCATCGACAATTCACAGCTCCTGATCACCACGCATAGCCCGGACCTGCTGGATCGGCAGGAGCTGGACCCGGAGTGTGTAAGGCTGGTCCACTCGCAGGCCGGCGTGACGCAGGTCGCCCCGATCGGGCCGACCGCCCTGGAGGCCATTCGCCAGGGAGAGACCAGCATCGGCCAATTGATGCGGTCGGGCCAGTTGGCGCCGGAGGGGGCCTGTGCGGCGGACGAGGTGGAGCTGTTCCCTGCAGTGGAGGGGGTCCACGGGTAGTAGATTGCATAACCTGGAAGCAGTGGGCCGGGCGCAGCGGATGGCCCGGCCCCATGGAGGTGCAACCAGGTTCATGAGCAGTGCCGTTTCACCGGTGGATCAGGCCACATCCATTTCCACGCCCCTGCAGACGTTGACGCAGGCCCGCTTTCTGCTCATCTTCGTGGACCAGTCGATTCTGTCGGTGCTGAATCAGACCATCGGGCGCAACGCCCGGGTGCCCGAGACGCTCATTCTGGTTTGGCGGCTCGTACTGCGGTTGGCCTTGCAGCTGCTGAACAGCATCCCGTCCATCCTGATCTTCCCGCCGCCCCGGTGGGTTACATTCGTCCAGGCGGCCACCACGCTGATCACCCAGGCCCTGCAGATTCTGGACAGCATCCCGGTCGCATCGACCCGCATCTTCCCGCCCACCCCGGGCACGGCCACCGTCGATGTACTGCTGCTGCAGCAGGTCGAGACCCAGGTGCGCTTCGCGGCGCTCTTCGTGGAGGCAGCCGAACGGGAACTGGCCATCGCATAGTACCAGGGACGAAGCCCCCCACTTGCGGCCGTGGGGGGCTATCCGCGTCCACCGCAACGGCAGATGATCAACAGAGCCAGGACGAGGGCGATCACCATTCCTACGAGAAAACCGTTGGCGTTCGGGCCTTCGAGCAGTTGCCGCAGCAGCTCTGCAAGCTGGTCAGTCTGCCCTGTCATTCAAGGTCCTCCTCGTCATTCAACCGTATTTCATCTTCGGTATACGCCCGTGATGTAGGTCGTATGAGGTTCAGAAGAAATTACCAACCCCCTAGATTATGTCCCATGGTTTTGGTCAAGGCTCATAAGGGTGATTACCATATGGGTTGGGACCTTATTTCCATCGGCGAAGTGGCAAAGCTCCTGCGCGTTCACCAGAACACGCTGCGGAATCACGAGCTACCGGATGGGCAGTGGGTTGAGATCCTGGGGCTTCGCTTCCGGGTCTACCGGTTCGAGGGTGGCCAACGCCGATACGATCGGATGGAAATCCTTAAGCAGATCAACCGCCTGAAGCAGGCCCG
The DNA here is from genome assembly GCA_050262655.1 of Mycobacterium leprae. GTDB lineage: Bacteria > Bacillota > Sulfobacillia > Symbiobacteriales > Symbiobacteriaceae > DASXVX01. The sequence continues at coordinate 17,168 of JBLNEM010000469.1, read as the reverse complement.
CTGACGGGCCGCATACGAAAGCGAGGCAGCCACCACAGTGGCTGCCTCGCTTATATCCGTCGGATGGGCAGGAACAGGTCGAGCTGGGTCTGCTCCTGGTGCATCTCGTCGGGCAGGACGCTCTCCTCCAGGCACTGGCGGTGGTCGATTGCCAGGCCAGGCTCGGCCTTTGCCCACTGCACCAGGCTGGCCCACCGCTCGCCGATTTCGTACAGGTAGGTGGTGACGACGGCGAAGAGGCCGCCCGCACACTCCTTCAGCTGGATCGGCCCCGAGGGCTGGACGTGATCCGGCACGGTCACCCAGACCTCGTAGCCATACGTCGGCCTGCCGGGAGCCGGGCCGGGATTGTCGAAGCCGAAGTAGCGGGTCGTGGCCAGTTGATCGAGGCCGTTCGCCTTCACCCACGCCATCATCACGTCCCAGGCATCCTTCTCCGGCGAGGCGCTTTCCGCCCGGTACGAGGCTACTTTCATCGGCTTCAGGTTCACAATCCGCACATGATCCAGGGTCATCAGGATTCCTCCATCGCGTCTCGGTCGATCGACTCTGGTTTGATCGTACCGGTTTCCGTTACGTGAAGGTCAACCGGCAATTTGGCGGTTGGACCAAAAAAGTTGGGGCAGGCCGGGCTCTGGCAGACGGCATAACCTGAAACCAACCTCGCCATGTGGAGGTGCCTCATGCGCAATCCGCTTGCCATGCCTGCGGCCCCGCCCAGACCGGTGCCGCCGGGGACCCTTCAGACGCTGCTCCAGGCCCAGTTCATCCTTCAGTTCGTCGAGCAGTCGATTCAGTCGGTCGTGAACCTGGCGCCATCGGCTGTGGACGCAACGGTCACGCTCCCGCAGAGCCTGATCCTGACCTGGCAGGCCTTTCTCGGGTTCGCCCTGCAGTTGCTCAACAGCCTCCCCTTCACCGGCCTCTTTCCGGTGCCGGTGTGGTTCATGCACGTGCAGACGGCCAAACAGGTGATCAACGGCGCACTGCGCGCACTCAACAACCTGCGGATCACCGGGGGAGTCGCCACCGTTCCGTTCTTTACCCTGGGTCAGTTGGGGGCGCAGGTGCATACGGCCACGCAGTTTGTCCAGGCCGCCGAACAATCACTACCGCAGGCATGAGAAAACGCCCGCCCCGGGGTTGTAACCCGAGGCGGGCGCTGTATTTGCGCGAGCTTATCGGCCGATGCCAGCGAGCAGTTCCTTCACTTCGGCGGAGGTGCCGCACTCCAGCGCCTTGCGGGCTACGGCAGCGCACTGCTCCTTCGACAGCTGACGGACCAACTTCTTCACCTGCGGCACCGAGCCGGCGCTCATGCTGAACTCGTCCAGGCCCAGGCCCAGCAGGATCGGCGTGGCGGAGGTGTCGCCGGCCATTTCGCCGCACATGCCGGCGAACCGGCCATGCTTGTGGGCGGCGTCGATCACCATGGCGATCAGGCGGAGCACGCCGGGATGCAGCGGGTCGTACAGGTTGGCGATCCGCTGGTTCATCCGGTCCACCGCCATGGTGTACTGGATCAGGTCGTTGCTGCCGATGCTGAAGAAGTCCACCTCACGGGCCATCTGATCGGCGATCAGGGCGGCGGAGGGGATCTCGATCATGACGCCCACCTTCATGGCGGCGTCGAAGCTCTTGCCTTCGGCCTTCAGTTCGGCGGTGGCTTCGGCTAGAATCGCCTTGGCCCGGCGGACTTCGTCGATGCTGCTGACCATCGGGAACATCACCAGGCACTGGCCAAAGGCGCTGGCCCGGAGAATGGCCCGGAGTTGGGTCTTGAACAAGTCAGGCCGGTCCAGGCACATGCGCAGGGCGCGCCAGCCCAGGAACGGGTTCATCTCCTGCGGCATCTCCAGGTACGGAATCTGCTTGTCGCCGCCGATGTCCAGGGTGCGGATGATCACCGGGTGACCGCCCATCCCCTCAACCACGGCCTTGTAAGCGTCGAACTGCTCATCTTCGGTGGGCATCCGATCCCGGTCCATGAAGAGGAACTCGGTACGGTAGAGGCCTACCCCTTCGGCGCCGCCCTCCAGGGCCGGGCCTACATCCCGCGGGTTGCCCACGTTGGCCACCAGTTCGATCCGATGGCCGTCGGTGGTGACCGCCGGCTGCTCCTTCAGAGCGGCCAGACCGGCACGTTCCTCGGCGTACTGCTTCGCCTTCGTCTGGTATTCCGCCAGTTCACCGGCCTCCGGGTTTACCAGCACCTTGCCGGTCGCGCCGTCCACCACCAGCAGGTCACCATCCTTCACCGTCTCCAGCAGGCCGGGGGCGCCTACCACGGCAGGCAGGCCCAGCGAGCGGGCCATGATGGCGCTGTGCGAGGTGCGGCCGCCGCTCTCCGTGGCGAAACCGAGGGCGGTCGCCGGGTCGAGCTGCGCCGTGTCAGACGGCGTCAGGTCATGGGCGACCACCACCGACGGCTCGGACAGGGCCGAGAGGTCGGGGGCGCTCACGCCCTTCAGGTGCCGCACCATGCGCCGGCCGACGTCGCGAATGTCGGTGGCGCGCTCTTTCATGTACGGGTCATCCAGCGCAGCCAGCATGCCGGCCAGCGCCTCCGTCACCGTTTCCACGGCGCTGAGGGCGTCTGTGCCGCCGGCAATGGCGCCCAGCACTTCATCGACCAGGGAGGGGTCGTCCAGCATCAGCAGGTGGGCGTCGAAGACTTCCGCTTCCTTTTCGCCTACCCGCCGGGCCACACGCTCCCGCAGTGCCTCGAGTTCCGTCCGGCTGGCGGCGACCGCCGCCTCAAACCGGCCCTGCTCGGTGCTGGCGTCACCCGGCTCATACGGCTGTGCCGTCGCTTCCGCTTCAGGGCGTAGCACAAAAGCCCGCCCGATGGCAATACCGGGGGAGGCTGCAATTCCCGTGAACATCTGCTTCTCTCCTACCCTTCACCAAAGCCGCTTTCGATCAGGCTCACGAGGGCATCAACGGCAGCCTGCTCGTCCGGGCCGTCCGCCTTGATGGTCAGGACGGTGCCCTTGGTGGCGCCCAGACCCATGATGCCGAGGATCGACTTGCAGTCGACCTCCTTGCCCTCTTTCACGACCTTGACAGTGGTGCCCTTGAACTTGGATGCCGCCGCTACGAACTGGGCGGCCGGACGGGCGTGGAGACCCGAAGGGTTAGTCAGCGTCACGTCTTTTTCCATCATGATCATGACCTCCTTATTTAGGGGGAAAGGGGGCTCCAGGGAGCCCCCCATTCATCCTGTACTACGCTAGGCCCGGGCCGCCTTTACGGCATTGACCATGGCCGCAGCCTTGGCGGTCACAGCCGCCCAGTCGTTCTTCGCCACAGCGGCGGGATCGACCAGCTGGCTGCCGGCGCCGATCGCCCTGGCGCCTGCCTTAATAAACTCCCCGGCGTTGGCGGCGTTCACACCGCCCACCGCCATGGTGGGGATCTGCGGCAGGGGACCACGCAGTTCCCGGAAGAACTGCGGACCCACGGCGCTGGCCGGGAAGATCTTGATCATCCCGGCGCCCATGGAGTAGGCCTTCCAGGCTTCGGTCGGCGTCATGGTGCCGATCACGGCCGGAACCTTCAACTCCACGCAGGCGGCCAGGGTATCCTCAACCAGGGTCGGCGTCAGCACGAACTGGGCACCCGCTGCGATGGCCGCCCGGGCAGCCTCGCCGCTCATGACCGTGCCGGCGCCGACGGGAATCCGCCGGCCGTAAGCCTTGGTCAACGCAGCGATGCCTTCCAGTGCACCCTCGCTGTTCAGGGTTACCTCAATCCCGCCGACACCGGCGTCGATCAACGCCTGGCCCAGGTCGACCAACTGCTTGGACGGAATGCCCCGCAGAATGGCGACGACGCCGGACTGGGCGATTTGTTCTAGGACTTCATGCATGGAGCGTCACTCCTTCTACTAGTCAGCCATTCCTTCGGCCTGGCTGGCCTCGATGGCTTCAACAGCCTTCCTCTGCTGGCTCTTGGCGACCAGGAAGAAGAGGGCCCACACCACTACGGCTATGATAGCGCCAGTAACGGCAAAAGAGAAGATCTGGACGATCGAATAAGTGATGAACAGCGAACCGCCGGAGAAGGAGGAGACACCCACGGCGCCAGCCGGAACCTTGCCACCGGTGGAGAGGAAGATCTTCGTCAGAGCCGGCGAAGTGATCGTACCGGCTAGCAGCACCTGCGCCAGAACCACAGCGCCGATCACCAGGGTCCGGAAGACGTTGCCGTTCACCAGTGCGACGATGAAGGCGACGCGGAACGGAATGACGGTGATGTCAGCGAAGGGCAGCAGCCGGTTGCCGGGGAGAACGGCGGCCAGCAGCAGGGTGAACGGGGTCAGGATCAGGGCGGCGGTCAGGACGGAAGGATGGCCGATCGAGATGGCAGAGTCGAGGCCGAGGTAGAGATCACGGCCACCGAACTTCTTCTGCAGGAACTCGCGGCTGGCTTCCGAGATCGGCATCAGGCCTTCCATCAGGATGGCGACGACCTTCGGCAGGATGATCATGACCGCAGCCAGGTTCATGGCCAGGTTGATCATATCCTTCGGGGTGTAACGGGCCAGGGCGCCGATGGCGAGACCGATGATGACGGCCAGAATGGCAGGCTCACCGAAGATACCCATATACTTGCGGATCGAGGAGAAGTCGCCCTTGATATTCTTCACACCCGGGATCATATCGATCAGGGCGTTCAGCGGGGCAGCGATGACCAGCGAAGCGGCCGAAGAGAGGGTCGGCATGGAGATGCCGGGCAGGCCATAGAACCGCTGCAGGAACGGGGCGGACCAGTCAGCAACCCACCAGGTCAGGAAGGCGGCGACCAACATGGCGGCAAAGCCGAGGTAGACGTTGCCGGTGGTCACGTAGGTCAGAACGCCGGCGGTAACCAGGTGGTGGTAGTTCCAAATGTCGATCATGAGGGTCTTGGTCACCCGGCCCAGGATCAGCAGGATGTTGAAGCCCAGCAGGATCGGAATGCCGATCGCACCCATCGGGGTTTGCCAGATGGAGGCGGCGACGGCGCCCCAGCCCACGTCGATCACGTCGAGGTGGAGGCCGGAGTGCTGGATCATGGCCTTCATGGCCGGGCCGAGGTTGTCGCCCATGAAGCCCGTCACCATCTTGATGCCAATCAGGGCGATAGCGATGAAGACTGCCGCACGGAAAGCCTTGCCAGGCTTGGTTCCGAGGACGAGAGCGACGAGGAAGATAAAGAACGGCAGGACGACGTTAGGACCGTAGTCCATCACGTGTTTGAAGAACGCCCCGATACCCATGTGTGTGATCTCCTTTTTACTGCGAAGATAGAGTAATGAATTAGGCCTGAGTCAGCAGCTTCTTGATCTCTTCCAGCGCCTGCTGCTGGCCGATACCGGTGATGAACGGCAGGCCCTTCAGCAGGGGCTTGTTGACGCCGGGCGGCAGGGAAGCGCCCATGGCCATCAGGACGATGACGTCGACCTTGTCGGCATAGGAAGCCAGTTCACCGATCTTGGCCTGGATGACGTCGGCCATCACCTTCTGGCTGGTCAGGTATTCCTGGATCTTCTTGGTTGCGACGGTGGAGGTAGCAACACCATTGCCGCAGAGCACGAGTACACGCTTGTTTGCCACGATAATTCCTCCTTTGAACTTGATATCTATTCGCCTTCGCAACCCCAGATGGCGCCGGTGACAGCCGGACCCACCTGTTTGGCGTAGCGATGCAGAGTATGGGGGACCGCTTCCTTGACCACCGGCTGCCAGTTGGCCCGCCGGCGCTCCAGCTCCGCGGTCGGCACCAGGAGATCTATGGTGCCCTGGGTGATGCTGATCCGGATCCGGTCGCCGTTCTGGGCCAGGGCGATGGGGCCGCCTTCGGCTGCTTCGGGGCAAAGGTAGCCGATGGAGAGGCCGGAGCTGGCGCCGGAGAAGCGGCCGTCGGTGATCAGGGCCGTGCCCGGAGTCGCCTTCAGGACCTCGGTGACCCGGTGCAGTTCCCGCATGCCGGGACCGCCCTTGGGGCCTTCGTACCGGACGATCACGGCCATGCCGGTCTTGATCTGTCCAGCGTGCAGGGCCTCGTAGCACGCCTCCTCGCTGTCCACGATGAAGGCGGGGCCTTCGAACTCATACTGGTCAGCCGGCACCGCCGACTGCTTGATCAGGGCGCCCATGGGGGCCAGGCTGCCGTGCAGCACGCCCACGCCGCCGGTGGGGCTCAGGGGAGCGTCAAAGGGCTTGATCACATTGCGGTTGCCGGTGGGCGCAGCTTCAGCCACTTCACCGATCGTCTTGCCGCTTACGGTCATAGCATTACGCTTCAGTAGGGGCAGCAACTCCTTCAACACAGAAGGGATGCCGCCGGCCCGATGCAGATCTACTACAGTCTGGTTACCATTAGGTGTAATGGCGCAGAGGAGCGGGGTTTTGGCGCTGACCGCTGCGAAATCTTCCCAGGGCAGCTGCTTGCCGAGTTCGGCTGCCAGCGCCGGCAGGTGCAGGAAGCTGTTCAGCGAGCCCCCCAGGGCGTTTAGCAGAACCAGGGAGTTATAGAAAGCGTCGTCTGTCAGAACATCCCGGGGCGTGATCCCCTGTTTCACCAACCGCATCAGGGCCTTGCCGGCATCCTCGGCGGCGTTCTTGCGAATCGCCGTCTGCGCCGGAATGAGGCTGGTGCCCGGCAGCATCAGGCCGAGGGTTTCGGCCAGGGCCGCCATGGTGTTGGCGGTGCCCAGGAACGGGCAGACACCGGGGCCGGTGTAGTACTTCAGGGTGCCTTCCACCAGCTGCCGTTCGGTGATCTTGCCGGCCAGGAAATCGGCCCGGAACTTCTTGGACTCGGACGGCGTGATCTCCGGCACCGAAGGACCGGCGGTGACCAGGACCGTCGGCAGGTTGATGCGGGCGGCGGCCTGCAGCATGGACGGGATGATCTTGTCGCAGGAGGCCATCAGCACCATGCCGTCAAAGACGCCTTCGCCCATCACCATCGCTTCCACCGAGTCGGTGATGATCTCCCGGTGCGGCAGGCTGTAGCGCATGCCCAGGTGGCCCTGGGCGATGCCGTCGCACATGCCGATGGTGTTGAACTCGATCGGCTCGCCGCCGGCGGCCCGGACCCCGGCCTTCACGGCTTCCGCCAGCTCCCGCAGGGGGGCGTGGCCAGGGCAGACCTCGTTCCAGCTGTTACCGATTGCAATCAGGGGTTTCGTGTCAAGGGCATCCAGCGAGACGCCCGCCGAGGCCAGATGGGCCTTGGCGATCGCCCGCTGGAAAGGTTCCAAGCGGTCGATAGCACGGGCAACAGACAACTAGACCACCTCGTGTAAGTGAAGCTCCGCATTCAGCAAGGATTCGACCCGCATGGGGTCATTGGCGTCGATAATCGCCTGGAGCACATCACCCTTCTGGAAGATGTCCACCAGGTTCGCCAGCAAGTTTACCTGGTCCTTGGGGTCGGTCATAGCCAGCAGAAAGACGATCCGTGCCTGGACCGACTCCTCGGGGCTGCCCATCTGCTGGAAGGTGATCGGGTCCTTCAGGGTCGCAATCGCGATGCCGGGGGTCTTTACATGGACCACATCGGTATGGGGAATGGCCACGTTCAGTTCGCCCAGCGGCAGACCGGTGGGGAATACCTTCTCCCGGTCGATAACGGCCTGCACATAGGACGAATGCGTGTACCCTTCAGCTTCGAGCCGTGCGCCAAGCAGCCGAATTGCGCTTTCCCAATCGGGCACCTCAAGCTTCGGCAGAATCAAGGCGGCGTTGATAACAGGTAACGTGGTCATGCCCCCAAAACCTCCATCATTTCTTGTTTCGTGATCGCACCACGTAGCTGCTCCAGCCGCAAAGGCTGGGAGGCAATTTCATTCAAGTCGAGGACTACATTGCCGGATTCAGCGGTCAGGGCCAGCATGCAGACCACGCTGACCGTGCGTCCTTCGCCCCAGTCCAGCGGCCGTTCCAAAACGGCCACCGCCACACCGGGACGGCGCACCTGGGTCGGATCGGTGTGGGGAATGGCCATGGCCGGACCCAACACCACCGGGCCCATGCCCTCTCGCTCCCAGACCGCATCCAGGAATCCGGGACGGGCGTAACCGCCGCGGACCAGGAGGCCGGCGAGGGTGGCGAGCACCTCCTGCTTGCTGTGCAGTGGGGCTTGCGGCAGCAGCAGGGCCGGGTCGAGTACTTCCTTCAGGCGGATCCCGTTGTTCTTCGGCAGCAGCGGACTGCCGGCCAGCAACCGGAGTCGGGCTGAACCGGAGCCGTGCAGCATTTCGTGATAAGGGATGAACGGGACGCCGGGCAGGCCCGGGTCCACGGTGCCCACCGTGGCGATAATCTCAAAGCGCTTGGCCAGGGAGTGGAGCCGCTCCGGCGAGATCAGCCCGTCGGTGTAGACCGGCACGTCGGGAGCGGCTTGCTTCACCATCTCCCGGATGCGCAGGGCTGCACCCTGGCCCGTAATGCAGACCGCCAGGATCGCCCGGGGGCGGTCGTGGTCGGTGGTCGCTTCGGGCTTCAGGCCCGGCAGGGCGGCGGCGACCTCATCCAGGGTGGCCCCCGGCAGCATCGCCCGCCTTACGGCGTCCAGCACAACGGCGGTATCTACTCGCTCCACGGTTCGGGTCGCCACGCCGGTGCTGCTGGTGATCAGGGGCCCGAAGGTAACCAATGAGCCCATGTCGGCCAACAGCAGCACGCCGAGGCCTTCATCGGCTTCCAGTGCCGCCTGCTGGGCCCGCTCCAGCGCCTGCTCCGGCGGTTCGTCCAGCGACATCTCCACCGAACGGGCGTGGCTCACGCCCAGCAGCCGGTTGGCCACCTCGGCCATGGCGCCGGCGACCCGGCCGTGGCTGATCACCACCACGCCGACCCGAGGCTGGGGCGCATCGGTACCGGAGAAAGAGCGGAGGTAGAGGGCGACATAGCCGACCTCTTCCCGGGGGAGGTCCAGGCCCAGTGCCTGTTCGGCAGCCGCTACCATCTCCCGGGCGACCGCATACTCCTCACGCTGTTCCAGGGCCGGCGGCAATTGCGGCGGGACCGACCGGTGGCCTTCCCGGATGCGCTCCAGCGCCGCCGACAAGTGGGTTGCCAGGCAGTAAAGCAGGCGGTCATCCATGACGCCGATGCGCCGTCCGGCGATCTCTGTCATGCGGCTGGCGGCCTTCATCACCGTTTCGCCCACGACCCCGGTCAGGTCGGTCTGCGCCGCCGCCAGCGGTGCCGTCTGCACCCGCCGGATGAAGGCCTGGAGGCGGCTTTCCAGCTCGTCCACCAGGACCCGGCCACGCTCACTGTCGCTGAGGCCTTTGGCGATCAGCTCGCCATGGCGGCGCTCCACGTAGTCGTAAACCTCGCCGGGCATCACGTAGGTGTCCTTGGCCATGTGCTTCACCGGCCGCTGGCCGGGCACCAGGCTCAGGTCGCTGTTCAACAGGCTCTCCAGTTCACGCCGGCGCCCCTCGATATGGAGGAGACCCCGGGCAACATGGGGCGGCAGTTCATCATGGGTGATGCTCAGGGTGCTGCGCTGGGCCGTGACACTGGCCACGAAGGCTCGGGCGCAACTGACCTGAATGTCGCTGCGCAGACCGCCCAGGTTGCCGGGGCAGTCGTACAGCAGGAAGGCTTTGGCCGCATCGAGGGTACAGCGGATCGGCATGTCGGTCCGGCTCGACTCCTCGGCCAGTACCCGTTCGATGCACTCCAGCCGTTCCGACAGGGGGCGGTCGGCCAGGGAGGGCAGGCGCACCACCATCGGAATGCGGCGCCGGAAGGGAAGCAGCAGCGCCGAGTCCACCTCTTCGGTGGTCGCCGCCACGATCATCACCCGGGCCTTCCGGTGCGATTCGGTCTCGCCCAGGCGGCGGTAACTGCCGTGGTCGATCAGGTGGTACAGGATCTCCTGCCCGTCGGGGGGCAGGCGGTGCACCTCGTCGAGGAAGAGAATCCCGCCGCTGGCCTGTTCGACCAGTCCGGGACGGTCGGTCGTGGCGCCCGTATAGGCGCCTTTGGTGACGCCGAACAGCGTTGAGACCAGCAATTGCGGGTTCTCGGCGTAGTCGGCGCAGTTGAAGGCGACGAACCGGCTGGCCTGGGGCATCCGGCCGGAGCTCTGGGCAAACTCGAACATCGCCTTGGCCAGTTCGCTCTTGCCCGACCCCGTGGGACCCAGGATTAGCGTGTGCAGTCCGTGCGGCGGGTAGAGTACCGCCGCACGCACCTGTTCGATGATCGGACGCAGGCTGCCGGTGACGCCGACCAGGCGGTCGAAAGCCAGGGGTACAGCCTGGGGCGCTTGTGGCGCAGGTTCCGGCGTGGGCAGCGGCATCGCCGCCGGCGTCGGCGGGGGTGAGACGATCGGGGTGGAAACGTTGCCGATCCGAACCACCTCATGTCGGACCTGGGTCACAACCTGGCGAGAGACATCAAAACCTTGTTCGTTCAGTAAACGGGTCAGTTCCCGGTCCGAGGCCTGGGCGCTGCCACCCTGCTGAAGCGAATGGATCGCTTCGGCCAAAGCCTGGCGCCGGCGTTCTCGAGAATCGGGGATCCCCAGCTGCTGGCGCATGACGGTAACCTGGTCCCGCCGCAGACCGAGCCGGGCAGCCAACTCATCATCCGTAAGGGGGCGGCGGCGGTCTTCCTGTTGAACTAGCGATTGAACAGTGGCCATCCACTCGACCTCCGCCCTAAGACTTAAGCAACTCTCGTGCCAACGGAGGAGACCAGAACGAAAAATGGCTTCAGGCAAGGGTTCGGAGCGCCCGTCACCTCCGTGGTTGATTTTGTGCCCACAGTTTAGACCGCGGCTGGCCGCATTTGGGAACGGGGTGGCCAACATTGTGGGCCACGGGGGCTTCGTTATTCTAATCCAGGTCGGTGATCAGGTTGGGCGGCGTGCGGCCTTCGAAGACGGCCAGCACGTTGTCGACCGCCGTGTTGCCCATGCGGACGTTGGATTCCCGGCAGGTCCCGCCCAGATGCGGCGTCAGCACCACGCCGGGCAGGTCGAACATGGGGTGATGATCCGGCGGCTCGAAGGGGAAGACATCCAGCCCGTAGCCGCCGATCCGGCCGCTCTGCAGCTCCTTGTAGAGCGCCTCGGTATCCAGGAGGCCGTAGCGAGCGGTGTTGATGAAGAGCGCACCGGGCTTGAACATGGCCAGGCGCTCGGCGTTCAGGATATTCCTGGTCTCCGGGGTGAGCGGCAGGTGCAGGCTGACGAAGTCGGACCGGCGGAGCAGCTCCTCCAGGCCCACATACTGGACGCCCAGCTTCACGGCTTCGGGCCGCTGCACGATGTCGTAGCCGAGGATCTCCATGTTGTAGCCGGTCGCCCGGTGGCAGAAGGCGGTACCGATATTGCCGACGCCGATGACGCCGACCGTCTTGCCCCAGAGGCCCACGCCCATGGGCTTCACCCAGTCGCCACGCTTCACGGCGTCGTTGGCGATATGGATGCCGCGGGCCAGGGTGTGCAGCAGGCCGAAGGCCAGGTCGGCCACTTCCTGGCTGTTGGTGCCGGGCGCGTTGGTGACGATCACGCCGCGCTCCTTGGCGGTCTTCCGGTCGATGGCGTCGTAACCGACACCGTGCTTGGCGACGATCTTCAGCTTGTGGCCGGCCCGGATCACCGAACCCGGCACCTTATCGTTGCCGCAGATCAGGGCGTCGGCGTCGGCCATCGCCGCGATCAGTTCCTGTTCGGTAAAGGGGCGTCCCAGCTTGTTCATGACGACTTCACAACCGGCGGCCATGAGTCGCTCCAGCGGCTCCGTGCTACCTTTGGCAAACGTGACCGCGGTGGCCACGACCTTCCACTTGGGCATGGGTAGGAACCCTCCTTGTCAAACTAGCTCCAGACCATACGAATACGCAAACATCGTGCCAACCAACGGCCAACTTTGTGGGCCGGAAGGGGATCACAGGGAGCAACGGGAAGAAAGGAAAATGTAACTTCAACGTGGAGTGGATAAACAGATGCAACTACAGGAAATAAAGGGCTGGCTGTTCGATCTGGACGGCGTCATCTGGGCGGGCGAGGATCCGATGCCCGGCGCTGCCGATCTGGTGGCGGCGCTCCGCAAGGCGGGGCGGCAGGTAGCCTTTCTCTCCAATAACTCCGGCGCCACCGCCGAAAGCCTGGCGCAACGGATTGGGCAGTTTGGCATTATGGCGGAAACGAAGGATGTCATCTCGCCCATTGCGGCCGCGGGCCGGTATCTGGCTGAGCGATACGGCAAGGTGAAGGTGCTGGCCAGCGGCTTGCCGGCGCTGGCCGCCGTGCTGGCCGAGTCGGGGCACACGCCGGTGACCGACCCCTACGCAGCGGAGGCCGTGGTGATGGGTCGCAACTACGAGTTCACCTACGACTCCCTGACGACGATCTGTCGGGCGGTCGATCGGGGGATCCCCTTCCTGGCGCTGAACAAGGACGCACGGCTGCCCGTTGAGGGCGGCGCCTGGGTCCCCGGACTGGGGGCGATGGTGGCGGCGGTGGTCGCGGCCACTGGCCGGGAACCGCTGGTGGTGGGCAAGCCGTCCCGGCTGCTCTTCGACACGGCGCTGGCCTACCTGGGCACCGCCCCGGGTGAAACGGTGATGGTCGGCGATACGCCGGCCGCAGACATCGCCGGCGGGCGGAATGCGGGTATGTGGACGATCAAGGTGGGCAATGCGGCGGGTGAACCCGAAGCCCACTGGCAGGTGTCGGACCCGGCGGAGCTGCTCCGCCTTTGGCAGGCATAGTGTGCCCCATCAAGAGGACGAGGAGGACGCTACATGGAGAGCACGGCGTCAGGCTTGCGGTACGAGGAGATTGAGGAAGGCACCGGCGTGCAGCCCCAGAAGGGCGAGATCGTGCAGGTGCATTACACCGGCTGGCTTACCGATGGCACCAAGTTCGACAGCTCGGTGGATCGGGGCGAGCTGTTCGAGTTCAAGTTGGGCGCCGGCCGGGTGATCAAGGGCTGGGACGAGGGCCTCGCCACCATGAAGGTCGGCGGCAAGCGCAAGCTGTACATTCCCCCCGACCTCGGCTACGGCAGCCGGGGCGCCGGCGGTGTCATCCCGCCCAACGCGGAGCTGATCTTCGAGGTCAACCTGCTGGGCATTCGCTCCACCGACCTCCAGATCGAGCAGATCGAGGAGGGCACCGGCCCGCAGCCGCAGGAAGGCCAGATCGTGGTCGTCCACTACGAGGGCCGCCTGGCCGACGGCACCAAGTTCGACAGCTCCTTCGACCGGGGCGAACCGCTGGAGTTCGTCTTCGGCGTGGGCCAGGTGATCACCGGTTGGGACATGGGCCTGGCCACCATGAAGGTAGGCGGCCGCCGCAAGCTGACGATTCCGCCGGAACTGGGCTACGGCAAGCGCGGCTACCCCGGCGTCATTCCCCCCAACGCCGTGCTCGTCTTCGACGTGCAGCTGCTGGGGATCAAGTAGACGTTACCCCCCAGTTGACCTAACGCCAATCCTCTGTCACATTGGAGAGGTAAGGTGACCATGCATGGGGGGCGTGCGCCGTGGGGCTGTTCGACACGGTGGTGGAGTTCTTTCAGACCGATGAGTGGCACTTCAACCGGCTCGGCGAGCAGACCGTGCTGGCCATGTCCTTTGCCGGCGAGACCGGCACGTGGAACTGTTACGCCGAAGTCCGGGAAGAGCAGCAGGCGCTGATCTTCTTCTCCGTCTGCCCGGTGAAGGTGCCCGAACATAAGCGGATGGATCTGGCCGAGTTCCTCACCCGGGCCAATTACGGGCTGATCGTGGGCAACTTCGAAATGGACTTCCGCGACGGCGAGATTCGCTACAAGACCAGCGTCCGGACCGGAGAGGAGACCCTCCCCTTAACGCTCATCCGGAACCTGGTCTATGGCAATGTCGCCATGATGGACCGCTATCTGCCCGGCATCATGACGGTGATGTACGGCGGCGCGTCGCCGGCCCAGGTGATCGCCGAAATCGAAGGCTAAAAAGACGGCCCCGCGCGGGGCCGTCTTTAGCGTTTGTAAGGCTTCCGTAATAGCATGAGTACTGCCCATCAATTTGGTACGCGTCATAAGGAGGCTGCTTATGGAAACGGACTGTAGTCTTGACCGGAACAGCGCAGAGCAGGCGATGGTGGTGGGTACGGACCGGGTCGTGCCGGTGCTGGATGGACGCCTGGTGCCCTACGTGAACCTGGACAATGCGGCCAGCACGCCCCCGCTGCGGGAGGTCATGGAGAGTCTAAGCGACTTCATGGGCTGGTACAGCAGCGTGCATCGGGGCACCGGCTTCAAGTCGCTTCTTTCATCGCAGGCTTACGATGAGGCGCACGCCATCACGGCCCGCTTCTTCGGGGCCAATCCCGCCACGCAAACGGTCATCTTCGTCCGCAACACCACCGAGGCCGTCAACCGGCTGGCCAACCGTCTGCCGTTCAAGTCGGGCGATGTCGTCCTCTCCAGTTTCCAGGAGCATCACTCGAACGACCTGCCCTGGCGTCGGCGGGCACGGGTCGAGTACATCGGCATCGATGAGGACGGCGCTCTCTCCATGGCCAGTCTGGAGTCGAAGCTGCGCCGGCTGGACGGTCGGGTCAAACTGGTGGCGGTAACCGGCGCCTCCAACGTGACCGGGTACATCAACCGCATCCACGACATCGCCCGGCTGGCCCATCGCTGGGGCGCTCAGATCATGGTGGACGGGGCGCAGTTGGCGCCGCATCGCACCATTAACATGTTGGCCGACAGTGACCCGGGACATATCGACTACCTGGTCATCAGCGGCCACAAGCTATACGCCCCGTTCGGGTGCGGCGCTCTGATCGGTCCGGCGGAGACCTTCCGCCAGGGCGATCCGGACCTGTGGGGTGGCGGCACGGTCGATCTGGTCACCCACGAAGAGGTGATCTGGACCGATCTGCCGGACAAGGAAGAGGCCGGCTCGCCCAACGTGCCCGGGGCCGTGGCGATGGCCAAGGCGCTGAAGGTGCTCGACCGCATGGGGATGCAGGCGGTCGCCGATCACGAGGCGGACCTGACGGCCTACACCCTGCGCCGGCTGCAAACCGTGCCGGGCATCAGCCTCTACGGCTCCACCGACCCCGAACGGGCGAAGGAGCGGCTGGGCGTCATCCCCTTCAACCTGGCGGGACGGAACCACGCACTGGTGGCGGCGATCCTCGGCTACGAGGGCGGCATCGGCGTCCGCAACGGCTGCTTCTGCGCCCATCCCTACGTCACCCAACTGCTGAAGGTGCCGCCGGCCGAACTGGCCCGGTACCGGGAGGCTGTGCTGCGGGGCGATCACTCGCAGAAGCCGGGTCTGGTGCGCATCAGCTTCGGGCTCTACAACACCCGGGCCGACGTGGACCGGCTGGTGGATATGCTCCAGGTGGTGGCCCGGGGGCGGTATGCCGGGAAGTACCAGTTGGACATTCGTCACGGCACATACATACCGGAAGGGTTTCAGCCGCGGATGGAGGCCTACTGGAACTGGGAGTAACGCACAAGGGCTGCACGAAAGTGCAGCCCTTGCTGATTGATGTCAAACCTCATCCGTAGGGAATGTCGGTGCATACACATGCACCAACCACAACATATGTTGCGGTAGCCCAGTCCATCCCCGACGTGAATAGCCCTCGTCGGAACTGAATAGGGCATGCATCGCCAGGAGTGCAGAAAAGGCCGGAATTCTTTGGCACGTAATGCATTATGAAACCAATTATTATGGTGCGTTTGCGATGAGATGGCGCCGAGATGTCCGTGGGAATTCATAAGTTCGGGGGTCCTTCAGAACTACCCAATTCCCGATTCAAAGTCGCACACTCTGGGCTGAGGGCTGCTGGTTCCGCCACCCGGGGCACGCTCAGACCCGCCTGACCACCCGAGCAATTGCGGGTGATGGCGAACGGCGAAGTCGAGGTCTTCAAAGAGCGAAACCTGCTCCTCAGCCTCGACGCCTTAGCAGGTGAGCACCTGGTGGACTGACCTCGCAAGTGTTGGGGGGAGGCAAATGAAACGCTACCTTTGGATCGCTGTTGTGATCGGCGTCTCGCTGAGTGCTGGCGCTTGCAGGTCGGCTCCCGACCAACCATCTGCAGTATCGCCTGCCACTCCGACAAGCTCGGTGCCCGTGGAGTCTCCGCCTCCAGGTCCGTCAGAACCTACCACGGACTCGACAACTTGCCCGCCAGCCTCGGTACGGTTAACTAGCTCTGACTGTGAACGTCTCGAAGGGGTAGTGAGACGGGTCTGGAAATTGGTTCAGGAACGTGACGAACCGGGACTTCAGGAAATGCTGGCCCAAGACGAGCTTGGAGTTGCAGTCGAAGGGTATGGGGATGACCTACAATCAGTTTTCCGATGGGCCGCAGAGCGTGGCAAAAACGCCGAGATTCGATCGGTGGAAGTTTCGGATCGCAAGAGCTACAGCATCCGTGATGGTATCTCAATTCACACCACCGCGGAGACTTTTCTCATCCACGTCCGGATTTCGGATGGGAAAGTCGTAAGGATCTTGATTGGCTCCGAACGCTTCCTCTACGGCTGAGCTCGGCCGAACGACACTTGTTAGAGACCCACAAGAAAGATGACGACGTAAGGCATGACACAGTGGGTCCAGACCCTACAGAAGCGGGCCGTTTCAGGCAACATGGCCACCGCTTCACCAGCCTACCAGCCTGCATTCTTATGCATTGCGAAGGTAGCCGCACCCAAGGCATGGTGCGGCTCTTCTCATTTGCTACATGTACCATCGTACGACGGAAACCGGCAATGTTTTTGTTCCTCACAACCGTGAAAAACCCGGAACATTGCCGAGAGCTACCGACATACGCGAAGAAACCTGCCACAGGCTGGGGGAATGCTCCACCTGTGGCAGGTTGGTTTTTGTCTTTCGGTCGGGCACGGGCTAAAGGTTGAGCGTCGGGTACCTTGTCGCCAAGTATGTTCGATTCGACGCCCGGGGAATCCTACCTGAAGCAACCAAGATTCGTGGGACCCTTACAACACCAAGGGTTTGAAAGTCATGGGCCAATCATACACAAGTGACTTGTGTATGATTCATGGCTGGCTCATGGCCATCTGGATCGTTGAGTGGAAGCGACTGCGTGAGCTCCTCGTTTACGGGTTTTACGCCTCATTCCTCTGCGCTCTGCAAGATCAGCTTGGGCTGATTTACGAATCGCTGCCGTTACCG
>JBLNEM010000468.1:0-46875 GCA_050262655.1 Mycobacterium leprae | reverse complement strand
TGCGGTTGTCCGTTCGACTTGCATGTCTTAAGCACGCCGCCAGCGTTCGTCCTGAGCCAGGATCAAACTCTCCGTAGAAAAGTTTGCGGCTCTTGTTTGGTTGCTGACCTTAAGGTCAGCTTGTACGACTCGCTTCGCTCTCACTCAAAGAGTGATGCTTGCTCTTTACACTGTCTAGTTTTCAAGGTTCGAGGTCCGTGCCGCTGTGGTGGGAACCCCGGCGACAAGATGCGAGCTGACTCGCTTCACTGCGAACCGTCCACGGCTCAGTTTTTGCCAAGTGGTCAGCGGCGACAGCTTTTATAGAATACCAGCTTGAAACCCCGCGCGTCAACAGGTCAAACGGCGGTTTAACGGGATTTTGCGCGCGTTCGACGGTGCAAGGGACTTGTGAAAAACAAGAAGGGTGGGACAACCCCACCCTTCTCGCCTAAAGCTTTAGCAGTACTTGGCCATCCGCTCGATGGTCCGATCCCGGCCCACCAGGTAGACGGTCTCGAAGAGGCCCGGGCTGGCGGTCCGCCCGGTGATGGCTACACGGATGGGCTGAATGCTCTCCTTGGGCTTCAGGCCCATCGCCTCCATGTGCCCACGGATCATTGCCTCGATGGCGGGAATCTCCCAGGACACGGTGCGGAGCCCCTCAATCACCTGGCGGAAGAAAGGCTTGACCTCCTCGGTCAGGAACTTCTTGGCCGCCGCCTCCTCCACGGTAATGTTGTCCTGGAGGAAGAAGTCGATGTGTTGCGGCGCCTCGGCCAGCGTGACCACCCGCTCCTGAACCTCGGCCAGGACGGCGACAAACCAATCCCAATGGGCCCGAGCCTTCTCCTCGGTGATCAGTCCCGCCTCAACCACGAACGGCAGCGTCAGTTCCGCAAACTCCTCGCGGCTCTTCTTGCGGATGTAGATGCCGTTCATCCAGTTGAGCTTGTTCTTGTCGAACACCGACGGAGCCTTGGTGACCCGCTTGATATCGAAGTCGGCCTTCAGCTCCTCCACCGTGAGGAACTCCCGGCCATCTTCCGCCCCGGGCGGAGTCCAGCCTAGCAGCGCCATGAAATTCATCAGAGCCTCAGGCAGGTAGCCCTGCTCCCGGTAATCCCGGACAGCCGCCTCACCCTTGCGCTTGGACAGCTTGCCCCGCTCCTCGTTGGTCATGTGTCCCACATGGCCAATCTCCGGAGCGGGTAGACCCAAAGCCCGGTAGATCAGGAGCTGCGAGGGCGTGTTGGGGATGTGGCCCTCGCCGCGTAGGATATGCGTGATTTTCATGGTGGCATCATCGATCACCACGGCAAAGTTATACAGCGGCATGCCATTGGCGCGCATGATGATGAAGTCGCCAATCGAATCGGTCGGGAACTCAATCGGCCCACGGACGATGTCGTTGTAGCCAATGACCTCGCCCCGCGGCACACGGAAGCGGAGCACGTGAGACCGCCCTTCGGCTTCGAAAGCCGCCTGCTGCTCCGGCGTCAGGTTCCGGCAGCGACCCTTGTACTGATAAGGCCGGCCCTCGGCCTGAGCCTCCTTACGGTCCTCGTCTTCCTCTTCCTTGGTGCAGTAGCACTTGTAGACGTGGCCACTCGCCAGAAGCTTGTTGGCGTACTCCCGGTACATATCCAGCCGCTCCGTCTGCCGGTACGGCGCATACGGACCGTTAATGTCCGGCCCTTCGTCCCAGTCAATACCGAGCCACTTAAGGTCTTCGAAAATGACCTGTTCCCATTCGGTCCGCGAACGCTCACGGTCGGTATCCTCGAACCGCAGAATAAACTGCCCACCTACATGCTTGGCCCACAGCCAGTTGAACAGGGCAGTATGGACATTGCCGACATGGATCGGCCCTGTCGGGCTTGGCGCAATACGCACCCGAATCGACACTGCACGTCGCCTCCCATGGAAATAGATGATGACAAAACAGAAAAACCCCGTCCGGTTAGGGACGGGGTTTCTTCCCGCGGTACCACCCTAAGTTAGGCATTGCGCCTCCCTCGGCTCCCGATAGCGGAGGAGCTGCCCGTCTGGGTCTACTGCTGTTCGACCCAAAAGCTCAAAGGCCTCTTCAGTGGTCATGGGCACCAGGTTGCACCGTCCCCTGGCTCTCTACTGCTCCATTGTGCCACTTACTCTTCCTCGTCATAGCCAGCATCATCTTTGTCCCCCACATTTTACTCGGTGTTCGGACAAAAATCAACGTACCAGAAAGCGAACGGCGCACAGGCCCAGAAAACCGGGCAACCCCAGGGTGCCCACCAGAACGGCGGACACCAGGTTGACCCCCAGATGAAAGCCCACCCGCTGCGCCAACGCATCAAACAACCACAGGGCGCAGCCACCCAGCAAGCTATTCCCCGCAATGCGCCCCAGCACCCTCAACGGCTGGGCAAAGGCCTGCAGCAGGACCAGGAGCGTAATGGTCGCCACGATATAGGCGAAGGCCGCTGCCATGGTGAACGATCACTCCTCTGGGTCCGCAGACCCTTGCTTTTGTTGCCGTAACTGGTTGAAGAGGTATATGTACTTCCGTCGGGCTGCCTCCAGATTATAGATTGCGTGGTCCACCAGTTCAGGCTCACTGACCATCTCGAAGTAGCTCTGTGCTGCCTCCCACTCGCGGTGGGCGGCATTCACCTGCTCCACCAGGTCTTGTTCAACCAGCTCGTCTTGGGTGGGGCCCATGCCCAAAATGCTCTTCCACCAGGGATGAACGTTTGTGGCCTTCATCTGCTCTCCCCCTCTCCGGAAGAGTATGTCCCACCCCTCCGCCTATGACTGTTTACCAGTCTTGCCCGGGAGAGCAGCGCACAAACGAAAAGGGCGCCGCTAAACTTCGCGACGCCCCTCAAGAGCCTTGGCCAAAGTGACCTCGTCGGCATATTCCAGGTCGCCGCCCATCGGCAGCCCCCGGGCAATCCGTGTCACCTTGATTCCCATCGGCTTGATATACCGTGCAATATACATCGCTGTGGTTTCGCCTTCGGTGTTGGGATTGGTGCAAAGAATAACCTCGCGCACCGTCCCATCCCCCAGGCGGGTGATCAACTCTTTCACCCGAATGTCATCGATCCCGATTCCCTCCATGGGGTTGAGCGCCCCGTGGAGCACATGGTACAGCCCTTTGTACTCGCGGGTCTTCTCCATGGCCACCACATCACGCGGTTCCTGCACGACACAAATGGTGGTGTGGTCCCGTCCGGCATTGCTGCAGATCGCACACGGATCCTGATCGGTCAGGTTGCAGCAGACCGAACAGTAGCGGACCTTATTTCGGGCCTCCACAATCGACTCCGCAATCTGATTCACGACCTGCTTGTCCATATGCAGGAGATGAAAAGCGAGCCGCTGGGCCGTCTTCGGTCCAATTCCCGGTAACTTCGTCAGTTCCTCGATAAGCTTGGCAATCGGTTCTGCGTAATACATGCAGACCCTCCATATTTGGAAAAGGCCCCTCGCACCAGACGAGGGGCCCGGTTCACGCTAAGGCTAGAACAGGCCAGGAATCTTCGGCAGTCCGGCCGGCATGATCTTCTTCATCTCGGCTTCGGACATCTCTTCGGCTTTCTTCATCCCGTCGTTAATCGCCGCCAGGATCAGGTCCTGCAGCATCTCGACATCCTCAGGGTCCACGACCTCACGGGACAGCGTAATGGCCTGTACATGACGGTCGCCCGTCACCACAACCTTTACGGCGCCGCCTCCGGCACTTCCTTCTACGGTGCGCTGCGCAACTTCTTCCTGGGCCTTTACCATCTGCTGCTGCATCTTCTGGACCTGCTTCAGCATCTGGTTCATATTGCCACCGCCGCCTGGAAACATCAGTCGTCATCCTCCTTTATCTCGACAACCAGGTCCTTGGGGAATACTGCTTGCACCACCTCAAGGAGTGAACGCTCCTCTTTCGGTTTCTGTTCCGGCGCCTGCAGAGACGAAGCTTCAAGACCTGGTTTCGCTGCAGCATCATCGGGGCCTACAGCCTGAACATCGATCCCGGTGAGTCCAACCTTCGCCAGCGCCTTTTCGACGATCGACTTGTCTGCCTGCCGCTTTAACAGTTCAGCGAACGCCTTGTTGGGCGCCACCAGGATTAGCGTATTTCCACGGAGCCGGCCGATCCGTGCCTGGGTCAGCAACGTGCAGGTGCTGGGCCGCGTCTTCTTCACAAGTTCCAGTACCTGATCCCAGACCTGAGCCACCTGATCCACACCTTCGCCCGAAGGGACGGGCGCCTCCTGTGCAACCGGCTCTGGTTGTGCCTTCGGCGGATCGGCGTCCGCCGGTTCTTCAGCCCGTTCATGGTGTGCCGGCATAACTGCTGCCTGCGGTGCGCTTGTCTGCACCGGTCGTTTCACAGCCGGGGGTGGTGTGAAGGCCACCGGCTTGGCCGGTTCCGTCTCCACCTGCCCCGCGTACAATCCGGCCAGACGAATCAGCCCAACCTCCACCAACAATCGCGGGGAAGACGTAAACCGCAGATCATTCTCCAGTTCGGCCAATATCTTGATGGCCGCCAAAACCTTGGCTTGCTCTAGCTCCCCAGCCTGGGCACGCAGATCCTCAATCGCCTGTGCCGGCAGATCCAGCGAAACACCGGCGGTGTCTACTTTCAGCAGCATCAAGTCCCGCATATGTGCCAGGAAATCTCGCACGAACTGCCGCAGGTCCTTTCCCTGTCTGGCCAGTTGATCCAGCAGGGAAAGGGCGCCACCCAGGTCTCCCTCAATCAGCCGCTGGTCCAGTTTCAAGAACTCCCCCAAAGGGGCCGATCCCAAAACGTAAAGGGTGTCGTCCAGCGTGATCTGACCTTCCGAAGCAAAGGCCATCACCTGATCCAACAAGGAGAGGGCATCCCGCATGCCGCCTTCTGCCTGACGTGCAATCGCGGTCAAAGCATCGTCCGCCGCGCTCATCTCGTAACGGGCGCAGACTTCAGCCAGTCTGGCAATGATCTCCTTGGTGGAGAGCCGGTGATACTCAAAGCTCTGGCACCGCGAGAGAATCGTCACGGGAAGCTTCTGCTTCTCGGTCGTCGCCAATACAAAAAGCACATGCGCCGGCGGCTCCTCCAGGGTCTTCAGGAGGGCATTAAAGGCCGGTTCCGACAGCATGTGGACTTCGTCGATGATATAAACCTTGAACTTCAAGTCCGCCGGGGCGTACTTGACCTTATCCCGCAAGTCCCGTATCTCATCGATGCCACGATTAGACGCGGCGTCGATCTCAATCACATCCATCGTTTCGCCCGACATGATGCTGCGGCATGCCGCACACTCATTGCAGGGTTCGCCTTGCTGCGGATTCAGGCAGTTGACGGCTTTCGCCAGGAGGCGCGCCACCGTCGTCTTGCCCGTCCCCCTTGGACCAGAGAGCAGGTAAGCGTGATGCATGCGCTTCTGCATCAGTGCGTTCATCAGGGTGCGCGTAATATGCTGCTGACCCACCACATCGGCAAAGCGTTGCGGGCGAAACTCCCGGTAAAGGGCAAGGTGTGCCACCAACCATCTCTCCTTGCCGAGTTGAACTAGTCCTTCACAATTCTACCCGCAAGAGGGGATTCCCTTTCGGGCGCTCTATGCCTCCGATCGCGATTTGCGCCGAGAGCGGAAGAAAGAGACCATGACCTGCCGGCACTCCTCAGCCAGCACCCCGGCGGTCACATCCATCCGGTGGTTCAACCCGGGATTCTGTACGATCTCCGTCAGCGATCGGTCTGCCCAGGCCTTGGGGTCGGCAGCCCCGTAAATGACATGCTCTATCCGGCTCTGTACCAGCGCGCCGGCACACATAGGGCAGGGCTCCACGGTGACATAGAGGGAGCAGCCCTCAAGCCGCCAGTCGCCCAAAGCCTGTCCTGCCTGACGGATGGCAAGGATCTCCGCATGCGCCGTGGCATCGTGCTCCTCTTCACGCCGGTTATGGGCACGGGCGACGACGACACCGTCTTTCACAACCACGGCGCCAATGGGTACCTCTTCTTCCTGAAAGGCAAGCATTGCTTCCGCCAGAGCCTCACGCATGAATGCTTCATGCGAGTCGCCGTTCAACGTAACACCACCTTCCAGGCTTGAACAAACAGGGGCAGGTCCCATAGAGACCTGCCCCTGTCATAGGTTGTGGCGGAGAGGGCGGGATTCGAACCCGCGGTGGTTGTCTAGACCACGCTCGTTTTCAAGACGAGAGCCTTAAACCACTCGGCCACCTCTCCGGGCTAGCAAAACGAACAGGCTCTTTGCCGTCAGTCTCTCAGTTTACACGGACTCTGCACGGGATGCAAGAAGCAGCCTTTGGGTCACGTGCCGCAAACGACCAGGCCCTCCTGCGAGAGCCTGGTCGTTTGCACACGTTTTGTCACTAGTCCCGAATGATGTCGCAACCCGTATAGGGCCGCAGCACCTCCGGCACGGTGATCGTGCCATCTTCGTTCTGGTAGTTCTCCATCACTGCCGCGAGGGTGCGCCCAACCGCCAGACCAGACCCGTTCAGCGTATGCACAAACTCGGGCTTCGCGCCTTCCTCCCGCTTGAACCGGATATTGGCCCGCCGGGCCTGGAAGTCGCTCATGTTCGAGCAACTGGAGATCTCGACGAACCGCTCATAGCTGGGCATCCAGACTTCCAGGTCAAACTTCTTGTACTGGCCAAAGCCCATGTCGCCGGTGCACATCAGCAGCTTGCGATAGGGCAGACCCAGCTTGCGCAGGATCGCCTCGGCGCTGCCGGTGATCTCTTCCAGGGCGGCGTTGCTCTCCTCCGGCCGGGTGAACTGGACCATCTCGACCTTCTCGAAGTAGTGCTGCCGAATCAGGCCACGGGTGTCACGACCGGAAGCGCCCGCCTCGGAGCGGAAGCAACCGCTATAACCGGCATACTTGACCGGCAGCAGGGCGCCGTCGATCACTTCGTCCCGGTGCATGTTAATTAGCGGAACCTCAGCCGTGGAAGCCAGGTGGTAGTCGCTGTCCTTCAGGCTGAAGACGTCCTCCACGAACTTCGGGAACTGGCCGCTGGCATAGTAGCTGGCCGTATTCACAATGACCGGCGGCAGAATCTCCCGATAGCCATTGTCCAGATGATGGTTGATAAAGAAGGACACCAGTGCGCGGTGCAGCCGGGCGACCCCGCCCTTGATCACGGTGAACCGCGACCCGGCGATCTTGCCGGCCCGCTCGAAATCGAGCCCGTCGAGCAGCCCACCGATCTCCCAGTGTGGCTTGGCGGCAAAACTGAACTGCCGCGGCTCGCCCCACCGCAGGACCTCCACGTTGTCCTTGTCATCCCTGCCAACCGGCGCCTCCGGGCTGGGGATGTTGGGCAACTGGAGCATGAGGTTCTGCAGGTCCTCTTCAACCTGCCGGCCGCGGTCATCCAGTTCCCTAATTCGGTCGCCGATGGAGCCCATCTCCGCAATGACGCCGCTGGCGTCCTGGCCCTGCTTCTTCAAGATGCCGACCTGCTTGGACACGTCGTTGCGCTTGGCCTTGAGCGCCTACACCTCGGCAATGATCTGCCGCCGCTCCACGTCCAACGCCAAAATCCGGTCCAGATCCACGCTTACACCCTTGTTCACCAGCGCCTGGCGAACCACATCAGGATTAGCCCGTACAAACTTGAGATCTAGCATCTCATTTCCCTCCCTGGAGAATCCGCTGCATGTTGACCATAAATGGCGGGTACACAATCCCCAACTCGGTGATGATACCCGTAATGTATTTCGCCGGCGTTACGTCGAACGCCGGATTGGCCACCTCAATCTGGTCCGGGGCGATCTGGGTAGAGCCGATATGGGTCACCTCCCGGTGATCCCGCTCCTCAATCGTGATGGCGTCCCCGTTGGGGATCGACAGGTCCACGGTGCTGCTGGGCGCCACGACATAGAACGGAATGCCGTGCTCCCGGGCCAGTACGGCCACACCGTAGGTACCAATCTTGTTGGCGGTGTCTCCGTTGGCTGCGATCCGATCGGCACCCACCAGACAGAGTTGCACCTTTCCCTGCCGCATCATGTGGGCCGCCATGTTGTCGGTAATCAGCGTGGCCGGGATTCCCCACTGTACGCATTCCCACGCCGTCAGCCGGGCCCCCTGTAAGACCGGTCTGGTCTCGTCCACATAGACGTGAATCTGCTTGCCATGATCATGTGCCATCCGAATGACGCCGAGGGCCGTTCCCCAATCGACCGTAGCAAGCGCCCCGGTGTTGCAGTGGGTGAGAATACCGGTGCCTTCCCCCACCACCGTCTGCCCAATCTCAGCCATCCGACGGTTAATGGCGACGTCCTCGTCCGCCATTCCCAGGGCGAAGTGGTAGATCGCGTCGGCGACATCGGCCAGTGGTCTTCCCTTTTGCGTCCGGGCAAAGTCCAGGACTTTCTGAATCGCCCAGAACAGGTTGACCGCTGTGGGCCGAGTGGCCGCAAGCTCCGCAGCTGCACCGGAAAGGGACTCCCAGAACCGCTCTTCGGGCAATCCCACAAACGTTTGAGCGGCGAGGCTCATCCCACCGGCGGCTGTGACGCCAATGGCAGGTGCGCCCCGAACAGCCAGCGTCTTGATCGCCTCACCCACTTGCCGGTAGTCGGTACATTCCATGATGACCAACTCGTTGGGGAGGCGTCTCTGGTCGATGAGCTTGACACGGTCCCGCATCAGTTCGACTGTGCGCATGAGAATAGGGTCTCCCTTCCTGGGGACAGCCGTAGCAACGCTAGACTCTCCCACCCGGTAAATCAGCATGCTTTCAAAAGAAAAACCCGTCCCCAAAGGTCAGGGACGGGTTTGTTACCCGCGGTACCACCCAGACGTTGGCGTCATGGAACGCCCACTCTAGCCAGCTGTATCGGGCTGACCCGACCGAGTTTCCCCGGACCCTCCAAGATGGATACGTTCGGTCAGACACCAGCTTGCACCAGCCGCTGGCTCTCTACAGTCTAACCCGAGCGATAGTCTCTTCATAGGGTTTGTATTTGGAGGCAGTATACCACGCTCCGGCAACATCAGGCAAGAGATCTTGTGCGACTTTTACAAACATGTGCGGTGGCTCACGCCTCGCCGAGGGCCATCTGTACGAAAAGGCGGTGAATGCGCCGGTCTTCGGTCAGTTCGGGGTGGAAAGAGGTGACCAGGTGTTTGCCATAGCGCGCCGCTACGATCTTCCCGGCATGTTCAGCCAGAACCTCAACACCCGGTCCGACGGAAGCAATGTATGGTGCCCGGATGAACACCGTGTGGACCGGCTCATCTCCCAAAATGGGCATGCTAAGCGGCACCTCACAGGAGTCAACCTGCCGGCCGAAACCGTTTCGTTGCACCACAATGGGCATCACGCCTAGAGTCCGCTGCCCTTCCTTGCCGCCCAGAATCTCCCGTGCCATGAGAATGGCGCCCGCACAAGTCCCGTAGCAGGCTCCGCCGTTAGCGACGAACTGCGAAATCGCTTCAAAGAAGCCATAATGAGCCATCAGGTCGCTAATGGTTGTGGACTCGCCGCCGGGCAGCACAAGACCCGTCAATCCTTCCAGGTCACGGGGCCACTTGACGGGGATAGCCTCTACCCCTACCGCGCTCAGTGCCCGCAAGTGCTCGGGAACAGCTCCCTGCAGAGCCAGTACGCCAAAACGCAGGGTTGGCATACTACCACCCCCGAGGAGCCATCTTCTCCTGCTCGGTCAGCGTATCGAGGTTGATGCCGACCATGGGCTCGCCCAGGTCCTCGGACACCTCGGCCAGCAGCTTCGGCTCGTTGTAGTGGGCGGCCGCAAGCACAATCGCCCGGGCACGCTTCGCCGGGTCGCCCGACTTGAAGATGCCTGAACCGACGAAGATCGCCTCAGCACCCAGCTGCATCATCAGGGCAGCGTCAGCCGGAGTCGCAATGCCGCCGGCGCTGAAATTGACCACCGGCAGCCGACCCAGCCGCTTCACTTCCTGGACCAGTTCATAAGGCGCACCCAGTTCCTTGGCCACGGTCATCAGTTCTTCAGCGGGGGCCGCAACCACACGCCGGATGTCGGCGTTGATCTGCCTCATATGCTTCACCGCTTCGACCACGTTGCCGGTTCCGGGCTCACCCTTGGTGCGAATCATGGCAGCACCCTCGCCGATCCGGCGGAGCGCCTCACCCAGATTCCGGGCGCCGCAGACGAAGGGAACCTTGAAGGCATTCTTGTCGACATGGAACTGGTCATCGGCTGGGGTAAGAACCTCCGACTCGTCAATGTAGTCAACGCCCAGAGACTCAAGGATTTGGGCCTCCACGAAGTGACCGATCCGGCACTTGGCCATGACCGGAATCGTGACCGCTTCCATGATCCCCTTGACCAGCTTGGGATCGCTCATCCGGGCAACGCCGCCCGTGGCGCGAATGTCAGCAGGAACACGCTCCAAAGCCATAACGGCTACAGCGCCGGCCTTTTCCGCAATAACAGCCTGCTCCGGCGTAACGACATCCATGATGACGCCGCCCTTCAGCATCTCCGCCAGTCCGGCCTTAACTTTCCAAGTGCCCTGTTCTGTCATGTTAAACCCCTCCGCACGATAGTCTGCCTCAATCGAATGAGGCGCTTCCACCCCATCCTAGCCTTGTGCACTTTAGGTGTAAACATCCAAGGAGGGGTCGCGATTGGATTGGTCCAATTATTTGCGGCAAAACAGACCAATTTTCGTGAGAAAAGGCCCCCGGTCACTGACCGAGGGCCTTCTTCTTACTCTTCTTCGTCCTCCCTGGCTACGACCTGAGCAACCGCTCCGACCTTGTCGTGCTCATCCAGGTTCATCAATTGGACACCCTGGGTAGAACGACCGATCTGCCGCACTTCAGAGACGGACATCCGAATCAGAACGCCCTGCTCGCTAACCATGATCAGGTCGTTGCCTTCCCGAACGGTCTTGACTGCCGTCAACTGTCCATGCTTGTCGGGCACGAGCTTGATTGTCAGGACGCCGCGAGCCCCACGCTTGTAAGTCGGGTACTCACCCAGCGGAGTCCGCTTGCCAATCCCCTTGGAGGTGACCACCAACAGGTCCGCATCTGGGTCGACCACATCCATCCCGACAACCTGATCATCATCGGTGGAGAGGGTGATACCCTTAACGCCTCTGGTGTCACGCCCCATGGGCCGGACATCGTCTTCGTGGAACCGCAGTGCATAGCCATCGGTGGAAACCAGGATAATCTCGGCATTACCGGTGGTGAGGCGGACGCCTACGAGGGCGTCATCATCCTCCAGCTTGATGGCGATAATGCCCGTCGACCGGACGTTATCGAACTCGCTGAGGGCGGTCTTCTTGACAATACCCTTGCGGGTCGCAAAGAAGAGATAGTTTTCCCGGTCGGCCGATTCCTTCACGGGAATGACCGTGTTGACCTTTTCCATCGGCTGCAACTGCAGCAGGTTCACCATGGCGGTGCCCCTTGCCTGGCGGGAGGCCTCCGGAATCTCATGGCAGCGGATGCGGAAGACACGCCCGCGATCCGTCAAGAACATGAGATAGTGGTGCGTTGTGGTGATGAAGAGGTTTTCAATGAAATCCTCTTCTTTCGTACCGGCGCCCTGGATCCCACGGCCACCACGCCTTTGGGCCCGGTATGTGCTCGTCGGCACCCGCTTGATATACCCGTTATGCGAAATCGTGATCACGACGTCCTCTTCGGCGATGAGGTCCTCAACGTCGAAATCACCCTCATCCGCGACGATCTTGGACCGCCGGGGGTCGGCATACTTCTTCTTGATCTCAGCCAGTTCTTGCTTGATGATGTCAAACTGCATCTTCTGGGAGCCCAGAATGGCTCTGAAGTAGGAAATCCGGTCCATCAATTCGTCATACTCTTCCTGCAGCTTCTCCCGCTCCAGGGCAGTCAACCGGCGCAGCTGCATGTCCAGGATGTGCTGTGCCTGCACTTCGCTGAAGCCAAAGTTGCCCATCAAGCGATTCCGGGCCTCGTCCGTCGTGGGGGACGAGCGAATCGTATTGATCACTTCGTCGATGATGTCCAGCGCCTTGAGCAGGCCCTCGACGATATGCGCCCGGGCTTCAGCCTTCGCCAGGTCGAACTGCGTCCGCCGGACGATGACTTCCAACTGGTGCTGGATATAGTAGTGGAGCATCTGCTTCAGGTTCAGCAACTGCGGGCGGCCGTCCACAAGTGCCAGCGTGTTGACGCCGAAGTTCTGCTGCAGCGCCGTGAACTTGTAAAGCTGGTTCAGGACGACGTTTGCGTTGGTATCGCGGCGAAGCTCAACAACGATGCGCATACCGGTCCGGTCGGATTCGTCCCGGAGGTCGGTAATGCCCTCGATCTTCTTGTCCCGGTGGAGTTCAGCAATGCGCTCGATCAGGCGCGCCTTGTTGACGTTATACGGGATCTCCGTAACGACGATCCGGTTCTTGCCGTTCGCCAGCGTCTCGATCTGGGCCTTGGCCCGCATCGTGATGGAACCCTTGCCGGTGTGGAAAGCCTTGCGGATGCCTTCCCTGCCGAGAATCATCGCCCCAGTCGGGAAGTCCGGGCCCTTGATGATGGTCGACAACTCGTCGATCGTCACGTCCGGCCGGTCAATCATCAGCGTAATGCCGTCAATGACCTCACCCAGGTTGTGGGGCGGAATGTTGGTGGCCATGCCCACTGCGATGCCGGTGGAGCCGTTGACCAGCAAGTTGGGGAAGCGGGAAGGCAAAACCGTCGGTTCCCGTTCACTGTTGTCGAAGTTGTCTTCGAAGTCGACAGTGTCCTTTTCAATGTCCGTCAGCATTTCGCCCGACAGCTTGGAAAGGCGCGCCTCGGTGTAACGCATAGCCGCCGGCGAGTCGCCGTCGATCGAACCGAAGTTCCCCTGGCCGTCGACGAGTGGGTTTCGCATCACCCAATCCTGTGCAAGGCGGACCATCGTATCGTAAACGGCTGTGTCGCCATGCGGGTGGTACTTACCCAGGACGTCGCCAACCGTCTTCGCACTCTTGCGATAAGACTTATCCGCCGTATTGCCGGACTCGTACATGCCATAAAGAATGCGGCGTTGAACCGGCTTAAGTCCGTCTCGTACATCAGGCAAAGCTCGGCTGACGATAACGGACATGGCATAAGTCAGGTACGAGGTCTCCATCTCATGCTTAAGGTCTCTCGGTAAAGTCTTCTGGGCAAAGTCTCCTGCCACGAGGCAGTCCTCCTAAGAACCACACGGCAGGGGCAGCAAGAACTGCCCCGATTCTGTTAGCCGATGGTATCGAGATTCTGGACTAGATGTGCGTTCTGTTCGATGAAATTCCGACGGGGTTCCACTTTCTCACCCATCAGAATCTGGAAAACCTCGTCTGCCTCCATATCGTCTTCCAGTGCCTGCACTTGGAAGAGCGTACGAGTTGCAGGGTTCATCGTTGTTTCCCACAACTGTTCCGGATTCATCTCGCCCAGACCCTTATAGCGCTGCGGTTTCTCCTGAACACCGCCGATGCGGGAGATAATCGCATCCTTCTCGTCGTCATTGTAGGCGTAATACTGCTGCTTGCCCTTCTTGATCAGGTAGAGGGGCGGACGTGCGATGTAGATATAGCCAATCTTGACCAACTGTGGCAAGTAGCGGTGGAAGAAGGTCAACAGCAGTGTACGAATATGGCTGCCGTCCACGTCGGCGTCAGTCATGATCACGATTTTGTGGTACTTGCACTTCTCCACGTCGAAGTCGTCCCCGACGCCAGTGCCTAGTGCCGTAATAATCGTCCGGATTTCCTCATGAGCCAGGATTTTGTCCAGGCGGGCTTTTTCCACGTTGAGGATCTTGCCCCGCAACGGAAGAATGGCCTGGGTCCGGCGATCCCGCCCCTGCTTGGCTGAGCCACCGGCCGAGTCACCCTCGACCAGGAAGAGTTCGCTCTCCGCCGGATCACGGCTGCTGCAGTCTGTAAGCTTGCCCGGCAGCGACGAGATCTCAAGGGCGTTCTTACGCCGCACCAGTTCTCTTGCTTTCCGGGCCGCTTCCCGTGCCCGCGATGCACTAATGCTCTTCTCGATGACTCGCCGGGCAACAGTCGGATTCTCCTCAAAGAACTCCGTCAACCTCTCGGCGACGACACTGCTCACCACGTTCTCCATTTCGGAGTTCCCCAGCTTGGTCTTGGTCTGACCTTCAAACTGCGGGTTCTGGAGTTTCACCGAAATGATGGCGGTCATCCCCTCACGGATGTCCTCGCCAGAGAGGTTCTCCTCCGTATCCTTGAGGAGCTTGGCCTTGCGAGCGTACCCGTTAATCACACGGGTCAAGGCCGTCTTCAGGCCCGTCTCATGCGTGCCGCCTTCAGTGGTGCGAATGTTGTTGGCGAAGCTGTAGATGTTTTCGGAGTAGCTATCGTTGTACTGAATGGCCAGTTCTACTTCCTGCGTGTCGGTAGCCTGGCTGATATAGATCGGCTTCGGGTGCAAAACTTCCCGCGTGCGGTTCAGATACTGGACAAAGGACTGAAGCCCTTCGTTGTACTGGAACCGGTGTTCACGCCCGGTATGCTCGTCGATGAAGTGGATGAACAGTCCCTGGTTCAGGAATGCGTAATCCCTCATGCGCGGTACGACCGTGTCGGGTTCGAAAACCACCGTATCGAAAATGGTCGGATCTGGCCAGAACCGCACGTACGTACCATGTTCGGTCGTATCGCCCACTCGCTTCAGGGAGTACTGAGCCTTGCCACCATTGGCGAACTCAATCTCGTAGATTCCCCCGTCACGGTGAACCCGGGCCTGAAAGCGCGACGACAGTGCGTTGACAACTGAAGCGCCAACGCCATGCAGACCGCCGGACACCTTATAGGCTCCGCCACCAAACTTGCCGCCGGCGTGAAGAACCGAATAGACCGTCTCCACAGTGGACTTGCCGGTCTTGGGGTGCACGTCGACCGGGATGCCGCGACCATTGTCCTGGACGCTGCAGGAACCGTCTTTGTGCAGAATCACGATGATTCGATCACAAATACCGGCTAGCCGTTCATCGACCGCGTTGTCAACAATCTCCCAAATGAGATGATGAAGACCGCGTACGGAGGTACCGCCGATGTACATGCCGGGGCGTTTACGTACTGCCTCCAGGCCCTCAAGTACCTGAATCTGCGCACCGGTGTACTCTCCTGAAGAGGTTGTTGCCAGATGCTCTCCCTCGAGTGGGGTTGTGTGCTTGTCGTCAGACACCGAGGTTCCTCCTCATTGGTGGCCCTGCTATAACAGAGCGATGGTACCACATTTTACTGCTTTTCAGCAAGGAATCTGGGTTATTCCCCCAGGTCAGTTAGGACATGGTTAGAAAGAAAGTCAGCTCGTTTCAGAAGCGTTAGCGAGGAAATCGGGGACAAATAGGCCTCTGTATCGGTCAAGACGAGGCTCTTGGGCTCCCCCCCGGCGATGTCCAAAACCCGCTTTTCCTTTTGGATATTGGCTAGCAGTTCACGTGTTGACTCCGCATCGAGGCAGCTCTTCACATCCAGGATCGCCGTGATTCGCTTCAGGCTGATCACAACGTCGGCGCCCACATGAAGAAACATCAAGGCAGCCCCTTTCTGTCCCACTCCACATAGCCAGACTTCACCCGGAACAAACGATGTTCCGGGGACCATGAGCGTGCGGCCAAGTCCTCCAGGTCGGTACAAGTGATAAAGGTCTGTGCGGTTTCGCCCACGGTATTCAGGAGGAAGTTGCGTCGGTGCGGATCCAGTTCTGACGCAACGTCGTCCAGCAGCAGAATCGGCGTCTCCCCCAGCTGTTCTGCCATATACCGAAGCTCAGCCAGTTTCAGCGCCAGGACTGCCGTCCTTTGTTGCCCTTGTGAAGCAAAAAGGCGGGCATCCCTGTCGTCGATGGTGATGTTGATATCGTCCCGGTGGGGCCCAACCAGTGAGATCTGTCGGCGAATCTCATCCTTTCGCCGGTCGGTCAGGAGGCGCTGCAGACGTTGCCGCACATCGGCCAGATCCAGGATCACCCCGTCGTCACCCAACGGTTGTGATTCGTATGCCAGGTGCAAGTGTTCGACGCCGTTGGACATCATGGCGTGATACTCGGTTGCGATGGCGGACAGGCGCTGGACGGCTGCGGCTCTGCGGACAATAATCTGAGCCCCCGCATCCAGCAACTGCTCGTCATAAACGGACAGTAAGGCTCCGTCTACTGCATTCTGCTTTAAGATACTATTTCTTTGGAGTAGTGTTTTATTGTAAGTAGAAAGATGATGAAGGTATGTCTGTGAAATCTGGGAGAGCTCCACGTCCAAGAACCGTCTGCGCCCCGCCGGAGACCCTTTCAGCAGTTGCAGGTCATCGGGCGAGAAGAGGACGGCCGCCAGGTTGCCCAGCAGCTTGGTGATCTTTTTTTCGGGGAGCCCATTGATCTTCAGTTGTTTCCGGCTTTCGGTGCTGTACTTGAGTTCCAAGAGCATTTCGCCGGTAGATCGCATGACCGACGCACGGGCCCCGAACGCCGACTCGCCCTCCTTGAGGAGATCCTGATCCCGGCTGGTTCGATGACTCCGACCCGTAGCCAGAAAGTAAACGGCCTCCAGGAGGTTGGTCTTGCCCTGTCCGTTGTCACCGTAAATCACGTTGAGGGTCGGTGAGAAAGAACAGGTCAGGTGCGAGTAATTGCGAAAAGAAAACAGTTCAAGAGAGGATAGGTACATTGCCTAGCCTCCCTCTCCCTCTGTGATCTCAAATACCGACCCATCCGGGCACTGAACGCGATCGCCAGGCCGGAGCTTCCGCCCACGGCGGACCTCAGGCTCACCGTTGACAGTGATTGCCCCGGAGGCGATGAGCGTTTTGGCCTCACCGCCCGACTGCACGACACTCACCCATTTGAGAAAAGCGTCTAGTGTGATGTATTCGGTGGAAATGGCGATGAACGATTTGGTCATAGCGCACTCCTAGTAAGTGATCAGCGGCAAAACCACGTAGACAAACCGCGTGTTGCCTACGGCCTGAAGCCGGGCTGGATTGCGGCTTCCCGAGCACTGCAACCGGAATTCCGGATCATGCAGCACGTTGAGGAAGTCCACGAGGAATTTCGAGTTAAAGCCAATGTCCAGGGCCTCTCCAGTCAGCTTGCTGGCCGGGACCTCTTCGTAAACATGGCCCACTTCGGGGGTGTTCGAGGTCACTGTGATGCGCTCGTCCTCAAGCCGAAGCTTGATCGCACCGTCTTTGGCAATCAAGGCCGCACGCTCGATGGCCTCGGCAAACTCAGACCGATTGGCGCTGAGCTCCGTCGGATAGTTCTGCGGCACCAGCCGCATTACGTCAGGGTACTGCCCTTCCAACAAGCGGGAGATTACCGTCACCTTGCCCAGATCAAAGAACGCCTGGTTCGAGGTTACGGCAACCTGAACCACAGCTTCCGGCTCGGTGGACAGCAGCCGGGTCAGTTCGTTGAGGGAGCGGCTAGGGATGATCACCGAGAACGTATGTCCACTGGGATTGTCCGCGTCGGTCTCCGCAAAAGCAATACGGACACCATCAGTTGCGGTAC
The DNA here is from genome assembly GCA_050262655.1 of Mycobacterium leprae. Classification (GTDB taxonomy): domain Bacteria; phylum Bacillota; class Sulfobacillia; order Symbiobacteriales; family Symbiobacteriaceae; genus DASXVX01. The sequence continues at coordinate 29,380 of JBLNEM010000468.1, read as the reverse complement.
CGGTTAACCGGTTTTCGCTCAACTTGAAGAAGACGCCGGTCAACCAAGGCTTGGTCTCATCGTGGCCAGCCGCAAAGGCGGTCTGTCGCAGAAGGTCGCGCAGCAAGGGCTGGTTGACGGCAAACGCTGATGCGTTGGCAATGTCCGGCAGGCTGGGGAACTGATCGGCGGGGAAGCCATGAATGACATACTGTGACTTGCCCCACTGCACCGTAGCCGTGAAGTTACGGTAATCAACCGTGAGGTCGATGTCGCCAAAAGGAATGCGGCGGACCAGATCAGTCAGGATCCGGGAAGGCAGGACCACCTCTCCCTCTGCGCTTACCTGGCAAGCCACTGAAGATTCAATCGCCAACTCCATATCAGTGGCTCTCAGGGATAGAACGTTGCCACGGGCCGAAAGATGGATTCCGGCCAAAACAGGAATCGTGTTCTTCGTCGAAACCTCCTTGGACACAGTGGCAAGCGTGTTGTTCAGTGCTTCCTGGCTGATTGTGATCTTCACGTGAAGCCCTCCTCTTGGGGACATTCGCCGGTGATTGCCGGCCTTCTTCGCGGTGTGCGTAATGGTACAGGGTCGTAATAATCATTGTAGGGGCTGTGGATTTGTGGAGAAGTCGGTGGACATCTACCGGGACGGGGAACGCGCTGCGCAATAAACTGTTGGCAAGGTCGCGCACACCATCCACACAGGGGGGACACTCCTGGGGAAAACGGCTGAGGCGTTCTCCCGCATGCTTCTATCCACAGTGGTTGTCCACATCCTGTGCATAAACACCCGTTATTCGGACCGAATTCGCCCGATCAGCTGTTCAATCACAGCGGCGAAGGACGGATCCCGCTTCATATCCTCTGCGATTTTCTCGCAGGCATGAATAACGGTTGTATGGTCACGGCCGCCGAACTCCTCGCCGATCTTCGGCAGTGAGGAATCGGTCAGTTCCCGGGAGAGGAACATCGCAACCTGGCGGGGGAAGGCCACACTGCGGGTCCGGTTTCGGACCTCGAAATCCTGCAGCTTGATATTGTAGTGTTCGGCGACCACCTGCTTGATGGTTGCAATGGTGATCTGCTTCGGGCGGTTGGGGGGGAGGATGTCCTTCAGTGCGTAGATGGCAACGTCCAGTGTAATGGGACTGCGCATCATCCCCGAGTAGGCCACGACTCGCGTCAGGGCGCCCTCAAGCTCTCGGATGTTTGTTTCAATGTTTGTTGCGATGTAGCTCATCACATCGTCGGGAACCGTCAAGTTCTCGACCTGGGCCTTCTTGCGGAGAATGGCAATACGCGTCTCCAGGTCAGGTGGTTGGATATCGCAGATCAGTCCCCACTCAAAACGGGAGCGAAGTCGGGCTTCCAGCGTGGGGATCTCCTTGGGCGGCCGGTCCGAGCAGATAACGATCTGCTTGTTCGCCTCATGAATGGCGTTGAAGGTGTGATAGAACTCTTCCTGTGTGCGGTCCTTGCCGGCCAAGAACTGAATGTCGTCCACCAGGAGGACATCCACGTGTCTATACTTGTTCTGAAACTCTGCAGTGGAGTTATCACGCAGAGCATTAATGAACTCATTCGTAAAGGTCTCGGTTGAGATGTAGGAGATGCGCGCATGGGGGTTCTGGGCTGATACATAGTGTCCGATGGCATGCATCAGATGGGTTTTGCCCAGCCCAACGCCACCATAGATGAAAAGAGGGTTGTAAGCTTTAGCTGGTGTTTCGGCCACGGCCAGTGCAGCCGCGTGGGCGAAGCGGTTGGAGTTACCAATAACAAAGCTTTCAAATGTATAGCGAGGAATCAGGGGCTTCGTCAGCCCTTCTGACCCGGGGGCAGGCGACGGGGAAGGAGGCACCGGCGCTGCATCGGCTACCGGCGTAACCGGTTGGGCCAGGGAGAGCGGTGCCGTTTCTTCAATTACATTAGGATTGGATACGAACTTCAGGTTCATATTCCGCTTGGTGAGGTCTTTGAGCGCCTGACGCAGCAGCACGCCGTAGCGCGACTCCAGACGGTCTTTGGCGAACTCCCCCTGTACGCCGACGATGATGGTGTCATCCACCACAGCAACAGGCTTCGTTGTCTTGAGCCAGTTCTCTATACTGGATTTGGGGAGCTGGCGTTCAAGCACCTCAAGGCACTGCTGCCATACCTGAGACAACTCGGTCTTCATGGGTGAGCCTCCTCGAAAGGATGAAGTCGGCTAGGGTCGACCCCTTGATAGATGGGGAACCATACAGGGGAGGCGGGGCTATCAACACATTATGCACATCATTATCCACAAGGTGTGCATAAAAAGATTTTAGCCAGTTCCTGCTTCCACTGGGGTGGTAAGTTGAACGGGCTGTATGACACATGATAGCAGAGCGATGTAAAGTTATCAACAACAACTGGTGGACAGGGTGTTCCTACGATGAGGAAAAGGTACGGCGCGCTCGGGATATCCTCCTGCTGATTTGTGGAGAATCTGTTGGCGGTCATCCACAGTCTGCTGGATCTGGGCATAACGTGTGCACTGAATTGTTGATTGCCGGTTCAGGGCTGTGGGTATCCGGCGGCGTGGCGCGGCGTTTCTCGGCTTGACGTCTCTTGGGGAGTCAGGTATAATCTCGCGTGTGTCTTTTTCTTGGGTTTAGCTTAGGGGGGTGCACGCATTGAAGCGCACGTTCCAGCCGCACAACCGGCAGTACAAGAAGGTTCATGGGTTCCTGACCCGTATGAGCACTCGCAACGGGCAGAAGGTTATTAAGGCTCGGCGTCTCAAAGGAAGAAAGCGCCTCGCAGTCTAAGCCGCGCCATTTTGGCCGCGGCTCTTTTTCCATATGCGATCGTAGCGCTCCCTTGGGAGATCGGAGGGGCCAGGAAGGAAGCTGCACATTGCAGTCGAATCCTTTCCGGGACACATGAAACGGGTGTATCGGCTTAAATCGCATCTGACCTTTCAGGAAGTCTACTCGGAAGGACGTTCCGTGGCCAACCGGGCCGCGGTTCTATACGTTTTGCCTCAAAGGCAAACCTCTGTCAGCCGCATCGGCTTTGCCGCAGGGAAGAAACTGGGCAAAGCTGTCGTTCGGAACCGGGTGAAGCGGAGAATCCGGGCTGTCGTGCACGGTATCTGGCCGCGCGTCAGGCCTGGACTTCTCTTAATCGTGGTTGCGCGGCAATCGGTCAAGGACATGGGCTTTTCTCCGTTGCAGACGGCGATTGAGGATTTGTTCAAGCGCGCTGGCGTAATTCAGTCGGAAGGGTCAAAACCGTGAAGAAGGCACTGATGTGGCTTGTTAGAGGGTACCAGAAGTACCTATCGCCGCTGAAGGGCGGGCCAACGTGTCGGTTTTACCCCAGCTGCTCCCAGTATGCGTATGAGGCGCTTGGGAAGTATGGTGCCATGAAGGGGACCTATCTGGCGGTGAAGCGAGTGCTCCGGTGTCACCCGTTCCATCCCGGCGGGTTCGATCCCGTCCCCTGATGCCTATTGGGTATAGCATGCGTTTGCTGAGGAGGGCTCTGCGCGTTGTTTGCATCTGTTTGGGCGCCTGAATGGATTATCAAGCCAATGGCCTCGTTATTAACCTGGTTCGTCAGTCTGACTGGCAGCTATGGGCTAGGTATCATCTTGTTGACGTTAGTGGTTCGAGTTGTCATTCTGCCACTGACGATCTACCAGATGAAGGGCATGAAGAAAATGCAGGAGGTCCAGCCCCTTCTCAAGGAAATTCAAGAGAAGTATAAGGACCAGCCCGAGAAGCTGAATCAAGAGATGATGCAGCTCTACAAGACTCAGGGAGTTAATCCGTTTGCGGGCTGTCTGCCGCTGCTGATTCAGATGCCCTTCCTGTGGGCGATCTTCGCGGTGTTGCAGGCCTACAAGCCTCCCGTTGAGATCGGAACTGCTTTCCTCTTCATGGGCCCCCTTAGTGCGCCGCATCAGATTTTCCTGACGGCCGTTACAATTGTTTCTATGCTTGCCCAGAGCTACCTCACCGGTGCGGCCACGGATCCCAACCAGAAGATGATGATGTACATGATGCCGATTCTCTTCGGGTGGATGAGCTGGTCGATGGCCGGCGGCGTGGTGCTGTACTGGGTGGTTAGCACGATCTTTGGTATTGTGCAACAGGCGATCTACCCTGGATTTCCTCGTCTTAAGGGCGGGGCGGGTCTGAAAGGGGAAGCGGGAGCACGATGAAGACTGTTGAGAAGAGCGGACGGACAGTGGACGAAGCTTTGGCTGCGGCACTGGTAGAACTCAGAGTACCCGCTGACCGAGTGGCAGTTGAGATCGTGGATGAGGGAAAAGGCGGTTTTCTGGGGATTGGTGCAAGACCCGCCGTCGTGCGAGTCACGCCCAAGCAGACCCGGCAGGAGCGTATTGAACGTTTCCTGGCCGACCTGTTCCAGTCCATGGAGGTCACAGCCGCCGTCAGTGTGAGTGGTGACGCTGATTACCTGCACGTCGACGTGACAGGTGATGAGGCCGGTATGCTCATTGGCCATCATGGGCAAACTCTTGAGGCTCTGCAATACCTGCTGAATCTCGTGGGTTCAAAGGTTGAAGACGGCGGACCTCGGGTACTGCTCGACGTCGAGGGGTATCGCAAGCGGAGGGAAGAGACCCTCATGCGGCTTGCGACTCGCTTGGCTGATCGTGTCAAGCGGAACGGGGAGCCAATGGTTCTTGAACCGATGAGTGCGCACGAGCGTCGGGTTATTCATCTGGCTCTTCAGGACAGCCCGTTCGTTGCTACAACCAGTGAAGGGGAAGAACCTTTCCGGCGGGTCGTTATTCAGCCTAAGTAGTAGGAACAGAGCAGCCTGGTAGCGGAGCTACCAGGCTCTTTTTGTCAACTGGGGGTTTGCATGGTCAGGGAGGGCTTCTCGATGCTAAGAACGGCGGACACGATCTCGGCGATCGCCACCGGGATGGGCGAAGCCGGTATTGCGGTCATTCGAATCAGTGGCCCCGATGCCGTCGACGTAGCGGCACGAGTTTTTCGGCCGCGCACCGGTAGGCCGCTGGGGTCAAGCGTCTCACACCGGGTCGTCTATGGCTGGGTAGAGACCACGACGGGGAGAACCGTCGACGAAGCCCTGGCCGTGGTGATGCGCGGGCCTCACTCGTATACAGGAGAGGACGTCGTAGAGATTCACTGCCACGGTGGGCAAATCGCCGTCGGCAGTGTTTTGGGCTGCGTTTTGGCGGCGGGGGCACGTTTGGCGGAGCCCGGGGAGTTCACACGGCGTGCCTTTATGAACGGGCGGATGGACTTGGCGCAGGCTGAAGCAGTCATCGACATCATTCGGGCCAAAACGGACAAAGCTATGGGGCTGGCGGTCCGACAACTCAAAGGCAGGTTGAGCGAAGGGATCGGCCGCATTCGGGAAAGGCTGCTCGAGGTCACGGCCCATCTGGAGGCTGACATCGACTTTCCGGAGCTGGAGTTGGAAGTACAGACACTCTCCGAGGTGGAGGAAGTCTGTAGGTGGGGGACTGGCGAACTGAACCGGTTGCTCGAAGGGGCCCGTGGGGGAAGAATACTGCGGGACGGCTTGCGAGTAGTGTTGGCCGGTCGCCCAAACGTCGGTAAATCCAGCCTGCTGAATCGGCTGTTGCGGGAGAATCGGGCAATCGTAACCGAGGTGCCGGGTACGACGCGCGACGTGATCGAAGAGTGGGTGAATATCAAGGGGTTTCCGGTGCTTTTGGCCGATACCGCGGGTCTGCGCGATACCACGGACGTGGTAGAGCGGATCGGTGTGGAGCGAACCCATTCGGCGTTGAGCCAGGCAGATTTGGTGCTGTTGGTTATCGACGCAGTTTGCGGCGTAACGCCGGACGATCAGGCGATCTTCCGTGGCCTGCCGGCAGGGGTTGAGACTGTACTGGTAATCAACAAGGTGGACCTCACAGCTGCCGGAGCGTGGGGAGATGTACGAAGCACCTTGGGCGAAGTAGAGGCTGTTGTCGTTTCCGCTGCTACGGGTACTGGCATTGACCAACTGGAAGAGGTGCTGGTGCGGGCGGCAGGTGGCGTCGATCCGGAGGTTAGTCTGGTTGGCAATGCCAGGCAAGAGGAATCATTACGGCGGGCTCTGCGACATCTGGAGGGGGCCCTGGAGACCCTCCAGAATGGGTTCGGATCGGACATGATCTCGATCGATGTCAGGGGCGCCTGGACTGCCCTGGGCGAGGTTACAGGGGATAGCGTCGGCGACGACCTGCTGGACCAGATCTTCAGTCGGTTCTGCATTGGGAAGTGATCGAATGGTATCAGCCAAGGAATACGACGTCATCGTAGTGGGCGCAGGCCATGCGGGGGTCGAGGCGGCCCTGGCCGCTGCGCGGATGGGACTGCGGACGGTCTGCTTCACGACGAACCTGGACAACATCGCCATGATGAACTGTAACCCCTCTATTGGCGGGCCGGCGAAGGGGCATCTGGTGCGCGAGATCGATGCATTGGGTGGGCAGATGGGTTTGACAGCCGATGCTACCTTTCTGCAGATGCGGCTTCTGAATAGCGGTAAAGGACCTGCGGTACAGGCTTTGCGGGCTCAGGTTGATAAGCGCGCCTATGCCTGGAGCATGCGGTTGGCCATGGAGCGTACGCCCAACCTGGATCTGAAGCAAGGGATGATTGTCGAGATCCTGGTTGAAGAAGGTAAGGTTACAGGGGTTATCACGGCGACAGGTCTGGTCTACAGGGGGCGAAGTGTGGTCCTCAGCACGGGCACATACCTGCATGGCCGGACAATCGTAGGGGAACTGCAGAAGCAGTCGGGTCCTAGCGGGATGGCGCCGGCCGTGGGGTTGACCGCGAGCCTGAAGAAGCTCGGGCTGGAGGTCGGTCGGTTCAAGACTGGAACGCCGCCCCGGATCGATGCTCGGACCGTCAACTTCGATGTGATGGTCCGGCAGGACGGCGACGCTGAGCCGTGGCGGTTCAGCTACATGTCAAGTTGTGAAGCGAGAGAGCAGATGCCCTGCTGGTTGACCTACACCAACGAACGGACCCACGAAGTGATCCGCGCCAACCTCCACCGCGCTCCGATGTTCACGGGCGTGATCGAGGGGAGGGGCCCCCGGTACTGTCCGTCGGTAGAAGACAAGGTCGTCCGGTTTGCCGAGAAGGAGAGCCACCAGGTCTTCCTCGAGCCGGAGTCATGGGATAGTGTCGAGATGTACGTCCTTGGGATGTCTACGAGCTTGCCGGAGGACGTTCAGATTGATGCGATTCGAACCATCAGGGGGTTGGAGCAGGCTGAACTGCTGCGGGCAGGCTATGCCATTGAATATGACTATGTCGTAAGTACTCAGTTGAAGCCGTCTCTGGAGACGAAGAGGGTCCGGGGCCTGTTCTGCGGGGGTCAGATTAACGGGACCTCAGGCTATGAAGAGGCTGCAGCTCAGGGCCTGGTTGCTGGCATGAATGCAGCGCTGTACGTGCAGGGACGTGACCCGCTGGTCCTGAGCCGGTCTGATGCTTATATCGGCGTCCTGATCGATGACCTGGTGACTAAAGGAAGCAATGAGCCGTACCGCATGATGACTTCCCGGGCCGAATACCGGCTCATGCTGCGGCAAGACAACGCCCACCTGAGGCTGACCGAGTCAGGAAGGGCAGTTGGGCTGGTGGACGACCGCCGGTGGGAAGTCTTCACCGGGTTGCGTGATGCGATTCAGGCGGAGGGCGCCAGGCTGGAAGGGACCACGATCGCTCCCACTGATGAAGTGCAGTCCGTGTTAAGACGCGTGGGCACCAGTGAACTCAAAACCGGTAGTTCCGCGGCGCAGATGCTGAGGCGACCGGAGTTGCACTACGAGGATTTGGTGGCCATGGGGGCAGGACGGCCGGACCTGCCGAAGAGCGTCTACCATGAAGTAGAAACCCTCATCAAATACGAGGGATATATCCGCAAAGAGATGGAGCAGGTCGATCGGGTCAAGCGGCTGGAGGCCAAGCGCATTCCTGCCGACTTGGAATTCAGTGCGTTGCGGGGCCTTTCTACGGAGGCCCGGGAGAAACTGAACAAGCTGCGTCCCGAGACGTTGGGCCAGGCGAGCAGAATCGCAGGCGTATCTCCGGCTGATATTTCGATGTTGATGATTTATCTGGAACAAAGGAGGGGGGGCTAGGACATGGATTACAGCCTGAGCGCATTGCTGTCCGATGAGTTGGCTCAGTACCAGATTACAGCGGCAGATGAACAACTCCGAGGGATCTTGCGGCATCTGGAGATGGTTGCCGAATGGAATGAGCACCTGAACCTGACCGCGATCACGGACGACCGAGAGATGATCGTGAAGCACGCAGTTGACTCTGCGCTGGTTCTCCTTGTGACGGAGTTGGCCCCCGGCCTCAAGGTGCTTGACGTCGGAACTGGGGCCGGGTTTCCCGGCGTGACGCTGAAGTGCCTCATGCCAGGTGTCGACCTGACGCTTTTGGAGACGCTCGCCAAGAAATGTAAATTCCTTGAAGCGGTCAAGGCGGACCTGTTCGCCGGGGCCCAGGGGGCAGGAGCTGACTGCTCTATTGTGTGGGGACGGGCAGAGGAGAAGGGGCAGGAGAAGGGCTACCGCGAACAGTTTGACCTGGTGGTGGCGCGAGCGGTAGCACAACTGAGAGTACTGGCTGAGTATACCTTACCGTTTTGCCGGGTCGGTGGGACGGTCGTGGCGTTGAAGGGGCCTGCCGCCGAGGCCGAAGTGGCTGATGCCGCGGACGCCATCAAGATTTTGGGCGGGCGGCTCGAGGAGGTGCGGTCCGTCGAACTGCCTTTGGGAGCGGGAAGCCGTACCTTAATCCGCATGAAAAAGGTGGCAGCTACTCCTGCCAAGTACCCGCGCAAGGCCGGCACCCCACTGAAAAGTCCGCTATAATTCGAAGGCTGTACAATGGCTCGTAGCGCGTTTTTGGTCATATTCGGTAAGACGATAGTGATGGGTAGGGAGCGTCGAAAAAAACGGCTGTATCGCGGTTATGGACGTCCGGAAAATTCGAAAACCGAGGCGCTGAGGAGAGTCCCGCTGTGAAGAGCGGGGCTTTCTTTTTGTCCAAGACAATGAGGGCGATTCGGTGCAGGAACGTGTTTTCATTCGCCGAATGTCTACGGAGTTAAACGTGTACGGTTTTTGTCTTTATGAATGAATCGGAGGGGGAGTGTCCACAGTGGGACGCATTATTGCCGTGGCCAACCAGAAGGGTGGCGTCGGTAAGACCACCACTGCAGTAAACTTGAGCGCCTGCTTGGCCGAAGCCGGCAAGCGAGTCCTTCTGGTCGATATCGACCCCCAGGGAAACGCTACTAGTGGGCTGGGGATTGACCGGAAGAAAGTGCCGACTTCCGTCTACGATCTACTGATTGAAGATGCGCCACTGGCAGATGTGGTCGTCCCTTCTCGGGTGGAAGGACTCTCCGTTGTGGCAGCCACGATCGACCTGGCCGGAGCTGAGATTGAATTGGTTCCCCGGATGTCCAGGGAGAGCCGTCTGAAGAAAGCGCTAGAGCCGGCTCGCACTGAGTATGACTTTGTGTTGATCGACTGCCCGCCTTCGCTTGGTCTGTTGACGATCAACGCACTCACGGCTGCGGACTCCATTTTGATTCCGATCCAGTGCGAGTACTACGCACTGGAGGGGCTGACGCAGCTGATGGATACCTTCAAGTTGGTGCGAGAAGCCCTCAATCCGAAACTCGAGATCGAGGGCGTTCTGCTGACGATGTTTGACGGTCGGACAAACCTGAGCATCCAGGTGGTTGAGGACGTGAAGCGGTTTTTCCGTGGTAAGGTGTATGGCAGCATCGTGACGAGGAACGTTCGTCTCAGTGAAGCCCCCAGCCATGGCCTCCCGATCACGCTGTACGATCCCCGATCCAAAGGAGCCGAGGCGTATGCGGATCTGGCCAGAGAGGTGATTGAGCATGTCGAAGAAAGGGCTGGGTAGAGGGCTCGGCGCGTTGATTCCTGAGGTGGAGTTGACGGAGGCCGAGAAAGACGGCGTCAGTTCGTTAGAGGTAGGGCTCATTCGGCCCAATCCCAAACAGCCGCGCCGGACGTTCGATGAGGGTAAGCTGGAGGAACTGGCTGCGTCCATCAGGGAACACGGGGTCGTACAGCCGATCGTAGTCCGCCCAAAGGGGCAGTTCTTTGAGATTGTCGCCGGCGAGAGACGTTGGCGGGCCTCGCAATTGGCGGGGTTAAAGGAAGTCCCAGCCCTGGTTAGGGACTTCTCGGAAGCGGAAACCATGGAGATCGCCCTGATTGAAAATCTGCAGCGGGAGGATCTAAACCCGCTCGAAGAGGCTGAGGCGTACCAGCAGTTGTTGGGTGAGTTTCATCTCACTCAGGATGAACTGGGGAAAAGGCTGGGGCGCAGCCGACCGCAAATCACCAATACTCTTCGCCTGCTGCAACTCGGACGGGCTGCGCGGGAGGAGGTCAAGGCCGGACGTCTCTCAATGGGGCATGCTAAGGTGTTGTTGGGCGTCGCCGATGCCGACGAACAAGACCTGCTGGCCCGGGATGCGGTAGCAAAGGGGTTCTCGGTGCGGCAGCTGGAGCAATTCGTTGAGCACAGTCGGTCTTCCGGGCAGAAGCCGGCTGGTGTCGCAAAGAAGATGAGCCGGGACTTGCTGGATGTAGAACAGCAACTACGGGAGTTCTTTGGCACGCCGGTGCGTTTGAGCATGGGCGAGCAGAAGGGCAAGATCGAGATTACGGTTTACGGGAATGAGGGCCTGCAGCGTATTCTGGACGCGTTGGGCGTAGGACAGTCAGAATCTGGCGCACCGCCGAAGGAAGCTTTCAGGGTATAATGGGTTGTTTCCTTCAGAACGCGGGGCGATGTGTTCCACGTGGAACATGGCGAGTTAGCTCCGCAGAGCCGAGCGGCGTGGGTCTCGGTCCGCACGCTGGTGTCTTCGCTGCTTGTCTGCGGTATGGTTCCACGTGGAACATCATAACGGAGATTGGCGGCCCGAAGCGAAGGTTCACTGCCGGGAGTCTCCCGGGTTACACCCTCTTCAAATGGGTGCGAACGGTTCCACGCAGGGGAGAGGCCGCGCCCACCGCGGCGCTGCGGCAACCGGCATCCGTCCTTCCAACCAATGAGCAGGTTCCACGTGGAACATCGCAACGGAAAGCGACGGACCGGAGCGAGGCTAATCTGGATCAGTCGGAAGGCTTAAGGTCCCTTCAAGCGTGCGTGAACCGTTCCGTGAAGGGTAGAAGCCCTGGGACGGCAAGGTTGCCTGAACTGGCAGCAGGCCATCCCCCACTGGGACGGGTTCCACGTGGAACATCATACGGCACTGGAACTGAACGTCTATGGCACTACTCCCAGATCAGGTCAAGGAGGCCCTCACCGTGTATTCGTTCACGAACCTCGACCCACTTGTGATTGCCTTTTTTGCACTTGCAGTCTCACTAATCGTCCTGGTGATCATGCTGGTTAGCTTGGCTCGGCAGGCCAAACTACTGAAACGGTATCGCACCCTGCTTCAGGGAAAAACCGGTCAAGACCTGGAGACTCTCCTCCTAACACAGGTTGGTCAACTGAACGCACTCCAGGATCAGGCGGCGACAATTACTCAGGACATCCGAAATATGGTCACGGATGCGAGACGGCACGTGCAGAAAGTGGCTGTGGTTCGCTTTAATGCCTTCCCAGACACGGGAGCCGATCTCAGCTTTGCCATTGCCGTCCTGAACGCCGAAAATGACGGTTTTGTGCTCTCCAGCTTGTATGGTCGGAACGAAAACCGCGTGTACGCCAAGCCAATCAAGAACGGAACGTCGACCTATATGCTCTCGGATGAGGAAAAGGATGCCCTGCAGAAGGCCATCAGCTAAGAGGGCACCTTTGTTCCTAATGTAAAGCTTTATTGTGGTGCACCTGCATTTTTTGACTTCGGGAAGGAATTAGCCCACCTGGGTGGAAATACCCAGGTGGGCTAATTCTATGCAGGAACCGGTGGCAGGAAGGAGGGGGTTGGGTGCCAAGAGATTCGCGGATGACCGTGATCATTGTCCGCGGCACCAATGCCAAAACCCTCTCACTCCACCTATCAAAGGCGTGGCTACTCGTCGTGGGTTTGGTTGTAGCCGGGGTTCTAGGCAGCATCGTAGTGCTGCTCCGGTTGAACACCGGTTTGCGCACTGACACACAGGAACTCACTGAGCTGCGGAAAACAGCTAGGCTTCAGCAGGCCGAGATCGATACGATGGCTGCCAAGAGCCAGGAGACACAAAAAAAGCTAGATGCCCTACAGAAGTTGGAGGAAGAGATTCGGCAACTTACAGGGCAAACATCATCAATCCCTTCCCGCAGCGAAACTGCCACGGAGACGACACTGCGGTATGGTCGCGGCGGCCCGCTTTCAATCCGAAACGTGACTGAAAGTCTCCCAACCCTGAATGCAATGCTCCCGCCCGACGTCAGTCTCCATCTCTTCTCCGCCAGAGACACCCTGGATGTCAACCTGCGCATTCCCGACACGAACAGCCGCAAAGTGGCCGACACGGTCGCCAAGTCAGAAGAAGTCAGTCAGGTCATGGCTGACCAGATCAAAGAGATGGACCTGCTCTACACCGCACTAAGCGAAGGTAAGCAGAATTTCGCAGATCAAAAGGCGTACTTGGCCCATCGTCCCACCGGTCTACCGGTATCGGCACCCATAATCACCGACCGCTTCGGATACCGCTGGAGCCCCCTGGGGTGGGGGAGAGAGTTCCATAACGGTGTGGACCTGGCCCAAGACTATTGGACACCCATTGTTGCTACGGCTGAAGGAGTCGTCACTCACGCCGGCTGGCTAAACGGCGGCTACGGCTACGCTGTAGTCATCGATCACGGATACGGATTCGAAACGTTGTATGGACATATGGTCGATTGGGATGTAAAGGTCGGGCAGCATGTTACCCGTGGCGACCGAATTGGCTGGGTTGGAAGCACAGGCAACAGTACCGGGGCCCACGTTCACTATGAAGTGCACTACAATGGGGTGCCGGTAGACCCTACCAAGTATTTCCAATAGCTGGAGGTCGTGTCTGTGTTCGGGACAAAAAAGGCGCCGGCAGTGGTGCAACCGGGTAAGGTCCAGTCGATCGTGGGCGAGGGAACGCAAATCCGCGGCACGATCCACTCCTGCGGTGTCGTCAGGATAGACGGGCTACTTGAAGGTTCCATCGAGCATGACGGTGAGCTCATCGTGGGGCCAAAGGGCAAGGTAGTCGCCACAGTGAAGTCAACCGACCTCGCTTTGGCAGGGGAATTGCACGGTGATGTGCAAGTAGAGGGGAGACTAGAACTTCTCTCTGGAGCTCAACTTTACGGCGACATTCGCTGCGGTCACCTCGTGGTTCACGACGGAGCACTCTTTCACGGGCGCAGCCTCATGTCGGCTGACGAGAATGGGCATGACTCTGTACGTGAATAACCGGGAACAAAAAAGGCGGCCGCCCGACCAGGAATACAGGGTCGGGCGGCTCTCGTATCACCGGGCCGGGCTGGTCAGGAAGCCATCCTTACCGCTGCGCGGCCCGTTGCATACCGATTCGGTCGCCGAAATGGGATAAAGCTATGTCTGCCGCAGTGGCAGCTACCTTTGCCATGTGAACGACCAGGCTTAGCCGGGTATTTTGAAGCACATAGTATTCCATGAACCCGCCAACGTTTACGATCCCGGTCAGGTATACGTCGCCAACGGCAGGCAATGCCTTGTTCACCCCAGCGCCTGGCTTCAGGCTTCCTTTTCCCGCCACGAGCATGCCCACGGACTCTGACCGGCCCAGGCACGCGTCCACCGCAAGGACGAAGGGACGCTCGAAATTCGCCCTCACACGCTCAATGGTCTCTCCCAGATTCCCTGCATGAACAGGGTTATCGAGCGTGCCAAACACGTGATAAGCCTTTGGTCCTCCCTCAGAGAGGCGGGTACCAATCAGCGGCCCCAGTGCATCGCCAATTGACCGATCCGTGCCGATACACAACAAAACCAGGGAACAAGCCCGAACCACAAGGGGATAACTATACCGATAAAGGATCTGGGCCAGGGTCGTCGCCGCGTCCGGTGCGTCGACATGTACCCTCTGTTCCGGGGGTTCCGACCAGGCATGGGGGAGAAGTCCCTTAAAGCTCTCGAGCAAGACCAACCTCTGCCTTCCATAGAACTCGGCATGGGGAAGTATATGGTGCTAGACCGAAAGCTATGTACAGAACGGCAGGTTGACCCAATGTATAAGGAGGAGCCTATGGACGGCGATTTGGACAGCACACTGATTCAGAAAGCAGATAGTCTGTACGGACAGGGCCAATTACAGGAGGCCCTGCAAGCTTACACCGACGCACTTAACGAGAATCCCTCACTGGCCTGGGCATTCAGCCGGATCGGTGCGATCCACGCTCAACTCGGCGACGACCGCCAGGCGGAAGAAGCCCTCCTCAAGGCCTTGGCCATTGACCCGCATCTGGCCCAAGCCCACAGTAACCTCGGAAACATTTTCTATGCCCGAGGGGAGTATGCTGAGGCCTTGGCCAAATACCGGGAAGCAGTGACCCTGAACCCGGACAACCCGGTGTTTCATCAGAACATGCACGCCGTGTACAAGAAGCTCGGCAAACTGTCAGAAGCTGTGCGGGAACTGAAGCAGGCCGACCGGCTCAGCCGCAGTCAGGCCCGGGCTGAATCCAAGGCGGCATACGAGGGCATGAAAACCAAACTGAAAGGCCGTGCCGGCTGTTTCGGCACGGTCGCCGTGATGCTCATACTAATAGGCGTTCTGGTGGTATTCGCGATCTAGGCAGTACAGAGCCCCGAGGAGGTGGTTGCACACCCATGGAGCGCGTAAAATACGAAGTCGGCGACAAGGTGCGCCTGAAGAAGCCACATCCCTGTGGCTCTGACCAGTGGGAGATCTTCCGTACGGGGATCGATTTTGGCCTGAAGTGCACCGGGTGCGGCCATCGCGTCATGATTCCCAGAGCCAAGTTTGAGAAGAGCGTCAAGCAGCATTGGCCCATTTCACCGCAACCATGATTGACCAGAACAGGGTTACCATAGAATCTTGATCAATGCCCGTCCACATGATATAGTTGATAAGACTCGCGCGAAAACGCGAGTGACAGGCGCAGCTGAAACCAGCTGCTGCCTCCCTGCTCCGTTTACGGAGCCACTAGACCATAGGGAGGAGGTGTACCCATGAGGTCGTACGAAATGATGGTAGTTGCTCGCCCCGATCTTGACGACGCAGGCAACCAGGCTCTGCTTGACCGGATTACCGGTATTATCAACGGTAACGGTGGTGAAATCGAGAAGCTCGAGCCCACCCGCAAGCAGCGTCTCGCCTACGAGATCAATGATCTCCGCGAAGGCTTCTACACTGTCGTATACTTCAAGGGCGAGCCGAGGACTGCGGAGGAACTTAACCGCGTTCTCAAGATCACGGATGAAGTTATCCGGTTCTTGATCGTCCGTCCGGAGGAGTAATGACCCTAAAGGAGGTAAGGATGTGCTCAACACCGTCGTACTGATCGGCCGCCTTACCAAGGACCCTGAGCTACGGTACACGACGAGCGGCAAGGCAGTGGCAACGCTGCGTTTGGCCGTGGATCGTGGCACCAACAACCCGCAGGGCGAGAAAGAAACGGACTTCATCGATGTGGTCGTGTGGGAGCGGCAAGCTGAGACCGCTGCCAATTACCTGCAGAAAGGCCGCCTGGTTGCCGTTCAGGGGCGTCTACAAATTCGCACCTACGACACGCAGGAAGGCCAGCGCCGCGAAAAAGCGGAAGTTGTAGCCAGTCAGGTTCGCTTCCTCGATCGTGGTCACGAGGGAACTGGTAGCGGAAGCAGTAGCAGCAGTCCCCGCCGTGAATCGGCAGGGCTCGGCAGCGAGCCGCAATTCAACGACGACGATGATGTCCCCTTCTAATGAAAGGAGGACAAACTAATGCGTCGTGAACGTGGCCGGCGCCCGAAGCGTCGGGTGTGCAGCTTCTGCGTTGACAAGGTCGAGTCGATCGACTACAAGGATACCAATCGGCTGAAGAGGTATATCACCGAGCGTGGCAAGATCCTGCCCCGCCGGATCTCTGGCAACTGCGCCGCTCATCAGCGTCAGCTGACTCGGGCGATCAAGCGGGCCCGAATTGTGGCCCTTCTGCCGTTTACTGTTGAGTAAGCCGGCAAGCTGACTAAAGGGGCATCGCTGTGGCGGTGCCCCTTTTTCGTCGATTGACCCGGCCGGCGTCTGACCGCGGGGGCAAATCCCATCGGGCAGGAGTCAGCCCCCTAACTGGCGAAATGGATGACCGCCTTTGACCATCTCCCCTCCTGGAAGGAGACCTACGACGATGCGGACTCGCTCAACGGGCGTGCGTGGCCTAGTGTTTGGCGGTATCATGGCAGCACTGGTCATCGTCTTCGCCGTCGTGCCGATGCTGAGCATCTTCATGCCAATTCCGCTGGTGCTGGTGTACGTGCGCTATGGCGGACGCACAGCCTTGCTGACCTCTGTAGTGGCGGTCATCTTCTCCGTGCTGTTGGTGGGCCCGGTACAGGCAATTTCGTACTTGGTCCCCGCGGGCATTCTGCCCGGTCTGGCCTTCGGTTACGGCTTCAGGCGAAAGCTGCGGCCGATTGTGATTGGCGTCATTGCGGTGGCCGTGTCCATTATGGGTTATGCCGCCACCTATGTCATTACCAGGGCGGCGGTTATGGGCGGCAGAGACCCCATCGCCGTCGCTGTGCAGTCGCCAGAGGCGCGACAGCTGATTGATCCGATCATCAGCGCGATGGAGAAAGCCACGGCACTCCCTTCAGGGGCAACCGAAGCACAGAAACAACAGGCAGAGCGTGTGAAGGCCCAGATTGACGAGATCAAACAGGACCCGGCCGCGGTCACGTGGGCCTTGCTTCCTTCGTCTTTGCTGTTTTTTGGCGCTGCTAGCTCGTGGCTGAACTACATGTTGTGTCGCTGGATCCTTCCTCGGTTCGGACACGAAATCCCGGCACCCACGCCGTTCAGCGAGTTCTGGATTCCGTCATGGCTCACATGGGTCTTTGTGGCTGCCTTGTACGGGCAAACATACATGGGGCCATCGCTGATCAACGCCCCCTGGTGGGTCAAGGTGCTTCTGAATGTGGTGAGCCCGCTCTCCTATATCTTTGTGCTCGTAGGCATGGCCGGGGCCTACGGGTTCCTCAGGAAAAAGGAGATATCCAAGCAACTCTCCCTGTTATTTATCCTGCTAGGGCTGCTCCTGTTTGGCTGGAGCATAGGCGTTCAACTTTATATCATGCTAGCCATGTGGGACAGCATTTTCGACTTCCGTGGACTGGGGCACGGGCTTCTCAAACGCCCCAAAACCACCCCTTAGGAGGGACTCAGCATGAAGGTCATTCTGAAGGCAGACGTAAAAGGGACCGGCAAGAAGGGGCAGACCCTTGAGGTATCTGACGGGTATGCACGGAACTTCCTGTTGCCCAGAGGGCTTGCTACAGAAGCTTCAGCGGGGGCAATGAAGAGTCTTGAAGCGGAGAAGCAGGCTCAGATTGAGCGGCAACAGCGGATTGTAACGGATCTGCAGAACCTGCGGGATAAGCTCGAAGGCAACACCGTCCAGGTTCCTGCCCGTTGTGGTGAGGGTGGTCGCCTCTTTGGCTCCATCACGAACAAAGACATTGCCGACGCCATTACCAAGTTCCTGGGCAAGGAGTTTGACCGCAAGGTCATCGACCTGACGACGCCGATCAAGACCCTGGGCGTCTATCCGGTCACCCTGAAGTTCGGGCATAACGTGACCGGTACCGTTAATGTGGAGATCGTCCCGGCGTAATGAAGCGGCCCGGCCGACTTGTCGGTTCGGGCTGCATCTGGCTATAGAGGAGGTGTAGGCCTGAAGGCCGATTTTACATGAAAGATATTCTGGACAAACTTATTCACAGCGGCAAACAAGACGAAAGTATAGATTCAGCCCAGAAGGTATCCCCTGAGGAGCAGACCAAGCGTCAGGTCGGAGCCTTGTTTGGGCTGCTAACTGGAATTTGGGGGCCTGAGCGGCTGGT
Source organism: Mycobacterium leprae (assembly GCA_050262655.1). Classification (GTDB taxonomy): domain Bacteria; phylum Bacillota; class Sulfobacillia; order Symbiobacteriales; family Symbiobacteriaceae; genus DASXVX01. The sequence goes on along the minus strand of JBLNEM010000468.1, from coordinate 11,317 downwards.
GCTCAAGGCGGGAAAGCTTGATGCGCTTTCCCTGATGAAGTCCGAATCCGTCGAGGAGCAAGTCCTCGCTTTGGAGCGGCTCGTCTATGAAGATCCCACCATCGACACAGTCCCTGCCCATGCACAGGTGCCCAAGATCATCGATCAACTGGAGACTGAGATTGCGGACCTGGTGGCGCGCCGGTCTGTCGAGGATAAGATCGAGAAGAAAATCCAGTTAAGGATGCAGGAGCGGCACGAGGAGTACTACAAGGAGATCAAGCAGCAAATCCTGCGGGAGGAGTCTGGGCCAGAGAACACCTCGACGCAGAAACGGCTTGAGCATCTGGAGGCACTGGAGCAGAAGAGACTTGTCGGGACGGCCCTGGATGTGCTGAAACCGTCCAATCTCGCAGAAGTGGTCGGTCAGGACCGCGCCGTCCGTGCCCTACTGGGCAAAATCGCCTCGCCGTTCCCGCAGCACATCATTCTGTATGGCCCGCCTGGGGTTGGCAAGACAACGGCCGCCCGCCTGGTCTTGGAGGAAGCCAAGAAACTTCAGCACACGCCCTTTGGGGGTGACGCAGCATTCATCGAGGTGGACGGTACCACGATTCGGTGGGACCCCCGGGAAGTCACCAACCCGCTGCTGGGCAGTGTGCACGACCCGATCTATCAGGGCGCCCGAAGGGACATGGCTGAAACGGGGGTACCTGAACCCAAGCTGGGGCTGGTAACCGATGCGCACGGCGGCGTGCTCTTCATCGATGAGATCGGTGAGTTGGATCCCCAACTGCAGAATAAGCTGCTCAAAGTACTGGAGGACAAGCGAGTCTTCTTTGATTCCAGCTACTACGACGCAAACGACCCGAATGTCCCCAAGTACGTAAAGAAGCTATTCGAAGAGGGTGCACCGGCCGACTTCATCCTGATCGGTGCTACGACGCGGGACCCGAGCGAGATCAACCCTGCGCTGCGTTCCCGCTGCGCCGAAGTCTTTTTTGAACCCCTCTCAGCCAGCGATATCGTTTCCATCGTCGAACAAGCAGCACAGCGGCTCGGCGTCAAACTTGAAGAGGGCACGGCCCGTCTTGTCGCCGATTATAGCATTGAGGGGCGAAAGGCGATCGGGGTCCTGGCTGATGCTTACGGGCTGATCCTATACCGGATCAACATGGGGCTTCAGCCGCAGACTCACCCAATCGAGGTGACCCGGGCAGACATTCTCGAGGTGGTTCAGACCAACCGTCTGGTGCCCAACGTTTACCGAAAGGCAGCGGCCACAGCTGAGGTAGGCCGCATCTTTGGTCTGGGCGTTCTTGGGTATCTGGGATCGGTCCTCGAGATCGAAGCGGTCGCATTCCGCGCCCATGAGGCCGGGAAGGGTTCGTTGCGCATTAACGACACGGCAGGCTCCATGACCAAGGACTCGGTGTTCAACGCCGCCGCGGTCGTGCGGCGGGTCACCGGCGAGGATTTGGCCAACTGGGATGTACACGTCAACATCATAGGCGGCGGCAAGATCGACGGCCCCAGCGCCGGCGTGGCAATCTACTTGGCGATGATCTCGGCGATCCAGGGCCGGCCGATTCGGCAGGATGTTGCCATCACCGGAGAGGTCTCCATCCGTGGCCATGTGAAGGCAATTGGCGGTGTATACGAGAAGATATATGGCGCCAAGCAGGCCGGCATGGTTCGGGTTGTTCTGCCTGAGGAGAACCGCAAGGACGTGCCAGAGGCAGTCAACGACATCGAGGTTTGCTATGCCACTACGATCGAGCAGGCGATGGAGCTCCTGTTCCAGGCCGATGACGGTAACGCTCAGACAGCCTAAGCCTACTCCACCTTAGGGAGGTCGCACTAATGAACGCCTTCAGCGAGAAGGTTCCGCCACAAAACCTGGAAGCCGAGCAATCTGTTCTTGGTGCGATGTTGATCGATCGCGAGGCTGTCATGGCGGTCGCCAATTTGCTGAATCCCGGTGATTTCTACGCCGAGAAGCACCAGCAGTTGTTCTCCGCGATTGTCGACATTACCAATCGCGGAGAACCGGTCGACCTGATTACCATTCAGGATGAACTGCGCAAGCGTGGGCAACTGGACGCCATTGGCGGCCTGACATACCTCACGGGACTGGTTAACCTGGTGCCTACCACGGCCAACGTGCAACAGTACGCCCTGATCGTGGAACAGCGGGCAACCTTGCGGCGGCTCCAGACGGTGGCCAGGAAGATCGTTGAAGATTGTTATGGTACTGAGGATGTGGATTCTACGCTGTCCGAAGCGGAGAAATCCATCATGACTGTGACCCAACGCCGTTCGGCGAAAGGGTACATGCATATCAAGGATGCCCTGGTGACGGCATACGGGCACCTGGAATTCCTCTATAACTCGAAAGGCCGAACAACCGGCGTAACCACGGGTTTCCGTGATCTTGACCAGCTTACTTCGGGATTACAGCCCTCAGATTTGATCATCGTGGCCGCTCGTCCGTCGGTAGGTAAGACCGCATTTACCCTGAACGTTGCCCGGAACGCAGCCATTATTGGGAAATCAAATGTCCTCTTTTTCAGCCTCGAAATGTCAGCAGAGCAGCTAGCCCTGCGTCTGTTGGCATCAGAAGCAGCAGTCGACGGTCATAAGCTGCGCAATGGCCAACTAGAGGATGAAGACTGGGGTCGGTTAAGCACCGGTTTGGCTGCCCTTGCTGACTCCGGGATTTACATTGATGACACGCCAAACTGCCCATTATCTGAGGTGCGAGCCAAGGCCAGACGGGTTTCTCAGGAGCATGGGCTGGATCTGATCATGATCGACTACATGCAGTTAATGACATTGCCCGCCAAGCCAGGGCAGGCCCAGAACCGCCAGCAAGAGATCTCCGAGATCTCCCGGTCCCTGAAGGCGCTAGCCCGCGAGCTGAAAGTGCCGGTCATCGCGCTTTCCCAGCTATCCCGTGCCGTTGAACAGCGTCAGGACAAGCGGCCGATGCTGTCGGACCTCCGAGAGTCGGGCGCCATCGAACAGGATGCAGACTTGGTGTCCTTTCTTTATCGCGACGACTACTACAACGAGGACTCAGAGAAGAAGAACATGGTGGAAGTTATCGTGGCGAAACACCGTAACGGACCTCTTGGCACGGTCGAGCTCTACTTCATGAAAGACATTCAGAAGATGATCGGCGCAGAGCAAAAACGGGGTGCATGATAAAAACGGCCGCGATGACGCGGGAAGTTTATACGTCGCGAGTTAGCCACATGTTATGCACACCTGTGGATAACGTTAGAGGTCGCGTTGACATGCCCTTTAACTGGGTGATACACTGAATCAGGGTTTTGGGCACTTTTCAGGCCAGGTATTTCCCCTGGCCGTTTTTGTTGGGAGGGACCCGAATGCCGGTAGTTGTGGTGATGGGTGCGCAGTGGGGCGATGAAGGAAAGGGCAAGTTTGTGGATGCACTTGCTCAGCGGGCTGACGTGGTGGTTCGAGCGACTGGTGGTTCAAATGCGGGGCACACGGTTTGGGCGAATGGGCGGCAGTATAAGCTGCACCAGGTGCCTTCGGGCATCCTCTATCCCGGGACCCAGTGCATTATTGGCCACGGGGTGGTCCTGGATCCCGGCAAGTTGATCGAGGAGATGGCCGAGTTGGCCGCTGCCGGGGTTGACCTTTCGTCCCTGCGCATCAGTGGTGGGGCCCACATTGTGTTCCCCTACCATGTGGCGCTGGACGAGGCCGAAGAGGACCGCAAAGGCGCCGGGAAAATCGGCACCACTCGTCGGGGCATCGGCCCGGCGTACATGGACAAGTTTGCTCGGGTCGGCATTCGCTTGATCGATCTGCTCGACCCAGAAGAGTTCTTACCCAAGCTGCAGGCACAAGTTGAGGCGAAAAACCAGCTTCTTGACCGCGTCTACGGGCGGAAGGGCTTTACCGTCGAGGAGATTGCCGAGCCCTACCTCAAGTATGCAGAGCAACTCCGGCCTTACTTGGCCAATACTGTTGAACTCGTCAACGATGCAGTTGACGCGGAGAAGAACGTGCTGTTTGAGGGGGCGCAGGGGCACCTGCTCGACATCGACTACGGTACGTATCCGTACGTGACGGCCTCTCACCCGATTGCCGCCGGGGCCATTATTGGCGCCGGCGTCGGGCCGACGAAGGTGACGAAGGTAGTTGGTATCGTGAAAGCCTACACCTCTCGGGTAGGTGAGGGCCCCTTCCCCACTGAGTTGCTGGATGAAACCGGCGAGTTGATTCGGGAAAAGGGCCATGAGTACGGGACCACCACGGGACGGCCCCGCCGGATTGGCTGGCTCGACCTCGTCATGGTGCGCTTCGCCTGCCGGGTCAGCGGCATTACCGATTTCGCTGTTCCTCACCTTGATACACTGGCCAAGACCGGCCTGAAGAAGCTGAAGGTGTGCGTCGGTTACCGCCTGCCTGACGGCACAGTGAGCAAAGAGTTCCCGGTCAGCCTGAAGGCCCTGGGGCAGGTAACGCCTGTTTACGAGGAAGTGGATAACTGGGAGTGGAACGACTCCATGGCCAACGCCAAGAGCCTGGAGCAACTGCCGGTGGGGGCACAGAAGTATGTCCGCCTCATCGAGGAGTTTACCGGTATCCCAGTCAGCATCCTGGGTGTCGGCAGTGAGCGTACGCAGACCATTTATCGGGCAGACATGTTCTAATAAAACGGCTGAGGCACGAAAGTGTCCTCAGCCGTTTCCCTAAGGTTCCGACTTGCTTTCAAAGACGTTCTTCGTTATAATACGCAATGACGTGTGCGGGTGTAGTTCAATGGCAGAACTCCAGCTTCCCAAGCTGGCGGTGCGGGTTCGATTCCCGTCACCCGCTCCAGCGATTCTAACGGAGACAGTAGTGTCTCCGTTTTGCGTGCCGACGTAGCTCAGCCGGTAGAGCAGCTGATTCGTAATCAGCAGGTCAGGGGTTCGAGTCCCCTTGTCGGCTCCACCCAACCCGAGGTCTTAACCTCGGGTTTTGTCGTTTCTGCGCGCTTTTCGGCACCACAAAACTCAACAAATTTCGCAGGACTCCTGTGCTATCCTCTCTGTAACGAGTGGCAGGAAGAGAGGGAGCGTGACAAATGAGCCCTGCACAGGGATTCTATAAAGTGCTGGCGGGTTTCGTGATTCTTGTCGTTGGCTTAGTTCCTACATACCAGCGTACTACGCAGGCAGCCCTGAGCCCCAGCTCGGCTGCAAAGGCAGAAGGGTACAGTCTGGCTATCGACAAAGAGTGGACTCAGGATGTAAGAGCGGAGGTACGGCGAAAACAAGCGGCTGAACGGAAAGCTTCGGAGTTAGCTGCACAGGAACAACAAGAACGATATCAGACAATCCAGTGGGCCCACCAGAGAGCGGTTGAGCGTAGCCGGGCCCAACAGCAGCTCGAAGATCTGGTGCCGGCAGATTTCCGGCCGCTGATTCTCGACGTGGCCGTCAGGTTTGGGCTGGACTCGCGCCTGCTGGCGGCCATCTGTCAGGTGGAGAGCCAGTGGCGGACCAATGCGCAAGGCTCACACGGCGAAATCGGGCTTATGCAGCTGACCCCCGGGACAGCCGCGTGGATCGCAGGGCAGCTCGGGCTGTCGACTTACGATCTTGGGAACCCAAACACCAATCTGACGATGGGCGCATGGTATCTGCGGTGGCTATATCGGCAATATGGCAACTGGTCACAGGCGCTGGCCGTATATAACGGGGGACCGGCAGCTGCCACGTTGGCTGAACGGCACCCCTATGTGAAGAGGGTCATGGCTCTTTATGAATAAGCAGCAGAGAGCACGACACGTGGTGCGGTCTCTCTGCTGCGCAGCCTCTATCCCTATGGGAGGTAATGTCGAGGGTTGTCGGGCACACCGTTCACCAGGACTTCGAAATGCAGATGTGGTCCTGTCGAGTTGCCGGTGCTGCCAACCTTAATGACCGGGTCCGCTGCATCCACTGTTTGCCCTGCCTTCACCAATAAGACACTGGCGTGGGCATACCGGGTCTGAACACCATTGCCGTGGTCTACGATTACACAGTACCCATAGCCGCCATCCCAACCGGCGAATGTGACTCTGCCGGCCGCTGCAGCGACGGCTGTAGTGCCAGTCGGAACGGCAATGTCCAACCCAGCATGGTGGTCGCTGAATTCAGTGGTGAACAGGCCACCGGAGATCGGCCAGTGCCAGGTTCCGGTTGGGCCGGCGGCACCAGCAGCCGAACGGCGAATGTATCCGCCACGGCTAGGGGGGCTTGCCGCTCGCGCCCCGGGGAGGAAGAGGGAATCACCCACCTGCAAAATCGAATCATCTCTAAGGGCATTAGCGGTTTCGATCTCCCTGAGGTTGACGCCATATATTTTGGCGATCAGGTCGAGGGTGTCCCCGGCCTCAATCCGATAGACCAAACCATGCAGGTTGGGCACCAATCTGATGACGTCCCCCGGTCTGATATAGTCGGGGTCGAGATCCGGATTAATTGAGAGGACCGCCGTAATGTCTGTGTTATACGTCTGGGCGATTTCCGACAGCGTATCGCCGCCATTCACGGTATACGGTGCGATTTGATAGCCACTGGCGGTGTTGTTCGCCCGCTTTCGGGCGAGGCGGCGATCGATCGGCATGTAAGCGGGTGACTGTGCACCGCCTACCTGGGCGACAGGCTCTTCGGCAACGGTCCTCATGGGTGCCATACGAACGCTTACCGCGGCAGCGGACAGGCTGGCTCTGTATTGCGTGCTGATACTCAGTGCGCCTCCCAAGAGCATACAGCCCATGACTCCAGCGGCAGCCCGGCAGTACCCTGAACGCATTGTCAAGCCTCTGATCAAATTCTCACCTCAGTCTTCTAGGCTCTGCCTCGGTTTTGGGGACCTTTCCCTTGTTCCGGCGCCTTGGTTTCAAACCCTATGATTGACATAATTTCGGTTTGGCAAACAAGAGCCGGAAGTGGGACCTGACACAAAGGGTTTTAGCTATGGCTGGCGAAAGATTCGTCTTGACTGCTTTTTCCGAGGGGGGGAGAGCTTGGGGCGCCAGTCATGGCTTATCTGCATGGTAGCGGTCACGATTGTAATCGGGGTTTCATCTGACATAAGCTGGCGACTAGCCTCACGCCCCAGGTACTCCGTTTGGGTGGCGGGGCAATTGGTTGGGGGGGTCAGGAGAGCCAGTGAAGCTGATCGGGCGCTGCGCGCAGTAGAGGAACTGGTCACGCCTGACATGCGGGTTCAAGTGGACCTGACGGACAAGATGGCCGTACGCCCACTCGTAAAAGGCGAACGGATCCCCAGCGTCCAGAATGAGGTCATTCAAACGGCGCTGATCCGTACAATCCCCTCATTGACCTACGCCACCGCAATCACGGTAAACGGTCGAGACGTTGTTGCCGTAAATGACGAAGCGACGGCAGGCGAGGTCCGTGACGCCATCTTGGCGGAATACAAATCGACTGTTCTGCGCGATGTTACGGCTGTAGACCAGTTGGAGTTCCAGGAGAAGATTGACTGGCACCCTAAACTGGTACGGACCGAAAATGTGCGGACGCCAGAGGAAGCCATCAAGATTCTCAAATACGGGACGGACAAACTGGTGCAGTATGTCGTACAAGAGGGCGATACCGGCTGGGGTATTGCACGAACCTATCAGGTCTCTCCGGAGGATCTGGCGAAAGCCAATCCGACCGCCGACATCGAAACGCTTCAAATTGGCCAGGTCCTTAACGTTACGTTTCGAGATCCCTGGGTACATACGCATTCTGTCAGCCGGCGAGTCGTAAACGAACCGATTCCGTTTACCGAGGAGATCGACCCCGACCCAAACTTGTGGCCATGGCAATATGAGGTGACCACGCCCGGGGTGACGGGATCACGCGAACTGGTTCTACGGGAGACACGAGAAAATGGCCTGCTCGTAAAAACAGAGGTGATCGCGAGTAAGGTCTTGTCGGAGCCGAAGCGTCAAACCGCCCGCCAGGGCACAAAGCAGATCCCCGCACTGGGGACTGGGTCGCTGGTCTATCCGGTTGTAGGGGTCATCACATCATACTTCGGACCGCGTTGGGGGACTTACCACTACGGCCTGGATATCGGTGTTCCGACCGGTACCCCGGTTTTGGCGGCCGATGATGGTATGGTGGTCTTCGCCGGATGGTCAGGCAACTACGGGGAACTCCTTGAAATCGACCACGGTGGCGGCCAAAGAACCACCTGGTATGCCCACCTATCCTCTTTTGGAGTATCAGTCGGCGACACGGTTCATAAAGGCCAGGTCATAGCTTACAGTGGGGACACAGGTTATTCGACTGGCCCTCACCTGCACTTTGAAGTGCATGAGAATGGAGAGGCCGTCGACCCCCTTTCGTTCTATAAATAATAGCGGGAGCCACTCGGTTCTATGACCGGGTGGCTCCTCTTCCCATTCGGAAAATACCGGCATTCCTTCTTGTCCGGCAGGATCAGAGTCAGACGCAACGAACTATGTACAACCCAACGGCCCGCCGGAAAACGCCGACGATACGAGCTATTTCTCTGAAGGAGGGCGCACGATGGAGAAGCCAATGGAAGCCAGAAGCACGACAGACCGAATCCGCTCATTTCTTGACCGCTGTCAGCCCAAGCTTGCCGAGGCCCGGGGTTTTCTTCAATTCCTTCTCAGCAAGGACGATATCATGCGCCATGTGGTGATCGTTGACGATCTGTCCGACTGTCCCGACGCCATTCTCATTTCAGCCCAGGGTTCGGAAGGGTGGCCCTTTTTCTATCGGCGGGGGTCCCATTACGTAGGCACACCAATCCAGGCCGTCGACGAGTTGGAAAAGGGCGTTCCGGAGCATCTCTATCTCTGTCTCTCTAACGTCTCGCCTGGTTGGTCCGAGGAACGGACGGAGCTTGTAGCGACGTTAACACAGTGGCATGAAGACGTCTTTGCCGACGAAGTCGGCCGGCTCTTCCAGCGTCAGAGACTCTGGGACCAGATTGATACGGCTCTGGCCACCGGTGACCAGGAGTCGTTTGAACGGCTAACCGCCGAACTCCGCAAACTCCGCTAGCACAATCATCTTCATCGACTCATGACAGAAAGGCCCATCCATCTCAGGATGGGCCTTTCTGTCATTTGCACCACTGTTCTCATCTAGCGTGATTATGTTAACTCGAACTATACTGAGGGTCATGCTGCATATAAATGAACATCGCCGGTCGGTGGGGGAAGGAAATATGTCAACAACACTTATGAGCAAGCGGCTGTTAGCCCCGATTGCGTCATTGTTGATACCGGTCATTCTCTGGTGGGTTTGGCCGTACTCCCGGGGGATGGCTTATAGTCTGTATCGGGCTTACGAAAAGCAGCGAACCCTGCATGCGCTGAATGGCTACGCAAACAAGGAAAGTGCCCACTTTGACCTATGGTATACAAACGCTGACGCCTACAACGTTGACCTGATCCTGCAAACGGCCGAGGCCGTCTATGGCCCGGTAGAGAAGTTGATGGGGACCCAGGCCATCGATAAGGTTCCACTGATCGTCTACGCCGACCGAGGTGTACTGCGTAAGGCGTTTGGTTGGGGCAGCAGCGAGAGTGCGATGGGTGTCTATTGGACGGGCACCATTAGGCTCCTCTCTCCCAACGCCTGGATTAGTTCACAGAATCAGAACACCCGACAGCGGGTTTTCACCGAGCTCAACCCGATTGCCCATGAACTGACGCACTACCTGCTGGACTACATGACCAACGGCAACTACCCCAGATGGTTCACCGAAGGCCTGGCCCAACAGGTGGAGCATCAGGTGACCGGTTATCTGTGGCTTGAGCCTCAGAGTACGCTGAGGCAGCCGCTCTATACCCTTGATGACCTCCAGAGCCGATTTGACCAGTTATCCAATCAGCCGCTTGCATATCGCGAGTCTTACCTGCTGGTGGATTACCTGTCCAAAACATACGGCGAGAAAGAGCTTGCAGCGCTAGTGCAGCGGCTTGCCAAGGGAGTTCCGTTCGATGATGCCATTCACCAGACGTTCGGCAAAACCATGGCGCAGGTGTTCGCGGACTGGCAGACTTGGGTCCATGCCCATCTCGATCAGATAGACCCCATGGATTGAGGAAGGAACGTACGCTGCATAAGTCGAAGATGGGGGGCGCGTACTGTAGAAGGGAGCGCTTCGCTATGGCAGACCGAATCCTGGTTGTAGATGATGAACGGCCCATTGCCGACATCCTGAAGTTTAACCTGGAACGCGAAGGGTTTGAGGTTGAGGTTGCCTATGATGGCGTTGAGGCCGTAGCAAAAGCGAAGCAGTCTCCCTTTCAACTCGTGATTCTTGATATCATGCTGCCAAAGCTGGACGGTTTCTCGGTATGCAAGGAGATCCGGGCAGACTCCGCGGTACCCATTCTGATGCTCTCTGCCAAGGAAGCGGAAGTGGACAAAGTACTTGGACTGGAACTAGGGGCTGATGACTATGTCACCAAGCCCTTTAGTCCGCGTGAGTTACTGGCCCGGGTGAGGGCAATTCTCCGGCGAATGAAGCCGGTGGAGCCGCCGGCAGGTCAGGTCGATCAATTACTACGGGGTGGGCCGCTCTCCCTGAATTTAACCAGCTACGATGTGATCAAGGGTGACCAACTCATCAGTCTGACGCCCCGCGAATTTGAACTGCTGCGGCACCTGGTCTCTCATGCTGGCCAGGTCTTCTCGCGCGAGGCATTGCTCGAAGAGGTCTGGGGCTTCGACTACTATGGGGATCTCAGAACGGTAGATGTTACGGTCCGGAGACTCCGGGAGAAAATCGAAGATAACCCAGCGCAGCCAGAACTGCTGAAGACTAAACGTGGCATCGGCTACTACTTCCACCGCTTCGCCTGAGGTGCAGAGAGAAGAGGGGAGCGCCTGTGTTTCGTAGCATTCAAAGCAAGCTGGTCTTTGTTTATCTGCTCCTCATTCTCGTAGCCTTCCAGCTCAGCGGCCTATACCTCTTGAAGCAGCTGGAGGGTGCGTACGTGCGCCAGGTCACCGACGATCTGCACCGCACCGGGCAACTGCTGGTTGGACAACTCTCCAACTACACCATGAGTGGAAAGGTCGATGCCCAGGCGATAGCGACCTTTATGCAGCACTGGCCGGGCAATGTGCTGGTGCTAGACAGCAACGGCACCGTCATCGGCGCGACCCCGCAGCCCGAGTATGCGTCGCTGGTGGGGAAGAAGTTCACCCATGACGACGTCTCGCCGATTTACGGTGGTGCTCAGGAATCAGCACACACGGGCGAGGAGAACGGCCAGCGAATGGCGTTTGAAGCCCTCCCGATTACCAGTGCAACGCGGCTGGTGGGC
>JBLNEM010000467.1:0-5713 GCA_050262655.1 Mycobacterium leprae | reverse complement strand
CCGCGTCGGCGCGCTTTGTTCCGGGTGTGGGCTCGATTTTTGTCGATCCACCCGAAGAAGTAAAAAAGCGCCGCTTCTAAAGCGGCGCCCCATTTTGATACCATGTTATTTTGCGTGGATGGTTATCTGTTCGTGCAGATAGTTATGTTTTCGTTGATACAAGTTGACGTTTTGTTCAGGCACTTGCCGTGGCGGTGGCGGGGGTCGGTTGCTCCTTCGGTGCCGGTGCCAAGCCCATGACCCGTTTCACCAGGTCGTGGTTCCGGTTCAGCCGGCAGGCCGTAGTCGGGAAGAGTTCATCTTTGGGATTCGGCACCTTGTAGGTTTCGATCACGCCCTCGGAAATGGCCTGGTTCACCAGTTCGTAGGTTTTGCGGTCTACAATGTCGGATCCCGCAAGCACCCGCAGGAAGTACTTCAGCCCGACAAAGGGTTTGCCGTATTCGGCGGTGTCCAGGCGGCGGATCATCATCTCCATGTCGTACATGGCCGGCGGCAGGATCCCCATCAGCGCTTCGATGGTGGTGAAGTAGTTTACGAACGACATGACATCCTTGCTCATCGTCTTCTCAACGGCCACCACATGTACTTGCTTACCCCGAGCCCGGAGTTTGCGGATCACCTGGATCATGTCCCGGTCGCCACACACCAGTATAAAAACGTCGATGTCCGGCCGGTTGTACATCAGTTCCAGGGCATCCAGGCTCATTTCAATGTCAGCGGCATTCTTGCGGGTCCCATCCTCATAGTTCTTCGAGAAAACGTGTCGAGGCTCCACACTACGGCGCTGCAGGTCCGACAACAGTCCCCGGAACTCTTCATGGTCGAAATCGGCATAGGCTTGCATGAGGCAGACCGGGCCACCATCATGCTTCTGTTCCCCCAACTCTCTCAGACTGCTGATTAGTTTTTCGGTGTCTGGTGTTGTGCCGTACTGTTGCTTCATGCTCCAGTAGATGTTTTCGTAGTCCATAAAGATAACGGTCTTCAAAAGGTTCCCTCCTTCATAAACGGTTCCTCCCCGGCAGCGGGTTTCTGTCACATTTAGCATGGGCTGGAGGCGAGGCTTCCATACCTCTGATCGCTGTTAGCATACGAATCAGGGGTAAGTAGTGCTACCCATGGCACCGTCGCTACCGTCCGGTTTATGTACTGACTTCACCTGTTTTCTGCTACTAGTTTTACATTTGCCATTTCACACGGAAAATCCTTCCAGTCCATACAAAAATTAAAAGCCAGTCTGTCGACTGGCTCTGCTCGTGGCTAGTGTATGAAACGATAGGTTTCCAGCTCGTCGGCTGCCGCCATGGCCGCCTCCACCCGGGCCGGATCGGCGAACTTATCCGGCTTGAAGCGGGCAAGGGTCGCACCCACCGACTCGTCCGGCTGCCCTGTAGCCCGCAGATAAAGCACGGTGGCCACCCCCTCCAACAGGGTAGAATCTTGTTGGTTCAAATGGGCGACCAGCCGCTTCAGCGCTTCGCTCACATCCTCCGCCCCCGCCAGGGCCCGAGCCGCGTTCGGACCGGGTGAATAAATGTAGTGTTGGTTTCCAGCCGGTCCGGGAAGCGCCTCCTCCCGGGCAAAGCCCCAGTCCGTCATCTCCTTCAGCTTCAGCGCCAACACCTCGGAGTACGGTCCCCACATATGGAGGGCAAACGGTTCGGGGAATGGATACCCCAGGCGCTGGGCGATGTAAACCATCTTCTGGAGCTTCTTGCGTCCCCGCACCTCTTCAGCCAGCACCAGCATCCGTGTCAACAAACGGTAGGGTGTGAACACTATCGGTCCTCCCTCAAAATCCGCTCTACCTCGTCCGCCGCCTCTTTCGGCACATAAAGCACGTACCGGGTCAGCCGCTCGGTGGCGATCGACTTCAGCACATCGGAGACCAGGGTCACTTCCCGCAGTTCCGGCGACCGGGTCCAGTCCAGCAGAATCTGAATGGGCGGAGAGCCGCCTTCCGTGGGTCTGACATAGTAGGAGTAGGCCACATTAGAGGTCTGATCCAGTTCGTAGTAGCAGTCGGGTTCAGCGAAACCGGCCGCCCTGACCGCAGCGTGAATCTCCTCCTGCCGCTCCAGCACCCGAATCAGCAACTCATCCAGCCGTATGGCAGAGAAGAGCCGCCGGTTGATGAACCGGTCGCTCAGATCCGCCAGCACCGGGTCAGACGCCCTCGTCCAGCACTTGATCCCGTAGATCACGTCGGTCTCGTCCATCTCCAGGTACTCCTGGAGCGAGAGCGCCTTCTTCGCCAGAATCGGCTCCAGGGCTGGCGGTACGAAGCCAAGCTGCGCCGTCTGACCCGCTTGATAGAGCGCGACAGCCCGCTGCAGCAGCTTGTCCAGAATGATCTCGATGGACCGGGTGCCCTTGTGGAAATAGACGTTCCAGTACATGAAGTAGCGGGCCAACAGGAACTCCTCGGCGCCGTGGATGCCCTTGTCGGACAGAACGATATGCCCGTCCACCACGGTAATGGTCTGAATCAGCCGGTCCAGATCAAACTGCCCGTACGTCACGCCGCACATCCGGCTGTCCCGCAGCAGGTAGTCCATCCGATCCACATCCATCTGGCTGGAGATCAGTTCCTTCAGATAGGCCGGACCGTCCCAGGTCCCTTCGATCATGGCGGTAATGCGCACCGGCCATGCCGGATTCCGCTCGGCCAGGATCTGATAGATGCTGGACTCCGGGCTCCCAATGATCTGCTCGACCCACCGTTCGTGACGGATTCCCGTCAGCTTCTCGAACAGGTGCGAAAACGGGCCGTGCCCAATGTCGTGCAGCAGGGCCGTGCACAGGGCCATCACATGCTCTTCCGGGTCAACCGCCACGATCTTGCGATCGGTCAGATGGCGCAGAACCCGATCCATCAGGTGATAGACCCCCAACGAGTGGGCAAACCGGGTATGCTCCGCTCCGGGGTAGGAGATAAAGGAGGTGCCCAGTTGGCGGATTCGCCGCAGGCGCTGGAACTCGGGACTCTGAATCAGGGCAAAAATAGTAGGATCTGTGACTGAGATGTTGCCATGCACAGGGTCCCGAAAAACGTACTCCTTCACAGGGTCCCTCCTCTCCCGGGGTTGGGAGCTAGGCCTATATTGTACCAGACAAAAGCATTTGAACGGTAGGGACCACGGCCTCAATGAAAGGGCCCGGCCCGGTCTTCCCGGGTCGGACCTGTTTTCGCTCACTTTGTACTGAAGTAGATGCCCGCCTCGCTATAAGCGCTCACCCGGACCCCCAGGGCCGCCTGTAGCTCCGGCGTCAATTTCAGCCATATCCGGTCGCCGATGCGGGCGAACTCCCGTACCAGCAGAGTCTGCTTGCCCACCAGCAACTGAAGGCTGCTGTCGTCGTTCGGCAGCCAGTAAACCTCCCGCCCAAACAGCAGGCCGAAGGTCTCCAGCGAAATGTAGGGGCTGGTTGGATGCGGCCACAGGTAGGCATAGCGCGCAACCTTGCCGTCAATGTACACCAGAACCGGCATGGCGCCCGTCTGAGCATCCCGATAATCGGCACTGCCCGGAGCCGGCGGTTGGGGCTGCGGCTGGTTGGCCTTTGCCGCATCAACGGACTGGGTCGCCGTTGTACTCTTGGGCGGCGTCGCCGGTGCGGGCGTCGTCGGCTTGGCCGGTGTAGCAGTCGCCGGCGCCGTTACTGCCGGTGCGGGCGTTACCGGTTTTGCCGTCGTAGTGGGCGCCGGAGCAGCAGTCACCGGCTTCACCGCGGCTGTGGTAGGTACGACCGGCGTCGGCTCCACCGGCTCGGCGGCCACGCCCGTGGTTGGTGTCCGCTCCCCCTTAGCTGCCTGCAGCCCTGCCGCCATGGCCTGTCCACCCGTGGTCTGCAAGGCTTGGTCCGGCACGGGCTGCCCAATCTGCCCGGCTGCCCTGGCCATCCCCGGGTAGGCGGATGCCAACGGGTTCAGCCGTA
The DNA here is from genome assembly GCA_050262655.1 of Mycobacterium leprae. Classification (GTDB taxonomy): domain Bacteria; phylum Bacillota; class Sulfobacillia; order Symbiobacteriales; family Symbiobacteriaceae; genus DASXVX01. The sequence continues at coordinate 1,771 of JBLNEM010000467.1, read as the reverse complement.
GGAAGGACGGCTGATATGCTTCAGGGATCCAACCCTGTTTCAATGCCACTCCGCCCACGGCACCCATAACCAGCAGGAGTGCAGCCGAGGCGCCGCCCCAACGCAGCATGGTCCGCCAGAAGGGGGGCCGTTTCGGCGGCACCACGAATTGACGGTAGCCATTGGGCGGCCGCTGCGGCAATGTCCAGGGTCGGTCGTCTGCCGGGATTGCGGGGACGCCCAGCTTCAACCGCCGGTCGTCCAGCCCGTCGGTCCAGGATGCGCCCCCCGGACCCGTTGGGGCCCCGTTGGCGCGGCTCGAGCCCATCCCCGGGTCCGACGCTGCCACGCTGGCCAGCACCAGTTCGGGTGGCGTTCCGGGCCCCATAGGCGATGCTCCCTGACCCACAGGCACCACCGGCAGATCAGCGGCCACCATCTGTTCGCCCTGCTGCGCAATCAGCTTCGCAATGGCGGCAAACTCATGCTCCCGGCCGGCCCGCTCGATATCGGCCCGCAGCTCGGCCATCGACAGATAGGAGCGCCCCAGGCAGCGAATGAGGATGAACTGAAGGGCAGAGGTCGTCTCCGGCGGTAATTTCGCCACCTGCACGCGCGTCATCCGGGCATTTAGCCCGGTCAACAGCCAGTATAGCAGCACGCCAAAAGCATAGATGCCCAGCGGCTTGCTCACGGGTGCCCGGCTCTCCGGTGCCTGGGCCAGCAAAAAATAGTCCAGCGTCCAGCGGCCCATCCAGTCCCGTTTGATGGCGGCCGGGTCCAGATGGGCCGGAACCAGTGGCGGTTCGAAGGTGGCCAGCAGGGAGAGTGCATCGATCACCCCGAGCAGCAGGGAGACAATGTCCGTTTCCGAAAGGGCGCCTTGCCGCCGCAAGTCCTCCAGTATGGCTCCCTGGGGTACGGCGGCTGTCACCCAGCGTGTCTCCCCCTCGACTGTCAGTGGCTGGATATGCGGCAGACTCGGGTGGCGGTACGCCACCGGCGGGGTAAGGGTAGCGGCCTCTTCCATCAGATAGACCACCTGCCCCTTGGCGATCTCCTGCGCCACATAAAACCGGCGCCCCGCCCATTCCGCCTGTTGCATGACCGTGTACTGACTCAAAACGCTGCTCACTTGCTCACCTCCAGTCAGATGCCTATCTTTTAATACGAAAACTATCCGAAGATGTTCGGTTTCCTATTCAGTTTTTGGCGTCAGTGGCGGCAGATCCAGCAAGGCCGAGATCGCGTCGGCGCTGTAGATGCGCCCCAGGGGGTTGAGGGTGCCGTCGGTATTCGCTGCGACGTACCATTCCTGCCCCCAGATCGCATCGGTCATGTCCCAGTGCTGCTCCTTCCGCTGGAGCAACTCCTCCACACCGCCGTCGAAATCGGTGGGCGCTCCCAGCAGCAGCAGGTCGGCCCGGTACCAGAGCGGGATGCTCCGGGTGAGCCAGGCCTCCTCTGTCCGGGTCCGGAACTGAAAGGCGCCCTTCTGGCCTCTCAACGTCCAGGTATGGCGCCGGTCCACCCGGTGCTGCTCAATGCGATAGCCGCGCACGCCCAGCGCCCCGTAAATGCGGCTGGTAGGCGGCGCCTTCATCGTGACCCGGCAGTAATTCGAAGCGCCGAAGAACGCCTGCCGGAACCGGTACATGGGGCGGTAGAGCAGGACCGGTGGCTTTGTGCCATCCACCAAAAAGGAGCAGGGCCGCGCCCAATAATCGAAGTAGATATCCAGCAGCGCCTCCCGCTCCTCGTTGAAACTCACACCCGCCAACTTGCAGTCCTC
>JBLNEM010000466.1:0-6907 GCA_050262655.1 Mycobacterium leprae | reverse complement strand
GTTGCCCATTGCTCGCCACTATACTTATCAGTTACCGGGATCTCTTCCGACCCCGAAAGCCATTCGCCATTGATGTAAAGCCCGTAGTTTACCGGAATGATGCTCGCCTCCCATTGCGATTAACCCTTGACCGAGCCGGACGAGAGGCCGCCTACCAGGTTCTGCTGTAAGAACAGGAAGAAGATCACGATGGGCAGCGTGGTAATAATCGAACCGGCCATCAGCATGCCCCAGTCGGTGGAATACTGGCCAATCAACGATTGCAGGCCGACGGATAGCGTCCGCAGGCCTTCCTTGTCAATGAAGGTGTTGGCGAACATGAACTCATTCCAGCCCGTAATGAAACTGAAGATCGCGGCGGCCAGAATCCCGGGGCGGGCCACCGGCAGGATCACCCGCCAGAGGGCGCTCACTCTGGTGCAGCCGTCCACCATCGCCGCCTCGTCCAGTTCAACCGGGACGGTCAGGAAGTAGTTCCGCATCGTCCAGGTTGCCAGCGGCAGGGCAAAGGTGGTGTAGACCAGGACCAGCCCGGCCAGGGTGTTGAGCAGGTGGAACTGCTTCATCAATACGTAGAAGGGAATGGCCAACAGGATCGCCGGGAACATCTGCGTGAAGAGGATCAGCAGCAGCATCGCCCGGCCACCCGGCAGGCGGTAGCGGGCAAAGCCGAATCCGGCCAGCGTAGCCAAGGCCAGGGCGATCAGCGTGGTAATGCCCGACACGTAGACGCTGTTCAGGAAGTAGGTGAAGAAGTGGCCGGTGGTCCAGACCTCCCGGTAAGCCGCAAAGGTCCAGTGGATCGGCAGGAAGAGCGGCGGGGTGGCGTTCAGTTCCGGGGCAGGCTTCACCGAGGTCAGGAACATCCAGAGGAAGGGAAAGGCCGACAGAATGCCGGTCAACACCAGGCCGACATACTTGAAAACGGTTACCCACGGCTTCGCCTTCATCAGTTACCCTCCCCCCGTTCCACCAGCCCGATATAGATCGTTGAAATGACCGCCAGGAAGACGAACATCACCACGGAGATCGCCGATGCTTGTCCGAGGTTGAAGTCCTGGAAGGCCACCTTGTAGGCATAAGTCAGGAGAATCTCAGAGGAATGCAGCGGACCACCCTGAGTCATGAGCCAGACCGAGTTGAAGTTGTTCAGCGTAAAGACCACCGTCAGTATGGTGGCCACGGCGATCGTCCGTTTCAGCACCGGCACGATCACACGCCAGAGAATGTGCCAGTTGTTGGCGCCATCCATCGCAGCCGCTTCATACAGCTCGTTGGGGATCGCCTGGAGCCCGGAGAGGAACATGATCAAGACGAACGGCGTACCCTTCCAGATCGACTGCACGATCACAGAGCCCAGGGCCGTGGAGATGTTGCCCAGCCAGTTGACGTACTCATGGGCCAGGCCCAGTTTGATCAACCAGTAACCGAAGATGCCGTTGCCCGAGTCATACATCCAGCGCCAGGTCAACACAGCCACCACGGAGGGAACAATCCACGGGATCAGGGCGACGGCGCGGAAGATGCCCTGGCCCTTCAGCTTCTGGTTGAGGAGCAGTGCGGCACCGAGTCCCAGGGCGATCTGGACAACGGTATTGACCACTGTCCAGACGGCGGTGTTCTTGATGACCCGCCAGAAGTCTGGATTGGCGAAGACCCCCACGTAGTTCTTGAAGCCCACAAACGCGTGGGTGTCCCGCGAGAGGTTGAAGAGGGTGATGTTCTGGAAGCTCATCTGAATGCCGCGGGCCATGGGATAGAGAATGACCAGGAAGATGACCACAATGGCGGGTAGCGTCAACGCATAGCCAAACCCCCACTGCCGCCATGCAGGCCGTGATCCTCGCTTCAGGGTGCCCACTTCCTTTCGCCCTGCCGGCCCCGGGGCAGGCAGATCCTGCCCCGGGCACCCGCAGAGGGAGCTTGACGAAAGCGTGTTACTTGTTGGTGCTATCCACGATGGGCTGGGCCTTGGCCTGAGCATCCTTCAGCGCCTGCTCGGGCGACTTCTGACCCTGAATGACGGCGTCAAATGCCTCGCCGATCACATCGCTGACCTTCGGCCACGACGGGTAAGCCGGCTGCGGAACGCCGTACTGCGCCTGCTGGATGAAGAGGCCGGCAAACGGATCCTTCTTGGCCCAGTCGGAGTTGGTCACGTCCTTGCGGGCGGGAATCCGGCCATAGGCCTCCATCATCGCCTCGCCATCCTTGCCGGTGAGGAACTGGATCAGCTTCCAGGCCGCATCGGCATTCTTGCTGTTCTTGCCGATCGCCAGGTTGTAGCCGCCGGCCACGGTGGCGTTCACCTTGCCCTTGGGCAGCATGGCGATATCATACTTGATGTTCGGGGCGTTCTTGTCGATGGTGCCCTTGGCCCAGTCGCCGCCGATGAACATGGCCGCCTTGCCCTGGATGAACGGGGCATAGACCTCATCCCAGGAGAAGGCGCTCTTGACGCTCTCGGGCATCGCCTTCAGATCGGTGTAGAGGCCGGTGTACCACTTGAACGCATCCACAACCGCCGGGTTGTCGAGGGTCAGCTTCTTGCCGTCGGCGCTGTAGACCTGACCCTGGTTCTGGAAGATGAAGGACATCAGGAAGTAGGTGCCAAAGCCGCCGTGAGCAGCGCTAAGGGCGTAGTAGCCGGCAGCCTTCAGCTTCTTGGCGGCATCGGTGAACTGGTCCCAGGTCTGCGGGAACTGGGTGATGCCGGCCTTGGCGAAGGCATCCTTGTTGTAGTAGACGGCGACGTTGTTGGTGTACCAGGGCACCGCATAGAACTTGTTGTTGTACTGCATGGCGGCCATGGGGCCGTCGAAGTAATCACCCTTGATCGGGCTGACCTGAGCGGTGATGTCCTGCATGAGCCCCATGCCGGCGAACTCACCCATCCAGGCCAGGTCGGTGTTGAACACGTCCGGACCCTCACCGCCATTGATGGAGGTGACCAGCTTGTCATGAATGGCATTGGCAGCCATCGGCTGGACCTCTACCTTGATGTTGGCGTTGGCCTGCTGGAACTGATCAATCGCCTTGAAGAGCGGGCCGTTCGGGTCTTTGGTGAAGGAATCCAGAACCCAGAAGGTGATGGTGACGGGGCCCTTGTTGGCAGCGGGAGTAGAGGCAGCGGCCGGGGCGTCCGTCTTGCTGCCGCAGGCAGTAAGTACGAGCATCAGAGCGAGCATCAGAGCGACCAGAGAGGCAAAGCGCTTACGCATGGATGGAACCCCCCCAAGTGAGATTAGATGGCCGGGATCTGAATTGTAAGGCCATACCGCTGAACCGCCTCTTCGTCCAGCTCAAAGCCGAGGCCCGGCTTTTGCGGTACAGTCACATACCCATCGGGATCAACCATCAGCGGATCCAGGAGCATCCGGTCACGAGCCGCAGCCGTCCAGCCCGGCGGCTCAATCGGGTATTCAACCCACCCGGCATTGGGAATGGCGGCGATGATCTGCAGGTTTGCCCGCAGGCCGATGCCGTTGGACCAGGTGTGCGGGATGAACTGCCGGCCGAAAGCTTCCGCCACGGCTGCCGCCTTGCGAATCTGCAGCATGCCTTCGGAGAAGGAGGCATCGCCCTGCAAAATGTGATAGCAGCCATGCTCAATCATCAACTTGAACTCGTGCAGACCACGGTTGAGTTCCCCACCGGCGATGGGCAGGGGTGCGTTGGCGGTCAGCCGGGCCAGGTTGTCGTAGTCGTAGCGAGGCAGGGGCTCCTCCAACCAGAGCACACCCAGGTCCTTCAACGACCGGGCCACATCCAGGGCGGTGAAGTAGTCCCAGACGAAGTACTCGCCCGAGCCGGGCATGACCTCGGCCTGGTTGGCGTCCACCATGATATCCATCCGGTCGCCCAGGGCGGAGCGGATTGCCTCCACGACCTTCAGGTCGTTCTTCACGTTGGCATCCCTGAACCGGAGCTTCAGGGCACGGAAGCCTTGCTCGTAGTAGCGCCATGCGTCTTCGACCCGTTCTTCCGGGGAACGGATTTCGCCCAGGGAGGCGTATGCCTTGACCCGGTCGGCGTAACCGCCCCACAGCTTGTACACGGGCAGGTTGGCCGCCTTGCCGATGATGTCCCAGAGCGCCATCTCCACCATCCAGGCCCAGCCGATGCGGACCGCAGCACTGCGAATCAGCTTGATCAGCCGCTCCGTAGCGAACGGGTCCTGACCGATCAGGCTCCGCTTCAGGAAGTGATGGACACCGACCACGCCTTCGAAGCCGTTAGCCGGGCCGGCGCCGATGCCGACAATGCCTGCATCGGTGTGGATCTTGATCAGGGTGGTGTACAGGTGACGATAGACCTGGCCTGGACCCCAGGTGGGGTGGAAGTCCCCATCCAGGGGTGTCTTGAGCAGGATCGCTTCAACGTCGGTGATCTTCAAAAATCGATCCTCCCTTCCGTCTGACCGGCCCCCAGCGTCATGGTCCGCCAGCCGTCAGCGGTCCAGATTTGGATCCGGTGCGTGGCCTGGGCCGGAGCGCCCGATACGGCAACCCGGACCTGGGCGCCGGTCGCCTGGAACGTATAGGTGGTGCCGTCATACAGGGTGACGGCGGAATCGCCGTTCGGGTAGATGCGGATCTCCCGATCGCTGCTGCCCAGAGGCATGGCGTTCTGCTGCAGCGGGAGGATCGCTCCCTTCCGCACATAGACGGGGATCCGCTCCTGTGGCGTCTGAGCGTACAGGATCGTCCCACCTGGGTGCTCCTCACCGGTCCAGAGATCAACCCAGTCGGCGCCGGCGGGCAGATAGACCCGCCGCTGCCGCATGGAGTCCCAGGCTACCGGCGCCACCAACAGATCGGGGCCGAACATGTACTGGAAAGTGGCAAAGTCATTCGCATAGACCCCCGGGTCCTCTTCGAACTCCAGCGGCAGGGCCCGCATGATCGGCAATCCGGTCTGAGCGGCGGTCTGCGCACAGGTGTAGATGTACGGGAAGAGGCGGCAGCGCAGGTCGGCGAAGCGCCGGTAAATCGCCAGAGCCTCCGCCCCCATGTTCCATGGGTCGTGCTCACCCAGGCCGTGAATCTGCATGATCGGCGAGAAGGCGCCGAACTCGGCCCAGCGGGTGAAACAGTCCGGGGTCGGGCTGCTAAAGTAGCCGCCGATATCACTGGCCCAGTAGGGGAAGCCGGAGAGTCCGGCGCTCTGGCCGGCCCGAATGACGCTGGGCAGACCACTCCACGGGGCAAAGTCCGCCGTCTGGTCCCCGGCCCAGATGCCGGGGAAACGCTGGGAGCCGGCCCAGGCCGAACGGGCCAGTAGAATCCCGTTGTATTTGCTTACCACCGCCCACGTGGCTTCGTTGTACAGCCGGGGGTAGAGGTTGTGCATGATCTCCCCGCTCCGGCCGTCCCAACAGACGGCGTCCGCCGGAATCTGCTCGCCGAAGTCGGTCTTGATTCCCCGCACGCCCATCTCCATCAGTCCCCGAATGCCAGCCTGCCACCAGGCGATCGCATCGGGATTGGTGAAGTCGAGCATGCTGCCCAACAGATCCGGGGAGTTGGCCAGCCGGTGCACATAGGGGGTACCATCGGCCTTGCGGCAGAAGAAGCCGCTTTCCGCCAACTGCGACCAGATTGTCGTGCCCTGGATGAACCAGGAGCAGACCCAGAGCACCACCTCATAGCCCATCCGCCGCGCATCCTGGATCAACCCGTCCGGGTCCGGGTACTTCACCCGATCCCAGATGAAGTTGTTGGGCTCGGTGGTCCAGCCGGCGTCGATCAGCTTCACCGTAGCGGCCAGCCCCAGTTCCCGCTGGCGCTCCAGATCCACCCGGACCGACGCACCATCCTCTACCCGCCAGTCACGGGACTTCCACGGTCCGAAGACCCAGGGCTCCGGGCAGGGCGGTCTGCCGACCCAGCCGGTATAAGCCGTAAGCAACTCTTTCAGGCTGCCGCCGGTGAACAGGACCGCTTCCAGTTCGGCCCCCTCCACCGTGGCTACCACGGCGTCCGGTTCCAACGGGTGAGCCGCTGCCACCCAGGCCCGCCGCTCCGTCACCAGTGCGCAGCCGTAACCGGCCGTACTCATCCAGAATGGGATCGGCTTGTAGGTTTCGTCGCCACTGGCGCCGTTGCGGACATACAGGTCGACCAGCCGGCCCCGCTGATCCACGGCGTTGAACTTCTCGCCGAAGCCAAAGAAGTGTTCGTCGGCCCCGGCCGGAAAGGCGATGGCCACTTGCTCCACGTCGCCCACACGCAGGCGAACCCGGATCCGCTCAGCCTTTTCTCCGGCCGGTTCCCGAATCAGGTGAAAGTCGCTGGCCGCCGCCTCGCTCCACCGTCCCTGACGGCGATAGCGCACAGAGAACTCCATCGGTAACTGCCCCCTCACGCCAGACTCGGTCAAATCCGGACCAGCTCAATCCCAAGCTGGCGGGCCACTTCAGCCAGTTCTTCCTGTACATCGCCATAGCACATCGACACGTGGTGCTCCCAGCCGCCCAGCAGGATCGTGTCGAGCAGGCTAGAGGACGGTGCATCGAACCGTACCTGAACCACCGCTCCCCGGACCAGCATGGTGGACGGCAGCGCCTCAGCGCCGGTCACCAGCAGCCGATACTTGCCCTTGCTCATGCCCAGCCGAGCGATGGTGATACGGCCGGGTTTCAGGACAAACTCCAGGTTCATGCCCACGTTGCCGACATCGTAGAACCGGACCTGCCCGGGGTCTGCCGCCATCTCGATCGGCGCAACGCCCGCATGCCAGAGGATGCCGGTGTTCGTCTCCCGATCCACCTGCACCAGGTCGGTCAGGAAGCTTAGCCCACCGCCGGTCACCTCCTGGAGCATCACCCCGGTGATGGTGCCGTTCAGGTCGCCCTCGCACCCCGCCACAATGCCTTCGCTGGTCAGTTGGGAAAGCACGAAGTCCG
>JBLNEM010000465.1:0-11208 GCA_050262655.1 Mycobacterium leprae | reverse complement strand
TCCTGCGGAGCCCCTTACGGGTCTCCTCGGGGGGCCTAACGGCGTCACAGACCCGCCGGCTGCGGGGACGCTCAGCTTCGGTTTCGGGATTGGAGACAGAACACCCTTGTGGGCCTCGGGTCTCCTCGGGGGGCCTAACGGCGTCACAGACCCGCCGGCTGCGGGGACGCTCAGCTACGTGCTTGTGGGGCCCTCCGGCTGCGGGGACGCTCAGCTTCGTTTTACTGCTGGGGACAGAACACCCTGGCAACACTACTACAGACGAAGGCCCGGGCGTTTGCCCGGGCCTTCGCTTTACTTTTGGGGTGCTGTGGCTTTCGCCCAGTCGGCTTCAGTGAACTCCACGAAGGGAGCGTAGTTTCGGCCTAGGGTGATTACGATGTCGGCGGGGTCGGAGGCTTTGCCTTGTTGCAGCGGGACGCCCAGCATGGAGGCCAGGAGTTTGGCCTCCTGGACCTTGGCCGAATCCCGGGTGTAGACGGTGACCTTGTGGGTGGGGTAATCCTTGCGGTCGGCATCGCCGGGGTCGGTTACCTTTGCGCCCATGCTGGCCAGGATCTGGCCGTAGCCGGTGGCCGCACCCTTGTAGCCGTTGCCGTTGTCGATACGGACCTTGGCGCCGGCCGCCAGATAGGAGCGGGAGGAGCCGAAGATCTTGGTCACGATCGCATCGATCGCCTTGCGGTTGGGGGCGAGAACCTGGGCGCCGCCCCGGTTTTCGCTGACCACGGCCTGGTTCTCCCAGGAGAGGACGTCCTTGCGGGTATTCGCCTTGCTCACCCGGACCGCCCGGAGGCCAAGGCCGGCGGCCTGGTCCAGGGGGAAGTTGGTGCGAATGGTGGACCGAACGTCGTGCATGATCAGCCCCAGCTTCATCAGGTTGGCGGGCTTCAGGATCTGATCCTTCAGCGCCATCAGGACCTGCTGCTGCCGCGTGGCCCGGCCGATATCGCTGTCGGCGTGACGGGTGCGGGCATAACGCAGGGCATCGTAGCCGTTCAGGGTGTGAACGCCCTTGGTGATATGGAAGGGGTCGTAGTGCATCTCGTCACGGGCCGGGAAGGTGGGGTCATCGATGGTGGCGGGGACATCCACGGTGACACCGCCCACATCGTTGATCAGCTTCTCGAAGGCTGTATAGCTGACGAGTGCATAATAGTTGACGGGAATGCCCAGGTTCTGCTGGACCGTCAGCATCGCTTCGGCGGCGCCGCCGTTCTCGAAGGCCTCGTTGATCCGGCCGGAGCCGTATCCGGGCATCTCCACATAGAGGTCACGGGGAATCGAGAGCATCCCCACCGACTTGGTGTGCGGGTCATAAGAGATCACCATCATGGAGTCGGTCAGGGGGTTGACCGAGGCGCCACCCACCTGCAGGCCCATCACCAGGATGTTGACCGGGACATCCGAATCCCAGGGCACGGCATCGGCCTGGCGCCCCACGAGCGGGCGGCTGATCAGATCGATGACCGGAAGGGGGACAACGCCAAATGCGGCGCCCAGGCTAAGGAGCGGCACAAGGAGCAGGCATGCCACCGCGACGCCGATCAGGATGCGGAGCCATGAGCGCCGCTTGGGACCGCCCGGCTCCTCCTGGGGCTGGCGCCTCCGTAGTGGGGTCTCGTACATCTCTTCCGACATGCTCTCCCTCCCAGGATAACGCAACTACGTTAACTCTACCCCAAAGGTGTCCGCATGCCAAGGTACTTCTGTCAATCCCCTGCCAACCGGTAGACCGGCATCAGGGCTTCGATCGCGGCCGCGGCCCGGTCTGCGAAGTCCGGGCCCAGGGCGATCACCTCTTCACGCGAGTCGTAAAGGCTGACGAAGCAGTCGGAGTGGCGCAGGTTCTGCAGTTTGTCGGCGATCCGCTCAAAGTCTGCGGGCTTCATCGCTCCCTGCGGAATCCCGGAGGGCTTCGTATAGTCCTCGAGCCACTGGGCGTCGTCCGGCACGGACTGGCGGATCTCCGGCAGGTGTGCCAGCAGGTTCCGGGCAAAGGGGCTGCGCAGGGGTGACTCGTAGATCACGCCTACCCCGATAAACGCCTGGTGCGCCCAGAGTCCGACTGCAAAATGCGGTAACATTTTGTAGCCGCGTGGGTTGGTACTGAAGGCCACCCAGGTATCGTTTGGCGGATGGACCTTCCGGCGGGCATGTTTGGCCACGATCGGGTAGGCCACTCGGCCCAGGAGGCTGCTGACCCGCGGGGCCAGCTCGGCGCCCAGCGCCTCCAGCTTCGGGCGTGGGCCGGCCTTGATCGCCTCCATGCGGTCAGAGAATCCGGGAGCCAGAAAGGCATCGAAATCTGCAGCGGTGAAGCCGGAAAAGGACGACATAGGCTTGTCACACTCCTATAGATAGTATAGAACAAAGTATAGGAGTAGGCACCTCTCTTTAGCAGAGCGCGACGGAGCGCACTGCGTCGCCACGGCGGCCCGCGTGACGGAAATCACGCCACACGGCAATAGGCCGCTGTATGATGTGTCTACCAGCAGACAAGGATAGAGCATGCAGGAGGGAGATCAATCACCATGCGCATCGCAATTCCGGTAACGAGCGGTCAGGTAGCCAATCACCTGGGAGCGTGCCAGAAGTTCCTGATTGCCGACGTGGAAGAGCAGAAAGTAGTAACGGAAGCAGAACTGCCGAACCCCGGTCACGGCCCCGGCGGCCCGCCCCCTGTTTTCCTGGCCCGACTCGGTGTCAACCAGGTGGTGGCCTGGGGGATGCCGGCCCACGCACAGGGCATGTTTGCTCAGATGGGCATCAAGGTTCAGTTGGGCGCCACCGGTGAACCCCGGCAGGTGCTCCAGGACTTCTTGAACGGTACCCTGAAACTGACCACCGAAGGATTGGATGGCGGCGGTTCGTGCGCCCACGACGACCACGACCACGGGCATCATCACAACTGCTGAAATAGAAGGCCGGCCCTGCCCAGGGACGGCCTTCTTCCTTTCAGTCTGCCTGTTGCGGGACGCTGCAATCCGCCGGTCGGGACCGAAGGCGGATTGCTTTGATTCTTGTTTAGTTTATGCCGTAATGGAAGGATGTATGCAACGGTATGCAGAAGCCTACAAGTACGAATCATCCATCGACAGCAATCGGTCCATAGGGTTGGTTCCGGCTCCCGATGGCAGTGGGGGGAGAGAGACATGAAGCGGCTCGCGCTCTGCCTGGCGGTCTTGCTGCTGGCAGGCTGTACCAGTGGTGGGACAAAGCTGGCTGCAACCAGCAGTGGAACCCAGAGTTCCGCTGATGCCCGACCGGTGCCCCTGGCGCAGGCCGCGCCGCAATTGGGATCGGCGGAGCAGGTGGCCAGGGCCGCACTGCCGACGACCGAACTGAAGGCGGACCGGCTGCAGTTTCGGCTGCCACCGGTCTCCATCAAGGGGTTTTACCCGCAGTTGATGCTTTCACCCGACGGCACTCGGGTTGCCTTTACTTACGAGACGCCAGCCGGGCCGTTGGGAAAGCCCATGGTCGCCGCGGCGGCCCTGACCCTGGCTCATCCGGTAAAACAGCAGATTCTTGCCTGGGCGCTGAACCCGACCGCGTCGGATCGCACCGCCCCCGGGCTCAAATTGGTCGGTTGGGTGGACGACCGGCAGGTCCTTTTCCTTCGGGCCACGACCACGCAGCCGGGCGCCCTTGACATGCCCGCTCAGTCTGTCCTGCGAACGGAACTGGTGGATGTCACAGACGGCAGCGTGACGGCCGGTCCGTGGTTCGCCATGGGCAGCTACCGGGGCTGGGGCCTGGATGACCTGCAGGCGTGGCTGACGGAGGATCGCCATGTTCTGGCGGTCAACACCGGCGACCTGTGGCGGATCGACCTGCCAGACGGTACGCCCAAACGGATTCACGCCGCAGTGCCGGAGTCCAAAGAGGGCGGGCCGGCGCTGCAGATCGGTCCGGATGGTTGGACGGCGTTCTACGGCGGGGCATCCCGTGGTGTGGTTGATCTGCGCACCGGCAAGGATTCGGCCATGCCCGATAGCTGGAAGCAAACGGCGCTGTCGCATGATGGGCGCCTTGCCGTGCTGCTGAACGAACCGAATCGCCCCGGGGCACGGTACAGCGGCGCCGAGGGCGACTGGCAGTTTTACTCGGCCCTGGTGGTGGCCCGCCCCGAGGGGGCCATTCTGAATCGGATCGCCGTACCGGAGGGCTGGCTGGTAGCTGGGGCGCAGTGGACCCCTGAAGGCGACAGCCTCCTGTTTACGGCTGTCCAGTTGGTGGCCGATCCGGCCAACCAGCTCAGCAAGAATCGCATGGCCCGTGAGGCACTGTTCCTGGCGCCGCTGGACGGTTCAGCGCCCGAACTGCTCTATGAAGGGGCGCATCTGCTGGAGAACGGCAACTGGCTGTTGGCAGGGCGTTGGGTCATCGCCGGTGGACGTCAGATTCCACTGGACGACGGCCGTTCAGTCCCAGTGCCCGATGGGGTCGTGGGACTCCCGCTGAATCATGATCCGGCCGGTCTGGTGGCATGGAAGGGCGACGGTTCGCTGGTACGCTTTGCCGCTGGCAGCACTCGCTCGGTCTCGCTGGGGAATCCTGTTCCGACCGGCACGGCTGGTGGCGGGACGCTGCCCCCGGTTCAGGTATTGCAGGCGGGCCCCTGGCTGCTGTTGGAGATCGGCCAGCCCCAGGATGGTATTCAGGTGAACGGTGTGCCGCTGAAGCCGTGAGGTCTGCGGAAGAGAGCGTTTGAAGAGGGTATGCTCAATGACGGTAGAGATGCGGTTCAGGGATTCGCTAACCGGAGTCTACTCCCGGGCGACGCTGCAGGAACGTCTGCGTGAAGAGGTCCAGCGGGCGAGGCGGTACAAGCTGGCGCTCTCGTTGGTGCTGCTCGATCTTGACTACCTGAAAAGCATCAACGACGCGTTTGGCCACCGGCGTGGCGACGAGGTACTGGCTCAGTTCGCCCAGCGGCTGGCCTCACTGGTGCGCGACTCCGACTTGTTGTTCCGGTACGGGGGCGACGAGTTTGTCCTGCTGCTGCCGCACACGACCAAGTCGCAGGCGGAGGTGCTGGCGGCGCGCCTGCTGGATGGGGTGCGCTCTGTGCCCTTCGGTGATAAGCCGCCGATTCGCCTCTCCACGTCCATGGGCGTGGCGAGTTATCCCGACGACGCGGAGACCCCCGAAGCGCTGTTCGAGCGGGCGGACATCCGCCATTATGATGCCAAACGGAGCGGTCGGGGCTGCGTGGTCTGTCGCGACCTGGCGCCGGCCGATGAACTGCTGTTTGAAGAGGGCACCCGCCTGGTCGAGCGCGAAGAAGGACTGCTGACGCTCCACCACTTTTTGGAGGAGCTACCTGAAGCGCGCCGCGGGCTGCTGGTCGTTTCGGGGCCGAAAGGGGCCGGGCACACGGCCTTCCTGGCGGAAGTGGGAAAGGCGGCGCGGCTCAGAGGCTACGCCGTATGGGGGCTAAAGTGCAACCGAGCTTTGCAGGCCCGGGCATACGGCGCCCTGACCGAAGCGAAGCGGACCTGGGAAGGCATTCCGTCGCTGGTGGATGGCAGTGAGGTCTTCGTCCAGGGCGTGAAGGAGTGGCTGGATGCCAAGGATCAAGCCGGCCTGCTGATCACGGTAGACGGCATCAACGACCTGGATCAGCCGACCCACGACTTGCTGCGTGCGCTATTTGTCGATCACTCCATTCCGGAGTTGGCACTGGCCTACACCCAGGGCGGCGATGCCCTTCGTCAGGGCAACTATCTGGAGGCGCCCCTCATCGAGTCGGTGGCGTTGGAGCCGTTCTCCCACGAGGGCATGCGCATCTGGCTGCGCTCGGTTTTGCAGTGGGAACCCACCACGGAGTTTCTCGATTGGTTTTACGGCCAGGTGGAAGGTTTGCCCGCCTGGGGGCGAAAGGGCCTTTCCTATCTGGTAGAAAAGGGCCTCCTGCGCAAGGGCGAGGGGGGCTGGCAGATCAGTCCCAACATCGGCCAGGTGTCGCTGGCGGTACAGCTTCAGGCCGGCAAGGAGACGATTCACCACAATCTGCCCTCGGTCGCGACCAGCTTCGTGGGGCGGGAGCAGGAGATTCACGACGTCAAACGGCTGCTGCAGGAGCACCGGCTGGTCACCCTGATCGGTCCCGGCGGGGTCGGCAAGACCCGACTGGCCCTCCAGATCGCAGCCGAGCTGATGGATCAGTTCCCGGGTGGCGTCTTCTTTGTCCCCCTGGATCCCGTTCATTCAGCGGGCTTTATCATCTCCACCATTGCCGACGCGATGGATTTCCACTTCCGCGGCGCTGAAGACCCCAAGACGCAGTTGCTGGAGTTCCTGCGGGACAAAGCGGTCTTGCTGGTGATGGACAACTTCGAACATCTCATTGAAGGTGCACCGATCATCAGCGAGATTCTCCAGGCATCCTCTGCGGTTCGGGTCCTCGTTACGTCTCGTGAGCGGCTCCACCTGCAGGAAGAGTGGCTGGTCGAGCTGACCGGGCTCGGGCTGCCGGCTCCGGACGGGGTGGACGCGGAGAGCAGCGGGGCCGTCCAGCTGTTCGCAGAGCGGGCTCGGGCGGTGGACTCCCACTTCGTCCTGGACAGCGTCGTGCTCTCCCATGTGGTCCAGATCTGTCGGATGGCGCAGGGCATGCCGCTCGCCATTGAACTGGCGGCGGCGTGGGTTCGGGTCCTCAGCTGCGAGGAGATTGCCGCGGGCATTGCCAGCAACATGGATCTCCTGGCCACGTCGCGACCGGATATACCCGAGCGGCATCGCAGCCTGCGGGGTGCTTTTGAGTATTCCTGGGATCTGCTTTCGGAAGAGGAGCAGCGGGCATTTCGCAAGCTCTCGGTCTTCCGTGGCGGCTTCCGGCGGGAGGCAGCCGGCCCGGTGGCGGGCGCGTCCCTCCTTCTGCTCTCCGCCTTGATGGACAAGTCGCTGCTCCGCCGTACATCCCCGACCCGCTACCAGATCCATGACCTGCTGCGGCAGTATGCCGGCGAAAAGCTGGCAGCCCATCCGGAAGAAGGAGCCGAAGCGGCGCACCGGCACGCGATGTGGTATGCCAGGTTCCTGGCGGATCGGGCGCAGTCCGTGATGGGTGAGCGGCAGAAGGCGATGCTGGAAGAGATCGGCGAAGAGGTCGAGAACATCCGCAGCAGTTGGGTATGGGTCGTGGAACACGCCGAGCTTGAGGCGGTCGCCATGCTCGCCGACCCCTTCTTCCGCTTCCATGAAATCCGCAGTCTCTTCAAGGAAGGCATGGCCGCCTTCAGTTGGGCGGTGCGCCAGCTGCGGGAATGCGAGGCCGGCGAAGCGCTGCTGGGAGGGCTGCTGACGCGGCAGGGGCTCATGGCCATGCGGCTGGGCAGCTATGCGGAAGCCGAGACCCTGACCCGGGAGGGCGTGGCCATTGCCCGGCGGCTCTCTGTCAAGGCCGACCTGCCGTTCGCACTGGACAGCCTGGCGGACGCCTGCGCCGGTGTGGGCAAGCTGGACGAATCGATTCAGCTCTACCGCGAAAGCCTGAATCTGCTCCAGCGGAATGGCGGTCACACCTACGAAAAGGCCAGGGCCCTGAACAACCTTGGGCTGGTGATGAGCCAGCAGGGGAAGAACGCGGAGGCCCGGGAGATGTATGCCGAGGGGCTCGCCATGATGAAAGAGGCCGGCAACCCGTGGGGCATCGTGGTCTGCCTGACCAACCTGGGCGAAATCGCCTGCAAGCTGGGCGAGAACCAGCAGGCCTGGCGCTATCTGAAGGAAGGCCTGAAGGGCGCCATGGAGCTGAAGTCGGAGTTCGGCGCACTCGATATTCTGGTGGTCCTGGCCACACTCATTGCGGCGGAGGGCCATTCGGAGCTGGCGATGGGCATCCTGGCCTTCGTCCTCAACCATCCGGCCGTGGAAGATGAGTACAAAGCCAAGGCCGAGGCGCTGTTCGCCGATCTGGCGGCGGAACTGCCGTCGGAAGAGAGCACAGTGGCCCGGGAGAGGGCGCGCACCATGCGCCTGGAAGAGGTCGCAGCGGAGCTGCTGGCCGAGTGATCCCCGGATGCCTCAGCGCCCGATTTGCACGCCCCGGCTTGATCGGGGTAGAATGAAGGCGCTGTTTCCAGGGAGAGAAAGGGAAGGGGATAGGCATGCAGCTGCGCAATCTGGGCAAGACGGGCCTCCGGGTGACCCATATCTGTCTGGGCACCATGGCCTTCGGTCGCTGGATTGACGAGGAACAGTCTCGGCGCGTGCTGGACGCAGCCCTGGATGCCGGGATCAACTTCATCGATACCGCGAACATCTATGGCAAGGGCATGGATACGGGCAACCACGAGCAGAAGGGCGAATCGGAAGCGATCCTGGGGCGCCTGCTGCGGGAGAAGCGGCACCAGATCGTACTGGCCACCAAAGTGCGGGGCCAGATGGGCGCCGATCCCAACGCCGAAGGGCTGTCCCGCAAACATATCATGGCCGCCGTGGAGGACTCCCTGCGGCGCCTCCAGACCGAGTATATCGACCTCTACCAGGTACACAGCTTCGACCCCCGGACCCCGCTGGAGGAGAGCATGCGGGCGCTGGACGACCTGGTGCGCCACGGCAAGGTGCGCTACATCGGCTGCTCCAACTTTGCCGCCTGGCAGGTGGCAAAGGCCAACGGAATCGCCGAGCGCTGGGGCCTTTCGCCGTTTATCTCGGTGCAGCCGCAGTACAGCCTGCTAGTCCGTGACATCGAACGGGAACTGATCCCCTACTGCCTGTCGGAGAACGTGGGGATCATGCCATACAGCCCCCTGGCCCGCGGCCTGCTGACCGGCAAGTACCGGGAAGGGGCCCAGCCGCCGGCCGGTACCAGGGCCGCAGCCGGTGAAAGCCGCCTGCACGCCTTGATGACCGAACGGAACTACAACCAGGTCGAGGCCTTCCGCACCCTGTGCGCCGAGTGGGGCCTGCCGATGGCCCGAGTGGCGATGGCGTGGGTGCTGGCCAATCCGGCGGTCACCTCAGCCATCTCCGGCGCCAGCAAGCCCGAGCACGTGGCGGATGCTGTCGCGGCGGCGGAGGTTCACCTTACCCGCGAGCAGCTGGCGAATTTGGATACGCTGTTCAGTGCGATGCGGTGAGCTAACCTGAGCTAAAGGAAAGCGGCTGCCCCCAACCCCGGGGGTAGCCGCTCTTTTCGTTCTATGACGCCTACGAAATGCCGTGTAGAATGCAGCCCGTGGCTCCTGGGCGGTTGGTCTTAGCATGAAGGGCATATTAAGCATGTACCACCCTCGGGGACGGGAGTGATCGTAGGTGCGTATCCTGATCAACCTGATGACGGTTCTGTTCTTGGTCCTCTCGGCCCAGTCGACCTTTGCCCAGGTAGCGACGAGGGATTGTATTCCGCTTGTCTTGTTGGCCAAGGCAGACTTCGACGGAGACGGAAAACAGGACCAGCTTCTTGGGGCTACAACCTCTTCAGAGGGAGCCTACCGGAGCCTCATCGTTGAGTCAGCTGAAGGCAAGAAGCTCCTGGACATCACGGACGCCGGTTACTATTATCGAGTACGGGTTGCGGATATTGGAGCGCCTAATCCCATCGTCATCGCCGGAACACGCTTCGGCAATAAGTGGGAAGAACTCCAGGCGTGGATGTTTCTGCCAAACCGGGGGTTTCAGCAGTTGTGGTGGAACTCGTCTTTCACACTGGTCGGGCGTCTAGTCTCTATTGCGCCAAAGACAATTCAAGTGGATACCGAAGCCGGACCGAAAGTTTATCAGTACGTGGACGGCTCACTGCAGTCTACCGACTGATCGAAGTGGTCGCTACATCTCGCCTATTTCTTCTTTGCGGTCACCGACACCGTTGTGGGATAGATCGGTCCCGATGGTGGCACACGAGACAGGTCGGCGAAGTAGTAGGAATTCGGTTTGCCGGTGCTGGGGTCAATCCACCACCCGTCATAGTTCGATGCCAGCCTGAACGCTGCCTCTCCGTAGAGACTGACGTTCTGCGGAATCAGGATACCATCACAAGACGCCCCGAATGCTCTCAAGTATTGTCCGGTAGACCCACACCCAGTACCATTCCACGCCGTCGCAGTGAATTTGAAACTGTTGGCATATCGATTGAAGGCGATCATGAATTGTCCCAGGACGTCGAAAGACAGCGTTACGGCCTCTGATGTTGTCTTGACTGTCGGACCCTTCCCAACCAAATCAATCAGTGTGTATTTGGTGCCGTGACTGCAGTTATAGGGCGTCAGGATGTATGTACTGATTTGGCAGATCCCATAGGCGAAGTTGCCGACAACCTTGCTTGGATCGCCGTCTGTCTCAAGGGCGGCAATAGCGAGGAACGTGACGGGGTTCATGCCCCACTTGCGACCTGCCTGATTTGCGTTGGCAATCCACGCTTGAAGGTCTTGGTGAGTCGGCGCCTTTTTCACGACTTGGCAATCACCTGGGGGGCAGCACGCAAATGTACAAGACATGCATCCATCCTCCTCTCAGGGGGGCTGACTACTGGAATCCGCATTCCTTGCGGAAGCGGGCTCGGCCATCCACGCGCCAACGACGCATCGGCGTTCCTCGACAGATGGTCTGTAAAGATTATACCATATGTTAAATAGTGCCTCAACGTTGAATGGCTCTTACCGCATGGCGACCCCGCCTGTTGATTCGCACTAGAGCTGAACATGGGTCAGATAACTCGACCGTATTAGTGGACTTAGTAGGTTGAGATGTAGTTGTCAATAGAAATGGCTTTACGCCTTAGTCAGCAAGACGCCCAACTGACTCGATTAAGGATGAATAAGGCGGAAACTATCTCGAATCTGGCGGTTGACAGCAAGGTATTCTTGTTCGGCCGAGGGATAAGAAATCTGGAGGATGATGCCGTATGTCTTGCCCTTTACGTGAAGCACTGTGATGATCTCCTGCCAAAAACGTGTCCCGGCGACGGTTCGGCGGTCGTAGGTATACTCTTTCGCCCGAAGGCCGGCCATTTGTGTGTCGGTTACCTTGACCAGTGTGGACAGCATTCCGTCGTCTCCCATGCAGTCCTCCGGGCTGGATCCCGGACTAGGCGGTTTCGTGCAGTGGTTTTCCGGCGAAGGGGGTGCGTTCTCGCCATCCTGACGCCCGGCTGGTGGTCTTCGTTTTTGGCCCGATGCGCTGAGCGAGGGTGGAGCGTATGGCAAAACCCGGCCCTTGGGGGCCTGGTTTTTTCATCGCCTTTACACTTTCATTTTA
>JBLNEM010000464.1:0-3178 GCA_050262655.1 Mycobacterium leprae | reverse complement strand
TCTGCATCAGCGGCGACGGGGTCCAACTGTCGCCGATGACGATTCCGTTGGCGTCGAGGACGATCGGCCGTACCCCGGCCTGCTGCTGAAACGTGAACAGGACTTGTGTGAGTGCCGCACCATTGTTGCCGCCACGGGTCTGACCTACCAACGCCGCAGCGGTCCGTGCCTTGGCGAGTGCGTCGTTGGTCCGCGTCGCCAACTGGCGTTCCTGTAGCCGCTGCGTCAGAAAGGCGCCGCCGCCACCCAGCGCAATGGCGATCAGAACGGCGAAGGCAAGGGTCAACTGCAACACCAGAGGCAGCGGGCCAGGCAAGAGCCGCCTCTTCATCGCCGTCCCTCCAAGTAGTACCCGACCCCGCGCATCGTCTTGATGAATTGGGGTTCCGCCGGGTCGGGCTCCACCTTCTCCCGCAGGCGCCGCACGAACGCATCCACCGTCCGGTCGTCGCCTGCAAAGTCGTAGCCCCAGACCAGGTCGAGCAACTGCTGGCGGGTGTAGATCACCCCCGGATGCCTGGCCATGGTCTCCAGCAGGTCAAACTCCCGGGCTGTCAGCAACACGGGCCGCCCCGCTGCTTCGACCCGGTGGGAAAGCGGGTGCACCGTGAGTTGACCGACGTGGATGCTCTCCTCTTCCTCCGGGTGCTGTAGGGCGTCGATCCGCCGGAAGAGCGCCCGGAGCCGGGCAATCAGTTCTTTCGTGTTGAACGGCTTGGTGATGTAATCATCCGCCCCGATCTCCAGGCCGAGGATCTTGTCCAGGTCATCGCTCTTGGCCGTCAACATGACGATCGGAACGCTGGAGTGTCGGCGTACCTCCCGGCAGACTGTCAGGCCGTCCAATTCAGGGAGCATCAGGTCCAGCAGGATCGCATCGAAGTTGCCAGACCGGGCCTTCTCAAGGGCGGTCAGGCCATCGGCCGCGGTGGAGACCTGATAGCCTTCCTGCTCCAGACTGTGTTTCAGCCCTTTGACGAGGCCGGGGGCATCATCCACGATCAGTACGTGCTTCACGCCGAACACCACCTTTTGCGGGTACAAGGGGCACGGACTGCCGTGCCCCGGGGGACGAGCCATTTAGAAGGCGGGCATCGGACCGCAGAGGTCCTTGGGTTTCCACTGGGGGTTGGCATAACCCCGCGGACTGTTGAGTGCCTGAATAAATTCGGGGTTGGCCTCTGCCCACTGAATGGCGGCGCTGCAAACGCCCAGGCGGTCTTTCTCCCCCAGCGCCGACTTGGTCAGGCCTGCGTAGCGCCCCCATGAACCGCCCAAAACTTTCCGGACAAACTCGTCCGGCGTATGACTGTCGATCTGAAGCAGGGCGATGCGCAGTTGGGCGAACGTCCGGACGGCATCGGCCAGCTTGTCGCGCCACTCGTCAGGCACCGAATCGCCTGGTGGCAACACCTGACGGTTGGGTTCCGTGGCGGAAGCATAGGCATGACCGGCCTCGTCGAGGTTGCCCAGTTCCTCTGCCGTCAGGCCGTCCTGCAACCGGTGGTAGCTGTATTCGGACTGGGTGAACCGCTTATCCGCCGTTGTCAGGCCACCGCCCGACCAGGAGTACCGGACCACCTGAGATCGCTGGGCCGCACCGGCGCCAAAGCCACCCTTGGTGCCGCCGGTCACCACCAGTTCCTTGCCCTGGACCTCCACGTTCGTCACGTTTGTCAGGTTGATCTCACTGCGCTGTGTCTGCAGATTGCCGGCGGTCCAGGCGGAGAGGTAGATTTGCGAGATCGTCGTGTTGGCGCCGATCGAGGTCGATGCCCAGATGATCTCCTGCCGGCCGTCCTGGTTCAGATCGGCCACGGTATACAAGGCCGGGACCAGCACTTCTTCGGGCGAACGGTCCACCTGGAATCGACCGTCCTTCCCCGAGATCACGAACAGGCTCCCCACGGCCCCGGTCGCACTCTTGGTGTCCCGGTAGACCGCAACGGTCTCCTGCACGCCATCGCCGTCCAGGTCGGCGTCCAACACCAGCTTCGAGCCGGGCACGGCCCGCAGATTCCAGTGTGCGAAGAGGTCGGTCAGGCGCTGCGCCACTGGGCCGCTGCTGCTGTTCAGGTATTCCTTCAAGCCTTCCGTCAGTTGGCTCAGGCTAAGCCCGTTGGGACTGGCCAGATCCATCAATCCAGACACGTGAGCTGCTGGGGAGACCGGTTGCTCCCCCTGTCTGACCGGCGCCGACACCCCCGCGCATCCTGCAAGCACCGCGATCAGGGCGACCGCAGCCACCCCATGCAAGCCAGAAAAACGGCGGAGCTTCATGAAGATCATCTCCTGTGCGTCTTTACTCTTCTGACTTTACGGCCTGAGTGTGACGCCAGTATGATTTTGTGTGACTGCTGTATGACGCGCCCATTCTTTCGGGAGTCACGCCCCACTTCCCTGCGAAGGATGCGAAAGTGACCGGGACTGTTCCCGGTCACCCTTGCATGCGCTATTCGGGTGCGTTCTCCCAATCCGCTTCGTCCTTTCCCTCCGGCGGCAGCAGGTGGTCGGTCGGGAAGGCGAGGCCCGTCAGGTGCGGTTCACGGCGGCGGTTGGCGGTGGCCTCCCGAGCCAGACGGTTGTTCGTGGCCCGGTCCAGGTGGGTGAAGGCGTCCTCTACATCCAGCCCGCCCTCAGCCACGTCGGCTTTGCTCCCCTGTGGGACCTTCGCCATGCTTTTGTCGCTGCCCTGGCTCCAGTCCTGGGTCGGGGTGGGATTGGCCGGGGCGTAGCCGCTGGGGGCCATGTTGCCGTTGTTGTACCCGAGTCCGGTGTTGCCCTGGAAGCCCGGTTCAGCCGGCCCTGGCACCCCCTGGTTATCGGCCACTTCCTTGCCCCGATAGGCGGCTCCGGTTGTGGTGTAGCCGGCGGTTCCAGGCCCGAGGTTATCGGTGTTGGCCGCTGTCGCCGATTTCCGTTCGGCGATGCGTCCTGCCTTCTGGTCATCTCTTGCCATGCTTGCTGGCACCTCCGCCTCTAGCATGCGGCACAGCGCCGATGCTCATCCCGGCATCGGATTGGGCAGCAGGTGTAGCCACCCCTCGGGTGGAACTGTGACACTCCTGGAGGCGATCATCGTGGCACACGTTACAACGCATCTGCTGGCGCCGGTCGAGGTCGCCTATGGCCGCCCGGCAGAGCGCTCATGGACCTACCCCATCGGCCCGACGGAAAT
>JBLNEM010000463.1:0-19025 GCA_050262655.1 Mycobacterium leprae | reverse complement strand
GCCTTCTAGGGCGGCCATCCTAATGCCTTTAGGTTATCAAACGGTTAACAAAATGGAATGTCACCTATTAGCGCCCTTGCGGCCTTTCCTCCTTGTCTTTTATGTCTTGCTTTAGTATAATCCGTTTGGAACATCACGCCCGGAACCGTGCGGAGGAGGCTGAACTCCATTGTTCAAGAAAACAAGGGAAAAAAGCCCATACTACCTCGCAGCGGTCGATTTTGGCTATACACTGCTGGCCGCCATCTTGATTTTTGGTGGTCTTGGCTACTGGCTGGATAATCGGTACTCAACCACCCCCTGGCTCATGATCGTGGGTATCTTCCTGGGGATGGCCGTCGGCTTTAATAGCTTGTTCAAGCGCCTAGGTCTCTTGGAACAGGTTCGTAAAGCGCCCGGGAACCAATCCACCAAACCCAAGCAGCCAAAACCCCGGGAGTAGAACTCTGGGGGCGGTCATATGGTAATGGCCGTAGTGGGGCTTGCGTACGGATCCCTGGTGGGGATGGTGAACCACTGGCTGCTCTTTTGGCGGATGAATGTCAATCGTCGCCGCCGCAAGGAGTCGCTGGCGGACATCGGTTTCGTATTTCTCCTCCGGTACCTGATTGATGGCACGGCGTTGCTGCTGTTTGCGTTGGCGCTGCGGAATGGGGCGGCGATTACAGCGGCGGCACTATCGATTACGGTTACGGTTAAAATCTCGCTTCTTACCGTATATCTCAGGAAAGGGGGGAAATTTGATTGACCAATCTCCTGTTCAGCCTGGCCAGCGGCGGTGACTTCGAAATCGAAATGCCGCACAACTGGCTTCTGACTACAGGACCGCTGTCCAAATACCTGATGATCAGCAACGTGGTTTTCACCGAATGGGGTATCGGAGTACTCCTGCTCCTCCTCGCACTCTTTATCAACCGGGCCGTGATCAATGGCAAGGCCACCAAGTTGCGGGGGACCCTGGAACTGCTCCTCGACTTCCTTGAGGGTTGGTACGCCTCCTTTATTGGCGGCCGGAAGAACGCCCGGCGCTTTATGCCTCTGTTGGGTAGCTTCTTCTTGTTCATCATTATCTCGAACTATAGTGGTCTGATCCCGACCGCCGGTTCCAGGGGGTCGCTTTTTGCGCCCACTGGCCGCTGGGGAACTACTCTGGCCCTTGCCCTCATTGTGGCAGTATACGTTCAGTATGTTTCGATCAAGGAGTTGGGCGTAGGGGGCTGGGTGAAGCATCTGCTGCACATGGGCCCGCTTTCCATCCTTGAGGAGTTCATTCACCCGTTCTCGCTCTCGCTCCGTCTTTTCGGCAACATCTTTGGCGAGGAGACGCTGCTGGCGGTTGTGGTCTTCCTGGCGCCCTATTTCGCACCAGTCCCGATCATGGGTCTGAGCCTGCTCTTCGGTGCCATTCAGGCCCTCGTGTTTACCACGCTGACGGCTATCTACATTGGACAGGTCCTGGAGCATGCTGAGCATGTGCGTCACGTGGAGCACCTGAACCATGCCGCTGCCCATGAAGGGCAGCTCGCTCACGGCGATTAGTTTCACTGGGTATGCGGGCCTCACCGCGTTGAACGGCGGGCAGGCATGCTGAACCTTGTCAACCAGTTTTAGCTTTCCTCCCCCCCCAGGGAAGGGCAACCTTCCTGACTCTCCGGGAGGATAGACTAAAATGGGCCTACAGCGCCCGCTATTTTTACCCTAACGGTTACGTGTTGAGAAAGGGAGGAGAATGCTTAAGTGAACGCTACCGGTTGGATCGCAATCGCTGCCGCTCTCGCTATCGGTCTCTCCGCTATTGGTGCTGCTCTCGCTCAGGGTCGGGCCACTGCCTCCGCCATGGACGCCATTTGGCGCCAGCCTGAGGCTGCTAACGACATTCGTGGTACGCTGATCATCTCTCTGGCTCTTATGGAAGCCATCGCTATTTATGGTCTGCTGATCGGTCTGCTGGTCATCTTCATGCTGCCTGGCAAATAAGTGACTGAGAAGGGGCGACCCGGGGCTAGTCACCTCAGGTCGCCCTTTACTAGAGAGGGGGGGAACATTCTTTGGTTCCTAACTTCCTGTTCACTTTGGCGGAAGGCGGCGCGGAGCCCATTACCCTTTTTCCCGACGCCCCGACCATGATTTGGACAACTATTAACTTTGTGATCATCGCCGTCGGCTTGTACTATCTCCTGTTCAAGCCACTGCTCGGTGCGATCAGCAAGCGAGAAGCCGACATTCAGGCCGACATTCAGAAGGCCCAGGAAGACCGCGCCGAAGCAGAACGGCTCCGTAAGGATTTCGAAAGCCAGATCGCCAACGCTCAGGCTGCGGCTCAGGACGTCATTCGCAAGGCTACCCAGGCGGCTACGGCCACCAAGGAGCAGATTGAGTCCGACGCACGTGCCCGGGCGACGGAGATGCTGGAGAACGCGACCAAGACAATTGAGCGCGAGAAGCAGAAGGCTGTGGCTGAGCTGCGTGAAGAGGTGGCCAACCTGGCCGTTGCGGTTGCCGGCAAGGTGATCGAGCGGAACCTGGACAACGCCGAACAGCAGCGCCTCGCTGAGAGCTTCGTCGCAGAGGTAGGGAAGAACTGATGCTCAGTCAGGCTGTAGCCCGCCGATATGCCCGTGCGCTCTTTGATCTGGCTCAAGACAAAGGGCTTGTCGATCAGGTAGACCGGGAACTGGGCATGGTGGTCAGTCTCGTCGGCTCCAACCGCCAGTTGAAGGCCGTGATGGACGACGTGCTGATTGGGCCTGAGGTCAAGCGGGACCTGGTTGAGAAACTCTTTACGGGTAAGCTCTCCCCACTGGTGCTGAATTTCGTGCTCGTGGTGGTTTCGAAGCGCCGCGAGGCCCATCTGCCAAATATGTACCGCGCCTTCATGGATCTGGCCAACGAACTCCGGGGAATCGTGGAAGTGGAAGTCCGCTCTGCGGTGCCCCTGGCGGAAGAGACCGTCCAGCGCCTCGAGGGCAAGCTGGTTGCCCGGCTGGGCAAGCGTGTAAGATTCCAGACCCAGGTCGCCCCTGAGCTGATCGGCGGCCTGGTCGTGCGAGTAGGCGATGAGCTGATGGATGGTTCGGTGAGAACCCGCCTGCAACGCATGCGTGACCGGCTGACCCACGCTAAAGCTGAGTAGTACAGGGGTGATACTGGGATGAGCATTCGGCCTGAGGAAATCTCCTCGATTCTCAAGCAGGAAATCGAGAAGTTCTCCACCGATATCGAGACAGCAAACGTCGGCCGGGTCATCCAGGTTGGTGACGGCATCGCCCGTATTTACGGCCTGCAGAGCTGCATGGCGTCGGAACTGCTGGAGTTCCCGAACGGCGTCATGGGCATGGCCTTCAACCTGGAAGAGGACAACATCGGCTGCATTATTCTCGGTCCGTTCACCGGCATCAAGGAAGGCGATGAGGTCAAGCGCACCGGCCGCGTGGTCGAGGTGCCGGTTGGCCCGGCCCTGGTTGGTCGTGTGGTGAACGCACTGGGTCAGCCGGTCGACGGCAAGGGCCCGATCGTTACGGACACCTACGCCCCGGTCGAACGGAAGGCAACGGGCGTTATCACCCGTAAGTCCGTCAAGGAGCCGCTCCAGACCGGTCTCAAGGCGATTGACTCCATGACCCCGATCGGCCGTGGTCAGCGCGAGCTGATCATTGGTGACCGTGGCACCGGTAAGACTGCTGTCGCCGTTGACACGATCATCAACCAGAAGGGTCAGGGCGTTACCTGCATTTATGTCGGCATTGGTCAGAAGGCCTCGACCATCGCCGGTGTTGTGCAGAAGCTGCAGGAGTTCGGCGCCATGGACTACACCATTGTGGTCTCCGGCACGGCCTCTGAGCCTGCCCCGCTGAACTTCCTCGCTCCGTATGCCGGCGCTGCCATCGGTGAGTACTTCCGTGACAACGGCCAGCATGCCCTTATCGTTTATGATGACCTGTCCAAGCACGCGGTGGCTTACCGCGAAATGTCGCTGCTGATGCGCCGTCCGCCTGGCCGTGAAGCCTACCCGGGCGACGTGTTCTACCTCCACAGCCGTCTGCTGGAGCGTGCAGCGAAGCTTTCGGACGAGTACGGCGGCGGTTCTCTGACCGCCCTGCCGATCATTGAGACTCAGGCCGGTGACGTTTCGGCTTACATTCCGACCAACGTCATCTCCATTACCGACGGCCAGATCTTCCTGGAGTCTGACCTCTTCTACGCTGGTATCCGTCCGGCTATTAACGTCGGTATCTCGGTCTCCCGCGTCGGTGGTTCTGCCCAGGTGCGCTCCATGCGCTCTGTCGCCGGTACCCTGAAGGTGGACCTGGCCCAGTATCGTGAGCTGGCTGCGTTTGCGCAGTTCGGTTCTGACCTGGACAAGATCACCCAGGCCCGTATTATCCGGGGTCAGCGGACCACGGAAATGCTGAAGCAGCCGCAGTTCCAGCCGATGTCGGTGGAGCTTCAGGTCGCTTCGATTTACGCCGCAACCCAGGGCTACCTGGATGACCTGGACTTGGACGAGGTGGGCCGTTTCGAGCAGGAGCTGCACACCTTCCTGAAGGCCAACAATGCCCCGCTGCTCCAGCAGATTGCCACTACCAAGAACTTCAAGGAAGTGGAAGCCGCGGTGCGCGAGGCTGTGACGGCGTTCAAGCAGGGTTACTCTAGCCAGCGCGCCAACCATTAAGGGGGCGGCGTAGATGGCTGAAAACAAGAAGGCTGTATTGCGCCGTATCAAGGCCGTAAAGTCGACGCAGCAGATCACCAAGGCCATGAAGATGGTTGCGGCCGCAAAGTTGCGTCGTTCCCAGGAGAAGGTCCTCGCTTCGCGGCCCTATAGCCGGGAGCTGGCCAAGACGCTGGCTCGCCTGGTGCAGGGCGGTGCGGGCGCCAACCATCCGTTGCTTGCCAAGCGCAGCGGCGGCGTGACTGTGGCTTATGTGGTGATTTCGGCGGACCGGGGCCTTGCCGGCTCTTACAACGTCAACGTCATCCGGAAGGCTCAGCAGTCCATCAAGGCTGACCCGCGTCCCCTGAAGCTGGTGGCGATTGGTCGCAAGGGCCACGACTTCTTCCGGAAGCGTGGCGTCGAGCCGGTCCTCTCCTTCTCCGGTTTTGGCGAAGATCCGAGCTTTGCCCTTGCCCGTCAGATGGTCGCGCCGATCGTCGAGATGTACAAGAAGGGCGAGGTCGACGAGGTCCGGTTGGTTTTCACCGAGTTCGTGAACCCGGTGACCCAGCGGCCCAAGGAGATTCAACTGCTGCCCGTTGAAGCGCCGGCAGGCGAAGCAGGGCCGACCACCGAGTACATTTATGTACCCGGTGCGGAAGCGGTGTTGGACACGCTGGTGCCGCGGTTTGTGGAGACGCTCTTTTACCAGGCGCTGCTGGAGGCGAAGGCTTCCGAGCATGGCGCCAAGCTGACGGCCATGGGCGCTGCGACCGATAATGCGGCGGACATGCTGTCCAGGCTGACTCTGGCCTACAACCGGGCCCGGCAGGCCGGTATTACCCGGGAAATCTCTGAAATCGTTGGTGGAGCCGCAGCCCTGCAGGGCTAGCTCTACGAACACCTTACAAATAGCGGCAGTGGCGTGATGCCCTGCGTCTGCTAAGGAGGGCGATTCAAACAGTGAGCAACAATACCGGCAAGATCTTTCAGATTCTGGGCGCGGTTGTTGACGTTGAGTTCCCCGAGGGGCACCTGCCGGCGCTGAACAACGCCCTGGTTATTCAGAACGGCGGCGAGAAAGGCACGATCAACCTGACGCTGGAAGTGGCTCAGCACCTGGGCAACAACAGCGTGCGTACCGTAGCAATGGACTCCACCGACGGCCTGCGCCGCGGTGAGGTCGTGGTTGATACTGGCGCCCCGATTTCGGTTCCGGTTGGCGAACCTGTTCTGGGCCGCATCTTCAACGTGCTGGGTGAAGTGATTGACGGCGGTGCGCCGGTCAACGCCACGACCCGCCTCCCGATTCACCGTGAGGTTCCGGGCGTTGGCGACGTCAACCCCGCCAACCAGCTGCTGGTTACGGGCATCAAGGTCGTTGACCTGCTCTGCCCGTACGCCAAGGGTGGCAAGATCGGTCTGTTCGGCGGCGCCGGTGTAGGCAAGACCGTTCTGATCCAGGAACTGATCCATAACATCGCTTACAAGTTCGGTGGCTACTCCGTGTTCGCCGGCGTCGGCGAGCGTACCCGTGAGGGTAACGACCTGTACACCGAAATGCAGGAAAGCGGCGTTCTGGACAAGGTCGCCATGGTGTTCGGCCAGATGAACGAGCCGCCCGGGGCCCGTATGCGCGTGGCCCTGTCCGGTCTGACCATGACGGAGTACTTCCGTGATGAGATGGGCCTGGACGTGCTGCTGTTCATCGATAACATCTTCCGTTTCACCCAGGCCGGTTCCGAGGTGTCCGCACTGCTCGGCCGTATGCCCAGCGCCGTGGGCTACCAGCCCACCCTGGCTACCGAAATGGGCTACCTGCAGGAGCGCATCACCTCGACGAAGAAGGGCTCGATCACGTCGGTTCAGGCCATCTACGTGCCTGCTGACGACCTGACTGACCCGGCTCCGGCCACCACCTTCGCTCACCTGGACGCCACCACGGTTCTGAACCGTGCCATCGCCGAGTTGGGCATTTACCCCGCCGTGGACCCGCTGGACTCCTCGTCCCGTATTCTCGACCCGAACATTGTCGGTCGGGAGCACTACGAGGTAGCCCGTGGCGTCCAGAAGGTGCTGCAGCGCTATAAGGAACTGCAGGACATCATCGCCATTCTGGGTATGGACGAACTGAGCGACGACGACAAGCTGACAGTCGCCCGTGCCCGTAAGATTCAGCGCTTCCTTGGCCAGCCGAACTTCGTCGCCGAGCAGTTCACCGGCACGCCTGGTGAGTTCGTCGATGTGAAGGAGACCGTGCGTGGCTTCAAGGAGATCCTGGAAGGTAAGCATGACGATCTGCCCGAGCAGGCCTTCTTCATGGTAGGCACTATCGAGCAGGCCGCCGAAAAGGGCAAGAAGCTGCTCGCCGAGGTACAGTAGTATGGCGGGCGAAGTGATGAGCCTCCTGATCATCACACCGGAGCGGCAGGTCCTGAAGGATGTCGCCACTGACGCTCTGGTTGTTCCGGTTGTCGACGGTTCCATGGGCATCTTGAAGAACCATGCGCCCATGGTTGCTGCTTTGCGGACCGGCGTTCTGCGGTACAAGCAGGGTGGACAGGACCGGCGGGTCGCCATTACCGGCGGCTTTCTGGAACTGAGCAACAACAAGATCACCGTTCTGGCTGACACCGCGGAGTCCGGCGATACCATCGACGTGCTCCGGGCGCAGGAAGCCCGCAAGCGGGCTGAAGCTCGTCTGGCGGAACGTTCTGCGAAGATTGACCGGGCTCGGGCGGAGGCAGCGCTACAGCGTGCTGTGGCCCGGCTGAAGGCCGCCGGTGTGCTGAACGACGAGAACCGCTAAACTGCATGGGGGCCGCCCTTCGGGGCGGTCCCTTTTTCGATGCAGAAGATGATCCGCAGTTGACACAGTTTGCGGACGTGTGATATTCTAAAATCCGGATATGCGGATATGCGGATTTGCGAATCGAGAGGTGAACAGATGGGTTCCTATTCGATTCTCCCGCCTCAGCCGGCGGTCACCTATGAAGCGCGGCTCTCCTCCCTGACGGCGCTGCTGGCCCTGGTCCCTATCGTGCCGATGGCCTCTCGCTTTCCGGGCGTTGACCCGCGGGTGGAGCAACTGGCACGCAAGCTGACGGCGGCGGAGAAGGCCGACCTGAGGCTGACAGTCACCGTACTGAACCGGGCCTTTGGGGCGCTGCCGACCTCGGCTCTGGTGGAGACGGACGCCGAGCAGTTCCTCCATGCACTGAAGGTAGCGCCGGCTGTGGCGCTGCGGGATGAGGTGTTGCGGAATTTCGTGAGGGCGATTGATGATGAGTCCTGTGAGCAACTGCTACCGGCCAGGAGGGAGACGCAGCCCGAGGTGCTGCTGGCGCAGCCTGAACTCTTGCGGCAGTTGATTGAGGCAACCATTCCGCCCAGTACTGCCGACCCCTTCCCGCTGGATACGGGGCGCGGCCTTGACCTGCTGAACCGGCCGGATGAACTGAAGGCGGTTCTGATCGGACTGCTGACCCGGCTGTGGCAGCAGTTGTCGGTCGGGTGGAGGCAGGCCCTGCCGGTCCTGGAACAGAGTTGTACCGGCATCCGGCGCCACTTCGGGGCCGGGGGCCCGGCCGAGGTCTTCCGCCGGATTACCGGGCGGGAGTTCGTACAGTATCCGAACGCTGATCCCGCGACGGTCAAGCGGCTCATCTTCGTACCGACGCCGTTTATGGGTCCGTATGTAGCGGTCATTGCGGAGGCGGAGGAGGGGCTGATCCAGGTCGCCTACGGCGTGGGTGCGGCCCTTCCGGCGACGGTAGAGCCGGGAGACCAGGACGTGGGGGCGTGGCCGGGAGGCCTCCTGCCGGTGCTGACCGCCTTGGCTGACGAGGCCCGGCTACAGATTCTGGCCCTGATGCGGGATCAGGGGCGGGCTTGTACCCAGGAGTTCATGCGGGCACTGGCGCTGAGCCAGCCAGCTACCTCGCGGCACATGCGACTCCTGGAGGCCACCCGGCTGGTGCGGGTGGAGCGGGTCGACGGGGTTAAGTGGTACCGCATCGACGAAGAGCGTGTGGAGCAGTTGACCCGGACCTTGCGGGCCTTCCTGATGGGCGAAGAAGGGAGCGAGCAATAATGGCTGAGCTCGTTGCGGCAAACGGAGACGAGCAGAAAGAGTCGATCTGGCGGCAGCGGGATTTCATGATCACGTGGGGCGGTCAGGCTGTCTCTATGCAGGGGGACGGTCTGGAGGGCGTCGCCATGAACTGGTGGATCATGCAGGTGCTGGGCTCGGCCTCGGCGGCGGTGCTGGTGCAGTTGGCCGGCTTTTTGCCGGGCATTCTGCTGGCGCCGCTGGCGGGCGCCGTGGCGGACCGGGTCGATCGGAAGCGGCTGCTCATGTCGGTGGACACGATCCGGGGTGTTATCACCGGCGTGGTGGCCTGGGCGATGGCGTCGGGTAGGCTGAACCTGGTCTGGGTGCTGGTGGCGACAGTGCTGATGGTCTCCGTCGGCGTCTTCCACGGGCCGGCGCTCGAAGCCTCGGTATCCCTGCTGGTGCCGGCGTCGCTGTTGAACCGGGCCAACGGCTTGACTCAGATGGCTTCTTCCTCTGCTCAGATCATCGCACCCATTGCAGGAGGCGTTGTGGTGGCGGCCTTGGGGCCCGGCGCTGCAGTGACGCTGAACTCGATCTCTTTCTTCCTGGCGGCGCTCACGTTGCTCTGGGTGGTGATTCCCCGGCCCGCTGCGGCTGAGAACCCTGCCACCGGTGCCGAAGGCGGGCGCAAGGAGTCGATCTGGCGCGATATGGGGGGCGGCTTCCGCTACCTGCGGCAGGGGGAGCCGATGCTCTTTTTCATGCTCCTCTTCGCGGCTCTGGTCAACTTCGCCCTGGTTCCCATGGGGCCGCTGCTGCCCTTTATGGCCACCAGGCGGCTTGGGCTTGGCGCCGGGGGGTACGGTACGATGGTGATCGCACTGCCGATGGGCGCACTGGCGGGTTCTACCCTGGCCAGCCGTTTCGGCAACCGGATTCGCCGTGGGCAGGGCGTGATCTGGGGAATCGTGACCATTGGCGGTTGTGTGGCTCTGTTCGCAGCCTCCCGGAACCTGCCCATGGCGATGAGCAGCCTGTTCCTGATCGGTGTCGGCATGGCTGTGGCCAACATCTCTTCCACCGGCATCTTCCAGACCCGTGTGCCGCAGTCGATGCAGGGGCGGGTCTTCGCCATTCGCCGTGCCATGGCGTTGATGGCCTCCCCGGTCGCACTTCTGCTGACGGCGGGGTTGGCCCAGCGGGTGCCTGTGCACTGGATCATCGGGGTCGGCGGGCTCGTTGCCGGGGTGAGCGGACTGGGTGGCTATCTGGTGCCGGGGCTATCCCGGGCTGATTAAGAGGGATACATAGACAACTGAGGCTCAGAAGCGGTTTCGCTTCTGAGCCTCTTCTTTACATGGCGTAGGAGGAGCGGACGAGGTCGTCGGTGAGGTTGACCAGGTCGCGCACGGTGCGGACCAGATAGATGCGGTCGGCGTATTCGCCGAGTACGCCGTACCAGAGGGATGGACTGGCCTCGAAGATCGGGATCACGTCGAAGCCGGTTTGGAAGCGGCCTACCGTATGGGGGGCCGCTTTGCCATTGCCCGCAAACTCGGCGGTTGGCGTCAGGAACAGGACGGATTTCGCCTTGCGCCGGAGGCTTGTCAGATGCTTGCGGATTTTGTCGCCTTCGGCTCCCTTGAGCGAGACCTTGCCATCGGTTGCGATGACCACGTAGGTGTTCTCGTCCACCATTGCCGTTTTAGCGATCTCCTCGAGGGCGGAACCGAAGCGGGTGCCGGCATTCCAGGAGTGAGCCCCTGCCACCAGGCGGCGGCTCTTCTCCTCGAAGGTGCCTGCTCCGTTCAGGAAGGGCGATACGTGGGTCGCCTTCTGGCTGAACACGTAGCTGTCGATGGTGAAGCGGAAGTTCAGCTTGTGCATGAAGTAGAGCGGCACCATCATGTAGCGGATCATCGAGTGGGAGACGTCGCCGATCAGCAGGATGCGGGCGGGTTTTGCCATTCTTGGCACCGGCAGTTCCCGGGTGGCATGACGCAGTTGGAGGATGCGCCCGCCGTACCGCGGGATATTGTACCGCAGGGTCTCACCGACGGCCAGGCGATTGCGGCGAGGGACGTCCTCATAGGTCTCCTCGACATCGAGCCAGCGGGTGGTCAGGCGCTCAATCAATGTGTCCAGTTGTTCGATCTCATGCTTTGTCAGCCGATCCAGTTGGGTGGCCAGCAACTCCTCGAACGCAAACTGCCGGTTAACCTGTACGGCGGCCGACTGGGCCGTTTCCGCTTTTTCCGCCTGCTCACCACGCCATAGGGAGAACGAGACCGTGTCGAGGGTAGCAGGCGCCTTCGCTTCCTTCCGGCGCCACAGCAGCACGCCCTGGCCATCGACCACTGGCTCCGCGGCTGGGGGGGCGGGAGCCTCCCTGACCTCGTCTGATGCTTCGTTTGGAACCAGGAACAGGTTGTTCGGATTGCGGGGCCTGATCGACAGCAGCACCATCCGCTGGAAGACGGTCAGCGGGCGGAGCGCCCAACGTACAAGCCAGGCCAACCATAACTGGCAGCAGTGCAGCAGCCACGCACGAAACCGGAGTACGAGCCGCACTACCAGTGTTTGCCGAAGCCGTTGTACCACTGATGCAGCGCCTCCTTCACGATGGCCTCATCCTCGGGATACTTGGCCAGGAAGCCGATGGTCAGGTCGATCGCATCGGGGGTGAGATTCCCGTCGCTGACATCGAGCAGGGCCCGACCGAATTCGATCGCTTCGGCGATGGCCGGCTTCTTGGCCATGTTGAGCTGCCGGAGCTGGATGATCAACCGTGCAACGCGGGTAGCAAACGTGGCGGGTGCATGCAAGCTCCCGGCGATGATGGTGGCCAGGGTCTGTTCCGAGGGGAACTGGAGGTCCAGCCATACTGTCCGGCGGATGAAGGCGGTATCCAGCCGCTTGTACTCGTTGGACGTGAGGAAGATATAGAGCGGAGCCTTGGCCTTGAGGACCTTCTTCTGGCCCGGTTGGTCCAGATTGTGGACAACCAGTTCCTGCTTGTCCAGGTAGCGCAGGAAGAAATTCGTGGTATGTTCGTTCAGCTTATCGACTTCGTCCACCCTTACAACCGTCGGCCGGTCGGTGAGCAGGCTTTCCAGCAGAGGTGTCCGATTCAGATACTCCAAAGTGTAAACGTTTGGCTTGGCTTCGGTGGCGTCATGCGACTGGGCGTCCACGATCTGCTTGAAGCCATTCCAGGAGACGCCGATCTCTTCAGCTTCCAGGTGACTGTGGCACTCCAGATCGATGAAGTCGTAGCCCATAGCCCGGGCAAAGACCTCGGCCAACTGGGACTTGCCGATGCCGGGCTCCCCGCGCAGGCCGATCGGTTTGCCCTGCCGCAGGTAGGTCCAGAGCCGCATCACGGCCAGATGGTCCAGCACGTAATTCTGCTGAGCCAGTGCTT
The DNA here is from genome assembly GCA_050262655.1 of Mycobacterium leprae. Lineage (GTDB taxonomy): Bacteria > Bacillota > Sulfobacillia > Symbiobacteriales > Symbiobacteriaceae > DASXVX01. Next base: position 6,890 of record JBLNEM010000463.1, on the reverse strand, counting down.
GCGCCAATTCTTCGGGCGACAAGGGGAACAAACGGTTTGCCTCCCTTTGGATTCCCTCTTTGGTCAGGGCGATCGAGGTCTGGGTGCGGATCTCCTGATTGAGGAGCCGCCACCATTTGCGGCTGCGCCAGGGACCGGCGGCACCTACGGCGACGCCGGCTGCGGCTATACTGACGAGAACCGGGCTCAGGTCCACCGTAGATCACCACCTTGTATAGTCCCTTAGGACTACTATGGTTGTGGGTTCAACTCCTGCCTTGCGAAAATGGTAACTAGGTCATCGGGCCTATTGCGAAACTTGTCACAAGCTCGGGAAGGCAGGGGAGATCGGGAGTTCCCGCTCCGGAAAGCGGTTTGACAGGTGTCGTGGTGGTCAAGAATGGAGGGCAGGAGGTGCCGGAATGAAGCAGTTATGGTTTCTGCTGAGCGTAATGGCTGTGCTGATGTACGCGGGCTTTGCCATTCAGGAGAATACGGTCTCCGCCACCACGGACGGCGCTCCCGCAGTGGCGAACCTGGAATTGGCGCTGAAAGCCACCGGGGCGACGGCGGAGAGCGTCACGATCACGGGGTGGGCGGCGGTCCAAACTCAACCGGACCGCGCGGAACTGTATCGGCTACTGGGGTGGACCGGGGCAGCGGTACCGGCCGAAATTCGTGAGCTGCGCCAATACAACCAGGCGGGTCAGGAATACATAGGGATTCGCTGGGTGTTGACTGGTCTGCAGTGCCGACAGTGGGAGCGGGCGCAGGCGCTGGTAGGCGAGGCACTGAAGCGGGGGAGCGACCGGGCCGTGACCGTGCAAATGGAGGCCGCGTCGAGCGCGTCTGATCTGACCGCCCTGATACGGAAGGCACTGGATGCGGTCGATGCCACTGAGCGTCAGGCCTGGAGCGGGCCATCGGATGCGATCGTGGCAGGGCGGAGCGCCAGGTTGCCATCCAGCCCGTACGGTGTAAATGTACAGGTGGAAGCAAGACGAATGACCGGCGGGCGCACGCGCTTGTCGATCGCCTGGCCGGCACTGCGGCTCGACTCATGAAAACGGGGGAGACCCCGTTTTCTTATGTTTCTCCTGTTTCCTTATGTAATACGGCGGGAGCTTGCCCCATAGAGTTATGTGTCATCAGTTATCCGGCGCCTCGCCCGGGAGGAAGACAGATGCGGCTACAGATGCGGCGACACCTGCTTTTTGGGTTCGTGTTTCTGGTCGTGGTGATGCTGGTGTTGCCGACGGTGATGGGGCGACTCTCGGCCCAGCCGGTCACGCACCCGGTGGCCGTGGAGGGAGCCGACAGCCTGCCGATCAAGGTCTACTTCCCGGCCACGCAAACGGTGGAGAGCCTGCCGCTGGGCGAGTACCTGAAGGGTGTTGTGGCGGCCGAAATGCCCTCCAGTTTTGCCACGGAGGCGCTGAAGGCGCAGTTCATAGTGGCCCGCACCTACGCCGTGCATCGGATGCGCCGGTTCGCCGGCAGCATGAAGGGCGGCTGTCCGGACAACCTGGAAGCGGACATCTGCGCCGATCCGAAGACCGGACAGGCCTATATCAGCGAGGAGGAAGCCGTCGACAAGTGGGGGTTCTTTGCGGCGTCGAGTCTGTGGCATCGCCTGGATGAGGTGCAGGCGGCGACGGAAGGTCTGGTGCTGCGCTACGGCGGCGAGTTGATCGACCCGCTGTACCACTCGGTCTCCGGCACCACCACCGAGGCGGCAGAGGATTACTTCGCCCACGCATTGCCCTATCTGAAGCCGGCGGATGACCACTGGGGCGCCAACGCCCCCGGGTTGAAGCAGACGGTCCAGTTCACGCCGGAGCAGCTAGCCGCCCGCCTGAACGGGATCAGCAATACCGTGGCCGTGGCGGCCGTCGCGGGCGCGGTGCAGGCTGGTCGGGCACCGGTAGAGGTGACCAGCCGTACTGCCAGCGACCGGGCCAAGACGGTGAAGGTGGCAGGCATTACGCTTTCGGGCCGTGAGTTCCGGGAGAAGCTGGGGCTGCGGTCGACGGCGTTCACGGTGAAGGTCGAGCAGGGCAAAGTGGTGATCACGACCACCGGGTACGGGCATGGGGTCGGCATGAGCCAGTATGGCGCCGACGGCATGGCTCGGGCCGGCAAGAGCTACAAGGAGATCCTGACGCACTACTACCAGGGCATCACGATCGAGCCGCTCTTCACCGAATAGGACGTTTCCATTACATGGGTATGGGGTTGACCAATAATGGGCAGGATAGGGGCGGAGGTGGTTCGGTTTGAAGCCGACACGCGGACTGCCCAAACCGTGGCTCATTCATGTAAGGCGCGAAAAACGGCCAACCCTGTTTGCTCTGGCAGTGCTTGTATTGCTGCTCTGTTCACTGGTGGTTTACCAGAAGTATTTCCCCAGCAACCGTGCTCCGGGTGAGCTGCACGTTGCGGGACGGTCATCGGCCGTCGAACCGGCCAAGGCGGGCGAGTCGCCGGACAGCAGCGTGGACGGCGCCGCCGGTCAGCAGCCGGTGGCCGCGATCGCCCCGACGCATCTGGAACGGCCCCTGGGCCAGAAGGAGTACCGTGAGGTCACGAAATACGGCTTTGGGTTATCGGCGATCTATGGCGATTGGCGGTTGTACCCGGGCGTCGATTATGCGGCCAATCCCGGCGAGTTGGTGGTTGCAGCCGCCGGCGGCAAGGTCAACGTTGAGCGGGATCCCTTTATGGGGCCCGTCATCAGCATTAACCATGGTGGTGGTCTGGTGACGCAGTATGTGGGCGTCAAAGCGCTGCAGGTATCCAGCGGCCAGATCGTCTCGACCGGGCAGCCTCTGGGGCAGGTGAGCGACCAGGCCCCGATCAAGAGCATCCGTGAGCCATACCTGCACTTCGAGGTTCGTCTGAACGACGAGCCTGTAGACCCGGGAACCTACTTTGCACAGTAACGCGCCGCGATGACGGGCATGCCTTTGGCATGCCCGTCATGTTTGGGTCCCCTCCCCATATACATCTAACAACCTGACGTTCGAGGGGGGCCCAGCGGTGCAGGACTACATTTGGAAGCGCGTCTTGGATGTGAGCAACCACATCTTCAGGACCAAGGACACCGTTCGGGAGACAGCCCTGCTCTTTGGTGTATCAAAGAGCACGGTCCACAAAGATGTCACAGAACGCCTTCCCAGGGTGAACCCGGAGCTGGCAGCCAAGGTGAAACAGGTCCTGGAGTTCAACAAGGCCGAGCGCCACATACGAGGGGGGGCTGCGACCAGGCAGAAATACCTAGAAAAATGACCAATTCGCTGGGAAAGCGGAGGTATTGTCGACACTGTGTCGAATCCAGACGAAAGCATTACAACGTCTTTAGCAGCGACTTTGGCTTCTAAATGGGAGGCGTCGATACAGTGTTCGGCTGGGCAAACGACATTGGCATTGACCTTGGCACCGCTACCGTTCTGATCTATATCAAGGGCAAGGGCATCGTGCTGCGCGAGCCCTCGGTGGTTGCAATGGATCGTGATACGAAGAAGGTCCTTGCCATCGGCACGGAAGCCCGTCGGATGCTGGGTCGCACGCCGGGTAATATCATTGCTACCCGTCCGCTGCGTGAGGGTGTCATCGCGGACTATGACGTCACGGAGGCCATGCTGAAGGATTTCATCAAGAAGGCATCCGGGTCTCGGCTGTTCAACAAGCCGCGGGTCATGGTCTGCGTACCGGCAGGCGTCACCACGGTGGAGAAGCGGGCCGTGATTGAGGCGGCCATGGAAGCAGGCGCTCGGCAGGCTTCGCTCATCGAAGAGCCGCTGGCGGCAGCGCTGGGCGCCGGCCTGGACATCACGGCGGCTGCAGGCCACATGGTGGTGGACATTGGCGGCGGCACGACGGATATTGCGGTGCTCAGCCTGGGCGGCATTGTCCGGAGTGCATCGATCCGGGTGGGCGGCGACAAGTTTGACGAAGCGCTGGTGCGCTACGTGAAGATGAAGCATAACCTCCTGATTGGTGAGCGCACCGGTGAGGAGATCAAGATTACGGTTGGCAGCGCCGGGTGTGACAGCCGCAACGAGAGCATGGAAGTGCGCGGCCGCGACCTCATGGCCGGACTGCCCAAGAACGTTGTGGTGACCAGCGCCGAGACGCGGGAGGCCCTGGCGGAGTCCGTTACGGCCATTTGCGACACAATCCGGTCCGTATTGGAGGCCACTCCCCCCGAGTTGGCGGCCGACATTATCGAGAAGGGCGTTATCATGACCGGCGGTGGTTCCATGTTGCATGGTCTGGACAAGGTGATCACGGCGCATACGGGTGTGCCGGCCTATCTGGCTGAAGATCCCGTCTCCTGTGTGGCCCTTGGCACCGGCATGGCGCTGGAGCACTTCCAGATGCAGGATGACCACCTGGTGGTGCTGCGCAAGATCATGTAGGGTATAGCAGAAGCCCCTCCCCGACCGGGGAGGGGCTTCTTTCATTTCATTAACAGGCGCTGATTGAGGGATGATTAAAGGTAAAGCCGCCGCCGAAGGCATCGGTTTCCCAATCCAGCTCGGCGCCGTCGAACCACTCCGCCACCTGCCGCGCCAGGTAGACCCGGGCGCCCTGCTCCATGACCGTCACATCGTCTGCTTGAGGCTCTTCCAGAGCCAGTCCCAGGCTGGGACCGCCTCAGCCATAACCGCGGACGTAAATGCGCAGGCCCAGGGTAGCGCTCTTGCCCTCGAGGCGCCGAGCTACCTCCTCGGCCGCCGCTGTAGTCACGCTGATCACGCAAACACCTCCGCTGTTCCCACATTCGTATACCCCGTACGGTATCATAGTAACTCGCCGAACGGGGGCGGTCAAGCCGCGTGGGCACAAGGGAATGGCGAATCGGCGGCGAATAATACCAGTATATAGAACCAGACCATAAGATCAGGAGGAATCGAGTATGCTGGACGCCAAGCAGATCATGCAGATTATCCCGCACCGCCAGCCCATGTTGATGATCGACCGGATTCTCGAGGTCGACCCGGGCAAGCGGGTGGTGGGGTTGAAGAACATTTCCCTGAATGAGCCGGTGTTTCAGGGGCATTACCCCGGCAACCCCATCTTCCCCGGGGTCCTGATCATTGAGGCCATGGCGCAGACCGTAGCAGCGGGCCTGATGTCGGAGCCGGAGTACGCGGGCAAGGTGCCGGTTTTCGCCGGCATCGACGAGGCGAAGTTCAAGAAGCCGGTGCTGCCGGGGGATCAGTTGCGGTTGGAACTGGAGATTGTGGGGATGAAGCGGGGCATTGGGATTGCCCACGGCAAGGCCTTTGTCGGCGAGGAATTGAAGGCGGAGGCGACGATCAAGTTCGCCGTGATCGACCCCGGCCAGGTGAAATAGCAAGCCCTGGCAGAGTGCTTGACATGAAATAGTGGCAGTGGTACGCTACACCCGTAACTCTTATCGAGAGAAGCTGAGGGACTGGCCCTATGACGCTTCGGCAACCTCTTCGCTTGCGAGGGAAGGTGCCAACTCCAGCCGGCGATGCCGGGAGATAAGAGCGAAGAGATGCATTGTTGCTAACCCTCTTCGTTCTGAAGAGGGTATTTTTGTGTGCTGCGCCACACCATAGAGTTAGGATCCAAGGAGGCAGGAGAAATGACCGTTCGTCGAGGCCGCTATGTCTTTACGTCGGAGTCCGTAACGGAAGGACATCCTGACAAGATGGCCGACCAGATCTCGGATGCAGTTCTGGATGCCATGCTGGCTGCTGATCCTTATGCCCGCGTTGCCTGTGAATCGCTGCTCACGACCGGCCTCGTTGTCGTGGCCGGCGAGATTACCACCAACGCGTACGTAGACATCCCCAATCTGGTCCGCCAAACGGTCCTGGACATAGGCTATACACGGGCCAAGTACGGGTTTGACGGCACCACCTGCGGCGTCGTCACGGCGATCGACCCGCAGAGCACCGATATTGCCATGGGTGTTGACGTGGCGCTTGAGGCCCGCGGCACGGTACATGAGAAGGGGCTGGAAGTGGGCGCCGGCGACCAGGGCATGATGTTCGGCTTTGCCTGCGACGACACCCCGGAACTGATGCCTGCCCCGATCTCCCTGGCGCACCGGCTCTCCCGGCGGCTGGCAACGGTTCGCAAGAACGGCACGCTGCCTTACCTCCGTCCGGACGGGAAGACCCAGGTGACGGTGGAGTACGAGGACGGCAAGCCAGTCCGGATCGACACCGTGGTCGTCTCTACTCAGCACGACCCGGATGTCACCCAGGAGCAGATCCGCAAGGACATCATCGATCACGTCATCCACGATACCGTGGCCGCGAACCTGCTGGACGACCGGACCAAGTATTTCGTGAACCCCACCGGCCGCTTTGTCATTGGCGGTCCGCAGGGCGATACCGGCCTCACCGGCCGCAAGATCATCGTCGACACCTACGGCGGATATGCCCGCCATGGCGGCGGCGCATTCTCGGGCAAGGATCCCACAAAGGTTGACCGGTCAGCGGCATACGCAGCCCGTTGGGTCGCCAAGAATGTGGTGGCCGCCGGCCTGGCCAGCCAGTGTGAAATTGAACTGGCTTACGCTATCGGTGTCGCCCGCCCGGTGTCGATTTTCGTCACGACCGACGGCACGGGTGTCGTTTCCGACGAACAGATCGCCGAGCTGGTGAACAAGAACTTCGATCTGCGTCCGGCGGCGATTATTCGCGATCTGGACCTGCGCCGGCCGATCTTCCGTCAGACCGCCTCGTACGGCCATTTCGGCCGGACCGATGTGGACCTGCCCTGGGAGCGGACCGACCGTGCGGCCGAAATGCGCCGTCAGGCCGGACTGGCTGGAGCCTAAACGAAACAGGGAAGCGACCGGGCGTCTGTCCCGGTCGCGTTTTGTGTGTAGTTGATTAAATGGCAGCAACCCCCGCAGAAGGGGG
>JBLNEM010000462.1:0-3441 GCA_050262655.1 Mycobacterium leprae | reverse complement strand
TGCTCCAGCTCCTCGGCGGGCTCGATGCCCCGACCGATGGCAGCATCATGCTGGCGGGGCAGAACCTGGGCAGCCTCTCGGAAGTGGAGCGCACCGTGCTGCGTCGCAGCCGGATTGGCTTTGTCTTTCAGTCCTTCAACCTGGTACCCGTCCTGACCGCTGTGGAGAACGTGGGCCTGCCGCTCACCCTGGCCGGCATCCGCACAGCCGAGGTGACCGAACGGAGTCACCGGGCGCTGCGGCTGGTGGGCTTGGACGACCGGGCGCAGCACCTGCCGGCCGAACTCTCCGGTGGCGAGCAGCAGCGGGTGGCCGTTGCTCGGGCGCTGGTCACGGAGCCGGCGTTGCTCCTGGCCGACGAGCCCACCGGAAACCTCGACTCCAGGACCAGCGCCGAAGTGATGTCGCTGATTCGGCGCTCGGCTACCGATCTGGGCCAGACCGTCCTATTGGTGACCCACGATCCCCGGGCTGCGGCTTACGACGACCGCCTCCTCTTCCTGCGGGACGGGCAGGTCGCCGACGAATGGCGTCGTCCGGCACAACCGCAGTCGGCGGCCGAAACGGCGGCGGCGATTCTCGCAAAGCTGGAGCAGTTGGAGACGCTTGAGGCAGAAGGGGTGGCGACCCATGCTTAAGCTAGCCTGGCGCTTCATCGCCAGCCGCCGTGTTCGCTCCCTGACCGGCATCGTCAGCATCCTGCTGGGCACGGCGCTCCTGGCCGCCCTGCTGGTGCTGGGCCGCTCCCTGCAGCTTGCGCTGGACCAGGCGATGGCCCCGCAGTATAGCACCCTGCGGATGAACATCGAATCGATCCGCCCCCTCGGCTACGGTCTCGGCATCGCCGCCATGCTAGCCGCTGCCTTCCTGCTCAGCGCCTCCTTCCGAATTGCCCTGACGGAGCGGCGCCGTGAGTTGGCCCTGCTGCGCACCATTGGGGCAACCCCGGCGCAGGTCCGGCTCCTGCTGCTGGTAGAAGGGCTACTCCTGGGCGCCGTTGGCTCCGTGCTGGGCGTGAGCCTCGGTCTGGGCGCAGCGCTGCTCTCGGCCCGGGAAGCGGCCATCATCCTGGGCGTGCAGCCGGGGCCGGTGGTCATCCCCTGGGCTCCGTTGGTCGAAGTGGGCATCGCCGGTATCCTGCTCACCCTGTTCTCCGCCTGGCGGGTGGCGCAGATCGCTGGCAAGACGACACCCCTGGAAGCGCTGCGCCCCGACCTGGCCGGGCAGGTGCAGGAGGCCAGGCAGGGTGGCCTCTTCGGCCTGCTGCTGGCCGCAGCGGGTGCCATCGCGGTGGCTGCGACGCCATGGGTGCCGGATCGGATAGCGGACGGCCTCCTGCGTGTCCTTACTGGCGCTCTCGGCGGGCTGGCCATCGGGCTGGGTCTGCTGCTAGGCATTCCCCGGCTGCTGCCCCTTTTGCTGCCGGTCTTTACCTACCCCTGGCGCAACCGACAGGCGGGCACGCTCGCAGTGCGGGCGCTGCTGCGCCACCGGCGGCGGTCCGGGCTGACTGTTGGGGCCACCGCCCTGGGGCTGATCCTGGTGGTGGCAGTGGGCACCTTCAGTGTGACGCTGATGGGCCGCTGGGCCGACGATGTGCGCATTCAGCACCCAACCGATGTGGCCGTGCGACCCTACATATACCCCGGGCGCATGCCTGCGACGCTGGCGGAGCAGGTGGCGCAGATTCCGGGTGTCACGAAGGTCGTACCGGTGGGCGATTCCGAGCATACCCTTCTGATGGAGTTTGACCACAGCCGGCTGAGCCCCGCCTACGCGGCCAAGATGGCGGAGCTGCAGGCCGAGCAGAACAGCCTCGGCATCAGGCCGCCGAACATGCCGGATTACTGGGAGTTCCTGCATGTCTATCCGGCCGACCCGGCCAGCCTGGCCCAGATTGGCGCCATCCGATTGGTCGGGGGTACCCTGACCGGGTTCGACGAAACCGGGCTGGCCCTGTCGACCGAGATCGCAGACGGCCTGCGGCTGAAGGTCGGCGATCAGATCACCCTGAACGTGAACCAGAAGGCGGCGCTGACGGCCGTCAAATGGCCTGAACCGCGGACCTTTAGGGTGCGGGCCATCTATAAAACCGACCTGCAACCTTCGATCGGGGCGATTGTCGCCCAGCCGCTGCCGGGCAGCCCTGGCGACTTGCAGAACCTCTATGCCTCGGTCGCCCCGGGCCAGATGGACGCCGTGCGGACGCAGATCCGGCAGTTGCTCACCGGCGAGGAGTACAAGAATGCCAAGTACAGCGATTATGAACAGGCCATGGCCGAATTCAGGGCACAGACCTACCAGCGGCTCTTCCTCGTGTTGGCCGTAGGGTTGGTGATGGGTGCGGTGGCCGCCATGTCCCTGCTGAATACCATGGCCAGCAGCGTCAACGAGCGCAGGCGGGAATTCGCCCTGCTGCGGTCGGTGGGCGCCACGCCACGGCAGGTGCACAGCGTGGTGCTGGTGGAGGCATGCCTGCTGGGGCTGGTCGGCGGCCTGGTCGGCATCATCGGGGGTACCACACTGGGGTCCGGTGCGTTGATGGGCCTCGATCTGCCCAAGGGATGGCTGCGGCTGCCGTGGCAGTTGATGGCGGCAGGCCTGGGTATATCCCTGCTGCTGGCCCTGGCAGCTGCCGCCGGGCCCGCCCGGCGGGTCGCACACCGCAGTCCCGCCGAGGCGATGCGGCAGGAGTAAAGCAGAGAGCCGGGGGCATCGGTGCCCCCGGCTCGTCTCTCGCTACATCAGCCGTGCAAGGTAGTGCGCCGCAATCGGCACCACCAGTGTCATGACAGCCAGAATGCCCGTTCCCACGCCGCCTCGCTTGTTGCCGCACTTCCATACCGCCAGGCAGAGGCTGCCCGTGTAAATGAAACCCCAGGTCGACAGTGCAATGACCAGCAACAGCGTCACGTCACATCACTCCCTTGGCTGCGAGGGCTGGGTCTGCAAACCGAACCGCCGCATGCGAAAACTGACGTCCACGGTATACCGGGTTTGCGCCACGCTGCGGCCCCAGTCCAACGACTCCCACTCGCCCCAGGTTCGGACCGTGGCCTTCAGCCGGTCATCGATCCGAAAGACGTCGACCGCCCACTGGTTCAGCGTCTTGTTCAGCACCACGGCCATGCGTTGCTCCAGTTCTTGCTCTACCGCAACCTCCAGCTTTTCTTTCAGTGCAGGGCGGGTGTAATCGTTCTGGGATTGCACGCTCATCATGTCGCCATCCATGAAAATGCGGAAATGAGCGGTCACCTGCTTCCCCTGGCGGTCCACGGTTACCTTGGGTGCGGTACGGGGACCCAGCCGGAAGACAATCCGCCGTTCGGGTTCAAGGGGGTCGGTGAGGCCCATGGAGGCCCGCCGGAATTCACCCCGAAGCATCATCATCAGCCGGGTCTCATCGGCGTTCAGGCTGCCGACCCAGGTGCCCCCCTTGAA
>JBLNEM010000461.1:0-4784 GCA_050262655.1 Mycobacterium leprae | reverse complement strand
CTCCCCCGGTCTCCGGCTGTGGCATTTCGAACTGTGGCAGAATGACGAACTGGTTCTTAGTCTGGAAGACTTCACACTTTGCATTGTCCACGTTTCGGCCACCGAACTCGACGACTTGAAGGCACTCATAACAGAACCCAACCTACTCGAGGCAATCAACTTGCGCCGTGACCCAGGGATACAGCCGGTCACCATGACCTCGGAGGAGATGGACTTCCTGATCGAACAACTGCAGCCGTCAAGGCCCAAGGAATACTAAAGCGCCATGAGTCTGCGCTTGCATGAAGTGGGGTGGTATCAGTGAAGGCAGGGGCATCGTTCGTGAAGTCTGGGACAGTCACTGCCGCCATGCTGCTGGCCGGCTGGATGGTGCGGATGGCAGCGACCCATTGGTGGGCCTGGCCAGGAGGGCTGACGCTTTTGACGGTCCTACTTGCGGCGCTCGTTTCTGGCCTCGCTACATACCGGCTGTTGTTTGGGCAGTTTCCCCGTCGCAACCGATGGTAATTCGACCGCCCGCTCCCCCCGCAAGCACCAGTCTCTGGCGCTAGTCCGTCATGGGACAGGCCGCACCCCTCATACCATGCTGGTGAAGTGTATCCAAGCAGAGGGAGTGACGACATGTATGTCCTGACGGTGAACCGGCGGCTGGCCTGGCTGGTGGCCGCCTTTGCGGTGGTGGCCCTCGGCATCTGGACGGGCCAGCAGGTCAACCCTGCGGTGGTGGAAAACGAGGAGACGGCCGCGGTCAGTGCGGCATCGGCGACCCTGCAGCCCAATCTGCGGCCGATCTACGCCGCTCAGACGAACGAGAAAGTCATTGCCCTCACCTTTGATATCTCCTGGGGCACGGTGATGGCGCCCAAGGTGCTGGATGTGCTGAAGCAGGAGCAGATCCGGGCGACCTTCTTCCTCTCCGGGCCGTGGGCCAAACAGCATCCCGAACTGGTGCAGCGCATCAAGGCTGATGGGCACGAGATCGAGAGCCACGGCCAGGAGCATGTGGACCTCAATACCCTGGGGCGGGAAGGCGCTGCCCGCAACATCAGTAAGGCCAACGCCATTCTGGAGCAGATGACCGGGCGGGCCCCCACCTATATCCGGCCACCGAACGGCGCCTTCAACAAGGAGTCGGTGCAGGCGGCCAAGGACCTGGGGTATGCCACGGTGATCTGGTCGGTGGACTCCCTCGATTGGAAGAACCCCGGGGTGCAGACCATCATCACCCGCTCCACCAGGCTGATCCACCCCGGCGCCATCGTGCTGATGCATGCCAGCGACTCCTGCAAGCAGACCGACCAGGCGCTGCCGACGGTGATCAGCACCTGGCGGCAGCAGGGCTACCACTTCCTGCTGCTGGATGAGCTGGTGCGCAAGTACGGCGTGGACATGAACGGTTACATCCACACCAAGATTCCCGTCAACTAAGACGAAACCCGCAGTGCCTCCTCGGGAGGTGCTGCGGGTTTGCCAACTTACAGCCGGTAGCAGTCGGGGCGCCGGTCCCGGAAGACGGGCACACGGGCACGGATCTCCGCCACCTTCCCCAGGTCAATCTCGGCATAGAGAATAGACTCGCCCTCTCCCCCCTCGGCCAGGATCTCGCCCCAGGGGTCGACCACCAGGGAGTGGCCGGGGAACTGGTTGGCGTTGTCCCGGCCGACCCGGTTGCAGCCCAGCACGTAGCACTGGTTCTCGATCGCCCGGGCCATCAGCAGGGTCCGCCAGTGGTGGAGCCGCTGGACGGGCCACTCGGCCGGAATCAGCAGCAGTTCGGCCCCGGCCAGGGCCATGCTCCGGTGCAGTTCCGGAAAGCGCAGGTCATAGCAGATCGCCAGGCCGGCCTTCACCCCGCCCAGATCGGCCACCACGGCCCGCTCTCCGGCCGTCAGGTACCGTTCCTCTTCCATCATGGGCACCAGGTGTACCTTGCTGTACTCCGCAAGGCGGGCGCCGCCAGGGCCATAGACGGTGGCGGAATTGTAGACCTTCCCGCCCCGCTGGTCGGCTACCGATCCGGCCAGATAGACGCCGCACTCGGCTGCCAGCGCCGAAAGGAAGCGGCCGGTGGGCTCGCCGTCCCGGTCGGCCAGGTTGTCGGCCAGATCCGGCAAGGCGTAGCCGGTGCTCCACATCTCCGGGAGCATCACCAGGTCGGCCCCCGCCGCCGCCTGCCGCACCAGATCGGCCGCATGGGCCCGGTTCTCGGCCGGGGCCCCCAATCGAATATCCATTTGAACCAGTGCGACCCGCATTGGCACACCCTCCTAGGCTACCTGTCGGTAAAAAGGATTCCCGCCGGGCGGAGATGAATCCTGCCGGCGGGAACGGGCTACCCTTGAGACTTATAGGTGCGGAGCGTCTTGCCGCCCAGGTCGCCCGGTTTCAGGTAGGACTGCATGTCGTCCGGAATGGTGACCGAGTCCGGGTCGCCGTCGCTGATGAACCGGTATTTGTCCAGGTAGGGATACCAGCGGGCGAACTCCGAGTCGATGGCCTGCACACGGGTCATGGCCATCAGGTCGAGGCGCTTGTCCAGCGGGGCGTATGTGGGATCGGCGCCGACCAGCAGCACCGCCTTGTGGCTGTAACTGATCCCGTCGTACTGGCCCTGAATCGCGAGCTGGTGGTTCTTCGGCCAGATGCCGAAAGGCAGTGCAAGGGTGTCGCCGTCGTACTTCGGCAGCGCCTGCTGCATCAGCTTCACCTGCGTGGCCAGCGTCTTCTGGGTCTGTGCATCGGTCAGGGTGGAAAGATCTTCGTGGTACTGCGTGTGGTTGCCGATCTCAAAGCCGTTGTCGATCAGGAACTGGATCTTCTCTTTCCAGTTGTCCGGCTCCCGGAAGGGCACCGGGGTGAAGTTGCAGTAGAACGTGCCGGCGGCGCCGAAATCGGGGTGCTCCTTCTTGAACTGCAGCATGATCCCGACTGCGCTCTTCGGGTCTGCCTGCCACTGCCCGTCCGGCCCCTTCACCAGCTTCAGCTGATTGGCGAAGGAATCGTCAAAGGTGAAGATCACCGGTGAGGTGCCAGCCGGCAGCGGCATGCTATTGTTCAGATAGTCGGAGAGGTTGACGGCCCGGAAGCCCTTGCTGTAGAGCGTCTCCAGATCCTTGCGGAAGCTGCTCCAGGAACGGGCCCAGCGTTCGTCGGTATCCTTGAAGTCGTGGTATTCCAACACGAGCACCTTGCCCAATTCGTTGGGGTGATACTTGTTGACCACGTCCTGAAAGTTCGCGTCGGTAATGGGGGTGACCCAGGCGGGGCGCTGTGGCACTACGGGGGCCGGAGCAGGGGTCTGGTTGGCGACCGGCGCCTGCGATGCTGGGGCAGGCGTCTCATTTTGCTTACTGGTGCTCACTTGGGGAATGGGCGGCTTTACGGCGGCACAGCCGCCGAGTTCCGGAACAAGTATGAATGATACGAGTGCGATAGCTACTGCTGCTTGAGTTGTACGTTTCACAGCCCATCCCTCCTTTCCGATTCCTCTTCTTCGCCGGGAAACAGGAACTTCCCGCTTTCCCAGAAGCTGAAAAAATTTACCTCCCTGTCAATAACACAGGGAGGTAATTTCGTCTGCATATGTGCCCTACCGGATCGGTTGAAACAAGGCCTACCGGACCAGCAGGAAGCCTACCACGGCGCCCACCACGGTGGTGATCAGGTTGACGAGATCGTTCCCCATCCAGGGGAGTCCCCGGTACAGCCGGGTCTCGGTGCCGCAGCGGTGGATATGGCGCTCGGTCGCCTTCTGACACTGCGGGCACCAGTACTGGCTCTGGATGGTGGCGCCCAGCAGGCTGTCCACCATCGCCCCCAACAGACCGCCAAGGGCGATCCCGAGGACGGAACGCAGCAGCGCCGGGTTGGCGGCTGCGGCCGCCAGTGCCACGAAGGCGGCTCCGCCTGCCGCTGCCAGGGTTCCGGCAACGGAGATGGCTCCGGAGGCGCCGGCCTCCACCACCTGCAGGTTCGTGATCAGCCGGGGCGGCCGCCGGGAGAGCACGCCCAGCTCTGTCGCCCAGGTATCGGCGTTGGCCGCCGCCAGGCTCCCGACCAGGGCGCCCAGATAGCGCAGGTCACCGGTTGCCGCGAGCGGCACGGCCAGAAGGGCTGCGACGCCGCCATTGGCGAGCGCCTGGCCCAGGTCTCGGGTACCGGTCTTGGCGTACTCCTCTTCCGCCGTACGCTTGCGGCTCCGGAACAGGTGCGACAGCACGCTGGAGGAGAGGAAAAAACCCACCAGCGAAAGTCCGCCGGCCCAGCCACCCAGGCCGAAGAGCAGCGTGCCGGTGATGATGGCGCCCAGCACCCCGCTGGGGCTGAGCGATCCTTTCAACCAGGCCAGAATGCCGATCGCCGTCGCCAGCGTCGCGCCTGTTCCAAGGCTGGCCAGCCAGTGAGGCGCCAAAGAGAGCCCACCGTACAGAACCGCCCCGGCCGACAGTGGCACCCAGAGGTTGTCCCGGCCTTTCACGCCAAAGGCTTCGGCGCAGGTGGCGACTACCGCGGTCAGGAAAGCGAGTCCCAGCAGCGCGCTGCGGGGCAGCAAGGGCAGCCCTTCGGGCACCAGGAGGAAGCTGACCAACGCCGCAACCACGGTGCCGAACAGCATGGCCAGCGAACCCTCCAGGCTCTTCTGCCCGCCGCCGGGAATCGTGTAGCGGTGGTGTCCCCAGCGAGTCCCCACCACGGAAGCAAGCGCATCGCCGATGGTCATGGCCATGACGCCACCGGCTGCGGCCACCGGCCGGTGCCACGCCACCAGGATCAGCAGCGCAAAG
>JBLNEM010000460.1:0-3928 GCA_050262655.1 Mycobacterium leprae | reverse complement strand
GATATCAGCGACCACCTGCAAACCATGGGCCGCAGCCTGCCGGGTCAGGTCAGCCAGCTGCGCCACCGCATCGGCCAGCGGCACCTCCGGAATGTGGAGCGACGTAAAAATCTGCGTGCCACCGTGATGTGCCACATCGGCCAGGTAGCCGGAAAGGCGGTCTGCCACGTCCGGCGTGCCCAGGAAAACGGATACGCCCCAGTTCGCCATGAGCTATACCTCCCAGGATGAAAAAACGGGACCAGGGCGCTAATACCCTGGCCCCGCAGCCACGCACAAAGACTAGTCGCCGAAGCTGAAGGACTGGGCCTCCGAAGCCTTGGACTCGTCGAAGCCCAGCAGCCAGGTGGCGATAAAGCCGGCGATATAGGAGATCAGGACGCCCACCAGGTAGAGCAGCGGCGTGTTGACCAACAGGGCCAGCAGAACGCCGGAGACACCCATGGCCAGAGCACCGACATGGACCGCACCGATGAAGGCACCGCCGAACGCTGCACCGATACAGGCGCCGATAAACGGCCGGAACAGCGGCAGGGTCACGCCGTAGATCAGCGGCTCGCCGATACCGAGGATGCCAACGGGCAGAGCGGCCAGAATGATCGTCTTCAGTTCCTTATTCTTGGACTTGAAGTAGACGGCGAGGGCCGCACCGACCTGGCCGGCACCGGCCATGGCGAGAATCGGCAGCAGCGGAGTCGAGCCGGTCTGCTTGATCAGTTCCATGTGAATCGGGGTCAGGCCCTGATGCACGCCCAGCATGACCAGCGGCAGGAAGAGACCGCCCAGGAAGAAGCCGGCCACCGGGCCGCCAACGGCCAGCAGCCACCGGGTGAACTCGGTGATCCAGGTGGAGATATAGTAGCCGATCGGCTGCATCACGAAGAGGACCACGAGGCCACCGATCAGCATGGTGATCAGCGGAGTGACGATGATGTTGATCGCATCCGGCATCACCCTGGTCAGCCGCTTGTACATCCAGCCCATAAAAGCACCGGCGATCAGGGCGCCGATCAGGCCGCCACGGCCGGAGATCATCGACAGCGAGGGCAGAGTCGGAGCGATCAGAATGGCACCGGCGACGGCACCGATGGAGGCAGGGCCGCCCCACTCCTTGGAGGCGTTCATACCGACCAGGATGGAGAGGAAGCCCATGATGGTGCTGCCCAGGACGCCCAGCAGTGCGACCACATTATAGCCGGCGACGGTCGTGGTCGGCGTAATCAAGTTGGCCTTCTGCAGCACGTTGCTGATGGCGATGATCATGCCGGCGCCGATAATGGCCGGGAGCAACGGCACGAAGACGCTGGAGATCTTGCGCAGGAGTTCCTTGCCACCGGTCTTCCCGCTGCCGGCGTCGGCCGGTGCATTGGAAGCATCCCCGACTTTCAGGCCCGTTACGGTGGCAAAAGCATCCGAGACCTTCTGGGCCAAACCTGGACCAAAGATCACCTGAATCTGGTTGCCAGTCTGTACGACGCCCTTTACGCCTTCAACCTTCTTGAGCGAAGCCTGGTCGATGGCGCCAGGGTTGCGCGGGTTGACACGCAGACGAGTCATGCAGCACTCGACGGAAACCACATTGTCCCGGCCACCGAGCCGTTCGATCAGCTGCTGTGCGATTGCCTCTTCGCGAGTCATGTGAACTCCTCCTTGCGGGTAGGGGATGGGAAGTAGGCAGACTCGGGCGAGCGAAAATACCCCATGAATAAGACCGGCTGTCTGCTCGTCCAGATGTCTATACCACTTCACTGCCGATAGTAATTGGCGTTCCGTAACGAAACTCCTGCTTCAACGACAAGATTAGATGGCGTGAACCTTTTCACGAACGGTACGGATCCCTGTGTCTCAGGCACCTGTGGTGGCGCTGCCGAGCAACGAAACCATGAACCGGTAGCGGTCTCCCCGGTAGAAAGACTGGGCAAACTCAATGGGTCGCCCGTGCTCATTATGAACGACGCGCTCCAGCATCAGCAAAGGGGTGCCTTCCCGAACGCCCAGGAGCTTGGCCTCATGGGGACGAGCGGCTACCGCCTCCAGGGACTGCGTTGCCTGCCGGAGCATCAACCCATAGCGTTCCCGGAGGAGCTTATAAAGCGATCCGGATAAGTCCTCGTTCAACAACCCGGGCACCAGGGCGGCTGGAATGTGTGAGACCTCGATCGCCATGGGTTTCCCGTCACCCAGGCGCAGGCGCTCCACCCGGGCTACTGGCTCGTTCTCGCCAATCGCCAATGCCTGCTGCGCCCGTCGCCCAGCGGCGACCTCCTGTGCACTTAGCAGTTGACTGCCCGGCACCAGGCCCCGCCGCTGCATGTCCTCGGTGAAGCTGGTCAGCGAATAAAGCGGCTGCTCCACCTTGGGCGTGTTTACAAAGGTGCCGGTTCCCTGGACACGCTGCAGATGCCCTTGCGATTCAAGCTCCACCAGGGCCTGCCGAACCGTCATTCGACTGACCCCGTAACGCTCGGTCAGTTCTCGTTCCGAGGGCACCCGATCGCCCGGCTTCAGCTGGCCCTTCTCTATGGCCTCAAGGATCTGGGATCTGATCTGGTAATAAATCGGAACGGGACCATTCTTATTCACGTATCCCACGGTCACTAGTCTCCTCCCTCCGGTTCGTGGTCCAGTGGTAAGGATGTCTATACAACTATATCATTCAGGCAGGGCGCTGGGCAATCTAGAAGTTACCGGCTGGGCTTTCTAACAGTTCCCTGTCTTCCGGCCCCGCCCCGCGCTTTTCAGCGTCTAAAGAGCACGAGCGTTACGCGAAGGGATGATGCAACAGATGCAGCCTGTTCGAGTGGGAATCATTGGCCTGGGCGCCATTGGCGGTCGGGTGGCACGGCGCTTCCACCAGGACCCGCGTACCCCGGTTCTCTTCGTCTGCGATGCCAACGAAGCACTGGCCCGGCAAACAGCGCAGGAGTTGGGCGGAATCGCCTGGTCGACGGACTACAAGCAGATGCTTCAAGGTGATCAGGTGGACCTGGTCTATGTCGGGACGCCCCCTCGCTGGCACCATCCCATCGCCCTCGATGTGATCGCCGCCGGCAAGCACATCATGAGCGAGAAGCCCCTGGCGTTGACGTTGGCGCAGGCGGCCGACATGACGGCCAAGGTTGAAGCGGCCGGGCTGGTTAGCCACGTCCACCTGCCCTTGCCTTATGACCCTTCGATCGTAGAGTTTGGCAAACTGGTGCGGAGCGGATACCTGGGCGATCTCCGTCGGGTGGAACTGCACATGGTTTTCCCGCAGTGGCCCCGTGGCTGGCAGAGCAAGACCCAGAACAACTTTATCGGCAAGCGGGAGCAGGGCGGGCCAGTCCGCGAGGTGGGCCCCCACCTGTTTGACGTGGTCCTGCGGAACTTCGGCCCCGTGACCCGGGTGCGGGCCGAGATGGAGTATCCCGCCGATCCGGAGGCATGCGAAACGGGCGCCTTCGGTATGCTCGAACTGGCGAGCGGCGTCCATGTAACGGTGAATGTGCTGTGTGGGGTGGCCCGCCAGGAATCGGTGGACCTGACCGCATACGGGACCGCGGGAACGCTCATGTTGCGCCACTGGTCGAACCTGATGGGTGGCAAGACTGGCGAGATGCCGTCGCCCCTGACCGTGCAGGATCAGGATGGGGCGACTGTGCCCGAGTTGCTTTACGGAGCGATCCGAGAAGGCCGCAGAGACCGGCTCTCCCCCTTCGCCCAGGGTCTGGCGGTGCAGGGCGTGCTGGACGCCTGGGAGCGCGCCGCAGCCTCCGGCCAGTGGGAGCCCGTGATCCGGTAGTGTACGCAAAAAGACCGCTGCGACAATTCGCAGCGGTCTTTTCGTAAAGGTTCAGGGCAGCGACCTACTCTCCCACGCTCGAAGCGTAGTACCATCGGCCCTGAGAGGCTTAACTGCCGTGTTCGGTATGGGAACGGGTGATCCCTC
>JBLNEM010000459.1:0-2531 GCA_050262655.1 Mycobacterium leprae | reverse complement strand
CGGAGACCGGCTCCGCGGGCTCCGAAGATAAGGCGCCCGTGGCAGCACAGGCCCGCCGGCGGAGGTTACTCCCGCGTAGTTCCCCGGGCAGTGACCAAGCGAATATCCCCGCTCCCGGTGTCCACCTTCAGCCGAGCGCCCCCACCGTTCAGGGTGCCCGCCAGTTCGCCCCGCTCCATGTGGGTGACCTCGACCGCCAATCCATCGTGCTGGATGCGGCCCGAGTTTGTGTCCAGTTCGAGGGTGAGGCCCGCATCGGCGGGTAGGGTGAGGGTGACCTCGCCGGAGCCCGTGTCGACCAGGTAGCGGCCCTGCAGGTTGATCGCCACCAGCTCCAGGTCTACACTGCCCGAGCCGGTGTCGACGTGAAGCGAATCGACGGCCAGGTTGCCGCCCCGGATCGCGCCGTTGCCGGTATCGAGGTGAAGCTTGGGGCCCTTGACCCGGGCCAGGGCGATGGCGCCCGAGCCGGTGTCGACCTCCACGTTGCCCTCCACATCGGCCATGGTCACGTCGCCGGATCCCGTGTCCACCTTGAGGCCGCCGGACACCTGGCTGATCGTGACGTCGCCGGAGCCGGTGTCCACGCTGGCGCTGCCGCCGACCTGGCGCACGAGCACCGCCCCGCTGCCGGTGTCGATATCGGCGGCGCCCGCCACGCCCTGAACCTCCACGTCGCCCGAGCCGGTGTCCACGTGGCAGGAGGCCACATCCGCCACCACCACGTCGCCGCTGCCGCTGTCAATCTTCAGGGCGGCCCTGGTGCCGGTTACGCTGACCGGGCCGGCCCCGGTGTCGATGACGCAGGCGGTCCCCACCGGCAGGTTGATCACCAGATCAATGGGCGGCTCTGCAGGGCGGAACAGGCCGAAGAACGAGCGAGCCCGCCGCCTGACCTCCAGGATCAAGCTGCGCTCCCGCACCGCCACCTCGAGCCGTTCGTCGATCGGCTCCTCGTCCTGGGTGGTGGCGATCACTTTGATCTCAGGCTGCTCCCAGCCGGTGACCTCGATTTTGCCACGATGCTGGTCGATGTTGACGCTGCTGCCGGGCGCTATGCTGAACGTTTTTTCCCAGGTCTGCACCGCTTTCACTCCTTTAGTACTGTCCGATACTGCCCTTCAACCGGGCCCGCCGGTCGGCGATGCGGTAGACCGCCAGACCTGCCGCCAGCCATACGATTGCAGTCACGATGATCTGCAGAATGAGGCCGCTGACATCGCCCAGGGAGGCGCCGTCGATCGTGATGCGCCGCATGGCGGTGACCCCGGCGGTCATGGGCAGCAGTTGGCCGAAGAAGCGGATGCTCCAATGCATGTGCTCCAGCGGCACGGCCATGCCGCAGAAGAACATGAAGAAGAACTGGAGCAGCTGCATGAGCGCCTGCGTCTTCTTCACCGTGAGGGTCAGGGCCGCCAGCATGAAGCCAAAGCCATATGTACTGGCAACCGCAAGGGGTAGGATCACCACCATCGGAGCGAGCGGCAGGTGCAGCCGAATGCCGGTGACCAGCATGCCGAGTCCGCCGGCCGCAACCATCGTAATCACATTGGTCAGGAAATCGGCCACCGATCGGGAGATGAAGACAGCGCCCACGCTCATGGGACTCAGATAAATGTGCTCCAGGGTGCCCGTTGCGGCCTCGTTCGAAAAGGACCAGCCCATCAGGGAGAGGCTCCCCATGGCGAGCTGCCACATCAGCATCCCCACCAAAGCCGAGGCCTTGTCGCCGTTGGAGACGTTGCCGCCCGCCATTGCGCCGCCGAGCAGAACCATCATGAAAAAGACAGCAAAGACCGTGAGGGCCACGGAGACCTGCTCCATCCAGTACCGCTTCCAGAGGATGAAGGAGCGCCGGGTCTCTTCGACCAGGAGCATGGCGTACTTACGCACTGGCTTCCACCCCCTGCAGCGGTTCTGCCGGGAGCGCCGGCGGCTGATCCCCCTGGGTCACCTGCAGGAAGACCTCCTCCAGGTTTGCCTCCAACTTGTTCACGTGCAGGATCTGCGTACCGGCCCGCTGCAGGCAGTTCATCACCCCGTACAGGGCCTGACTGTCCGGCAGCAAGAGGCGGAAGGTGGTCGAACCGTTGGCCTCCACCGGGGTGAACGCGCCGTACCGGCTCAGTTCCGCCTCGGGCACCGCCCCTGCCGCCTTGAACTCGTACTCCTGGCGAGTGAACATGGAGAGCAGGTTCGCCGTCTCATCCAGCACCCGCAGTTGCCCCCGGGTGATGATCCCGATGCGCTGGCAGAGTTCCTGCGCGACGTCCATCTGATGAGTGGTGAGGACCACGGTGAGGCCCCGCTCCCGTGATAGCTGCTGCACCCGCTCCTTCACCATGCGGGCGGCAGCCACGTCCAGACCCAGGGTGGGCTCATCCAACAGCAGAATCTCGGGGTCGTGCAGCAGGGAGCAGGCGATGGCCAGCTTCTGCTGCATGCCGCGGGAGAGCTGCTTGCCGATCACGTTGCGCTTCTCGGTCAGGTCGAAGAAGGTGAGCAGTTCATCGATGCGGGAGCGGAGGGTA
>JBLNEM010000458.1:0-6861 GCA_050262655.1 Mycobacterium leprae | reverse complement strand
GGGCGCCCTTCGGAGACCGGCTCCGCGGGCTCCGAAGATCAGGCGCCCGTGGCAGCACAGGCCCGACGGCGGAGGGTACTCCCGCGTCGTCCCCCAGCGCCGCGGGAGACTCCCACGAAGTCCCCTGCAAGTTTTCACCCGGCTTGTCATACCCATGGGATGATAGCGAACCCACACCTGCGAAACGGAGGGAACCACGTGAACTTGCTGCCCGGTCCCGGGGTCGCTGTGGCCGTCCTCACTGAAACGGACGAGTCGGCCCGGGCCTTCCGCCTCGACCCTGCCAGGCCTGTCGTCGGTTACGGCCTGATCACAGGCGACACAGAGACCTGCCGCGTCCACGTTCTGGTCGAGAATGGCCGCACCTTGACCAGCCGTTTGGCAGGTGACAGTTTCTACTACGAAAGCTGGCTCGTGACCGAGGGGATGCCGGTCAGCCTGGGCGCCTTTAACGCCGGTCCGGCCGGCCAGGCCAACTGCAGCCAGACCGTCACGGTCGATGGACTACCGCTGAAGCAGGCCTGTGCCATGCGGGTGACCGCAGAGCCCTTCGGCGGCAGCGCCGCCGGCTACCGGCGGGTACTGGAAGGTGAACTGGTCTGGCTGGGCGGGGCGACCGACAGGGAATCCCCCGCCTCTGAGATCCAGCCGGAGTTGCCACCGGTCGGTTTCTCGGCAGAGTCCACCGTGGAGCCAGCCCCGGAAATTGCCTTCGAACCAGCCATGTTGGAACCCGCCCCGGAGCCGCTGCCCTGGCACGACCTGGAGTCAGCCCTGGTGTGCTCATCGGCGCCTGAGGCCGCCCCGCTCGCCGGTGCCAGTCCGGACGCCGAAGAGAGGCATCCCTCTGTCCCGCCGCAGCCCGCCCCGGCAGAGCCGGAGCCCCCACCTGAAGCAGAGATCGGCTTCCGGCTTTACCCTGAGCCGGCCACCCCGGTTACCCGGTTGACGCAGCCCATCAGTGTACCGCTCACCAGCCGCCATCCCATGGCGCCCAGGGCCACAGGCAGCGCCCAACTGCACCCGGTGGACAACAGCCTCACCATCACGCTGCGTGGCCTGCCCAGCCCTGCCTCACTAGGCAGGGAGCGTTCCACCGACCGCCCCTTCAACGCCTACCGGGTCTGGCTCATTCAGCATCGATCCGGGTCACGGCTGCCGCTGGGCCACTGCACGAGGGTCTGGGGCGACAATTTTAAGTTCGAATCGACCGAACCGCTGCCCCTGAATCGCTACGACGGTATTCTGATTGCGGTGGACGATCGCAGTCAGAACACGCCCAATCCAAATTCGCCCCAGGTATTGCTGGGGACATACCAGCTCAGTTGAACGAAAAGGTCGCCCCTGCGGGCGACCTTCTGTTTATTCCCCGGACATGTCCACCTCGTCCATGGCGGTGTCGCCAAAGATCTCCTGCCACTGGGGCAGCGAGAGCAGCACCTCCCTGGGCTTGGAGCCCTGGTGCGGGCCGATGTAGCCCTTCTCCTCCATCATGTCGATCAACCGGGCGGCCTTGTTGTAGTTGCACCGCAGTCGGCGCTGCAGGATGGAGACCGAAGCCTGCCCATGCTCCACCACCACCCGCACAGCCTGCGGGAAGATGGCATCGGCTGCCGAGGGAGGCTCGCCTTCGGCCGCTGGAGCGGCACCGCCCTTCGCCTTGCCGCTGCCGACCTCCACCGCCACCTCTTCGGCGGTGAAGACCGGTTTGGCCTGCTGGGCGACGTACTTGACCAGTTCCTCGACCTCTTTCTCGCCGATGAAAGCGCCCTGCGCCCGGATCGCCTTGGCCAACCCGGACGGATGGTAGAGCATATCGCCCCGCCCCAGCAGCCGCTCGGCACCTGCGTAATCCATGATGACTCGCGAGTCGACCTGTGACGAGACGGCGAACGCAATGCGGGAGGGAATGTTGGCCTTGATCAGACCGGTGATGACATCCACCCGCGGCGACTGTGTAGCGATGACCAGATGCATGCCGCACGCACGGGCCATCTGCGCCAACCGGCAGATCGCATCTTCGACGTCCACCGGCGCCACCATCATCATGTCGGCCAGCTCGTCGATGAAGATCACCACATAGGGCAAAGGCTTGAGCGGATGCTCCTTGTCGGGCCCCGGGTCATTCTGCACCATCTGGTTGTACTGCTGGATGTTCCGGACACCGGCCGCGGCGAACAGCTCGTAGCGGTTCTCCATCTCCTTTACGGCGCCCTTCAGATAGCCGGCGGCCTTCTTCACGTCGATGATGACCGGCGCCATCAAATGGGGAATGCCGTTGTAGATGGAGAGTTCAACCATCTTAGGGTCAATCATGAGCATTTTCACTTCATCGGGCCGCGCCTTGAACAGGACTGACGAGATGATCGTGTTCATGCAGACCGACTTGCCCGAACCGGTGGAACCGGCGATCAGCAGGTGGGGCATCTTCCCCAGGTCGCCCACCACCGGATTGCCGGCGTTATCTTTGCCGAACGCCACTGTCAGCTTGGAAGCACCGCTCTGGAAGGCCGCGGTCTCCATGACCTCTCGCAGCGGGACCGCCAGCCGCTCCTTGTTGGGGACTTCAATGCCGACGGCTGCCTTGCCCGGGATCGGTGCCTCAATGCGGATATCCTCGGCCGCCAGCGCCAGCGCCAGATCATCGGCCAGGGCGGTGAACTTGTTCACCCGGACCCCTTCACCCGGCTGCAGTTCGTACCGGGTGACCGCCGGGCCGGGGCTGATCTCCACCACCCTGGCTTCCACGCCGAAGGTGTGGAGGGTCTTCTCCAACAACTCAGCCCGTTCCAGGTGATCCTGGCGGCTGACGCCGACCTTCATGGCCGGTTTGGGCAGCATCTGGATCGACGGGAGCTTGTACGAATCGCCCAGCCGCTTCGGGTCGATATTCAACTGACCGCCCGTCCCCGGCACCAGCCTTGCCGGTGGGATCTCCTCGCCCTTCTGCCGGTCGGTGGTCGCCTGTACCGAGCGGGATGCCTTGGCGGAGAGTCCCGTCACTTCATCGGTATGGGGAAGCGTGGCCGGCTCGGGCCTGCGCCCGCTCTCAACCGGTCCCCCTTCGGGGCTGGTGTGCGTCGATCCATCGGCCTCCGCCTTGTGTGCGGCTTTCGCCGGTTCAATCCGGGGTTCCGGGGAAAGACGGATGACCGGGGGCTCGGCCTCCCTGGGAGTCTCGTCGAAGGTGTTCAGCGCTTCGGTGGCTGCCCGCCGCCGGGCCACCGCAGGCTGGGCGGCGACCGGTTCTGCGTCCCCCGCCTTGCCCTGCGGGCGGGTCGTGACCAGGCTGTAGAAGTCGCCCGCGGCATCCTTGGCGCTGCGGGCTCCGTCGAACAACCGCTCTTTCAACCAGTTGACCACGCCGCCGAAGGTGATCTCCGTATTGAGTACGAGGCCCACCAGCAGGGCGGCCACCAGCACCACATACCGGCCGACGTGGCCGAAAACCTTGGTCAGGCCGACCGTCAGCGTCCAGCCGATAATACCGCCGCCGAAGCCCATGACGGCGTTCTCCCATTCGCCGCCGGTTTCATGGGCGCCATACCGCCAGAGCTGAAAGACGACCTGCAGCCCCAACAGCACCATGAGCAGGCCAGTGGCACGCTTGCCCCACACGAACCCATGTTTATGAAAGCGCAGGTAGATGAGGTGCAGCCCCAGCCAGAATAGGAAGAACGCGGCAACCCAGGCCCCGCTGCTGCCGAGCATGGTGCGGAGTCCCTGGCTCAGCGTATCGCCAAGCCACCCGCCGCCATGTCCAAACAGGGAGACCACACACCAGATGCCAGACGCGGCTAACAGGAGACCCGTGATCTCCTGACTTACACCTGCCTCCACGCCCGTGGACTTGCCGCCCTGCCGGGTGCGCAATCGCCTGTCCTCCACCGAGTGAGAACCTCCTAGCATGGCCCCCGAGGGGGCCCCTTCTAGCATAGAGTATAGCATAACAAAGAAGAGCGGGAGAATACGGTGCCCGAACCATTCTCTGCCACGGCCCCACGAAGCAGAGGCCGGGACTCTTGCGAGTTCCGGCCTTTGTTATGCTATTTGCGGGCGGTGCGGCATTCGGCGCAGATGCCGAAGAACTTGGCCAGGTGGTCTCGGACCAGGAAGCCGGTCTTGCGCTCGATGGCGTGCTCCAGGCTGTCCAGCAGGTCGTCCTCGTATTCGATGATCTTGCCGCAGTTGGTGCAGACCAGGTGATGATGGTGGTGCACGTCTTCGTCGGAGAGTTCGTAGCGGGCCCGGCCGTCGCCGAAGTCGATCTTCTTCAGCACGGCGATGTCGACCAGCAGCTCCAGCGTGCGGTAGACCGTGGCGATCCCGTTGTTGGGGTAATGCTCTTTCAGCATGGCATAGACATCATCGGCGGACAGGTGTCTGCCTTTGTTCATCATGAAGAGCGATATTATGGCCCAGCGCTGCGGCGTCAATTTGTGGCCGCGCTCCAAAAGCCTTGTATAAATCTCTTTGAGCGTCAGGGGCACAAGCGTCACCCTTTCAGCGAAGTCACAGGACGGCTGGCGCCGCCCCTCT
The DNA here is from genome assembly GCA_050262655.1 of Mycobacterium leprae. Taxonomy (GTDB): domain Bacteria; phylum Bacillota; class Sulfobacillia; order Symbiobacteriales; family Symbiobacteriaceae; genus DASXVX01. The sequence continues at coordinate 2,322 of JBLNEM010000458.1, read as the reverse complement.
CCGAATTTAATTCGGGTGGCTGTAGAACGATTCCTGCCTTCCGTCTGGGATTTCGTTGTTGCACGCAAATTGGCCTCCGCCCTGGCGCGAAAGAGAAGAACCCACCCCCATCGCCCTGTCCAAACAGGGCCGGCAGGCAGGTTCTTTCCCTTCACTTTCCGGACGGGTTCAGCGGAACCGATGCGCCTGGCTGCCAGCGGGGGTCGAGATAGTCGCTCGCCGCAGCCGAGATCAGCCGTACGACGCGGGCCGTGCCGTCGCCGTTGGGCAGGACGGAGAGCAGGCGCCCCTCGGAGTACACCTCTACCGTCTGCTGGTCGCGGGCAACCGGCTCGGCCAGGGCTAACTCCAGCGGCATGACCGTCCAGAGAATGGACGGGGTAGCGTCGATCACTGCACCACCCCCGGCGTGGCCTGCTTCCGGGCGGTGATCAACTCGTTCAGACGGGTGACGGCTTGCGAGATGCCGCCCACCTCGTCGATCAGCCCCATCTTCACGGCGTCGGCGCCCACCACCACCGTGCCCACGTCCCGGGCCAGTTCACCGGTGCGGAACATGAGTTCGCGGAACTTCTTGTCGGTAACCTTGGAGTTCTCCACCACAAAACGGATCACGCGGTCCTGCATCTTGTCCATGTACTCATAGGTCTGCGGCACCCCGATCACCAGCCCCGTCAGGCGGATCGGGTGGATCGTCATGGTCGCCGTGGAGGCGATGAGCGAGTGGGTGGTCGACACCGCGATCGGGACACCGATGCTGTGCCCGCCGCCCAGCACCAGGGAGACCGACGGCTTCGACAAGCTGGCGATCATCTCGGCAATGGCCAGTCCGGCCTCCACATCGCCGCCGACGGTGTTCAGGATGACCAGCAGCCCGTCAATTTCAGGGTTCTGCTCTACGGCCACCAACTGCGGAATGATGTGCTCGTACTTCGTGGTCTTGTTCTGCGGGGGCAGCGTCAGATGGCCTTCTACCTGCCCCACGATGGTCAGGCAGTGCACGTTCTTGGACGTAGTGGGGAGCGTGGCCGTGCCCAGCGCTTCCAGATTCTCAAGCGCCTTCGAACTCCGGGCCGGCGGCGGGCTGGGATGCTCGTCGGTGTCCTCGTCCGGGTGACTGGTCGGGCCATAAGGCGGGTCAAAGTGGCCAGGGGTGGTAGCCGGACCCTGCATCAACCCATGGAACAGGAAATCCTCGTCACTAATCGTAGCCATCACGCTCCTGCGCATACTGCTGGAGCCTAGTCTGCCCCAGTTGGTGCTACGCTTTGCAGGAATGGGGGGCTGTTGCCCCCCGTTCGCTCCGTCAGGTCAGCATTCCCGTCGCCTTGGCCATGGCGTTCAGGTCCTTTACCACCAGATCCACGTCCACGCCTTTCCAACGGGCCAATTCCCGCAGGCGGGCAGTAGCCCCCGACGTGGTGCTTTCGGGCCCGAAGTATTGCCGCAGGATCGTCCGGCTGGCCGGCATCTGCGCCATGATCTCTGAGACGGTCCAATCCCGGAGGTTGGCCATTGCATAACCTCCCCTGAGAACGACGAATGGAGCGGGACAAGCCCGCTCCATTATGTTTCCCCAAACGGTTTGCGCTACACTTCCATGATGATCGGGAGGATCATCGGCCGCCGCCGGGTCTTCTCGTACAGGTACTTGCCCAGGGCGTCCCGGACGCCGCTCTTCAGCACGGCCCACTCGGTGACGTTCCGGTCCAGGCTGTCGTACAGGGCGGTCTTGACCCGCTCCTTGGCCTCTTCCAGCAGTCCCTCGGACTCCCGGACGTAGACAAAGCCACGGCTGACGATATCCGGCCCGCCCATGATCGTGCCGCTCTCTTTCTCCATGGCGACGATCACGATCAGGATGCCGTCCTGGGAGAGCTGCTTGCGATCCCGCAGCACGATGTTGCCGACGTCGCCCACACCGAGACCGTCCACCAGCACCTGGCCGGAGGTAACCTTGCCGGACAGCGCAGCGGTCTCCCGGGTGAACTCGAAGGTAATGCCGTTCTCGCCGATCAGGATGTTCTCGGCCGGCACGCCGCAAGCCTCAGCCAGCCGCTTGTGGTGCAGCAGCATGCGGTACTCACCGTGCACCGGCACGAAGAACTTCGGCCGGGTCAGGTTGATCATCAGCTTCTGCTCTTCCTGGCTGCCGTGACCGGAGACATGAACCCCGGCCGAGCGATCGTAGATGACCTCGGCGCCACGGCGGTACAAGTTGTTGATGGTCCGGCCAACGCTCTTCTCGTTGCCGGGAATCGGCGTGGCCGACAGGAGCACCGTGTCGCCGGGGATGATCTCAACCGCCTTGTGGTCGTTGAC
>JBLNEM010000457.1:0-6674 GCA_050262655.1 Mycobacterium leprae | reverse complement strand
CGGAGACCGGCTCCGCGGGCTCCGAAGATAAGGCGCCCGTGGCAGCACAGGCCCGCCGGCGTAGGGTACTCCCACGTAGTGACCCGCGTAGGGTACTCCCACGTAGTGATTATCGGGAGATCACGTCCACCGCACTGGCCCCCGTCTCCCGCAGCTCCCGTGCGATGGCGTTGGCCACGTCCGGGTCGTTCGCCCGAGCCACCACCAGCGACGAGCCCTCCGCCACCTGGTCGCCCCAGCGCTTGCCCACGGGGTCGTCGTCCTGTCCGGTGGCGATCCCTTTATCCAGAGAGGAGACCAGCCAGGGATCGGTCTGCCCCCACTGCGGGCGGTAGACCTCGCTCCAGGCTGGGTGACTCAGCCCTTCCCACTCGGACTGCAGCACCAGATCCAGTTCGTTGTTGTCTAGCGTAAACTCGGCACGCAGGTTATCGGCCGCCATCTCGGCATCGCCGCTGTGCCGGAACAGCCCCACAATCGTGTAGCTCACCCAGATTCCCCTCCTCGACCGCTAGTGTGGCCCTAACGGCGGAGGCAAATCCCGCAATCAACTCAGGCCCAGCAGTCGCAAAACCTCGCTCTGAAACCGCAAGACAGGCGTTTGTCCGGCGACACCATACATCGCATGCCAGTCGGCTGTGGCGGCAGCCGCTCCATATGCCGCTGCTTCTGCGACCTCGACAGATTCATCCAGGAACTGCCGAATCAAGCCGGACAACTGCTCACCCGGCGTGAGCCCCGGCAGCAACCGGAACAAGTGCTTATCATACGGCGGGGCCATGCCCTCCCCCAGAAAGGCGAGCCGCATCGCCTGGCGCACGATCTCGGCCCGTGCGAGCAGCCGGGCTACGGAATCGGCATTCTGGAAGGAGCGCAGATAGGCATAGATCCCCTGTCCCATCATGCCCCGGGCCTGTTCAACGGCTTCCCGTAAAGCAGCCGGCGGTATCTGCCTGCAGTGACTGACCAGGAGATCCAGCAACTCACGGTTACCGGCGAGATAGACCAGGTTGCCATAGATGAACAAGGCCGTCATGTCGTCGTACCGCTGCACCCTTTGCCAGATGGTGGTCAACGATTCCAGCGAATAGTCACCCACCAGATCGGCGAACTCCTCTTCCGGCTCATCGCCTTCCCCGATCCTGCCTGCCGCCGCCAGTTCGTGCTTCACCGCTTCATAGAGCGCCCCCGGGCAGAGGACCAACACGTCCACATCTGCGCCTCTTCCCCCCAGCCCGACCGCATAGGATCCGGTCAGTGCGAAGCAAACCTGACTGGCATAGCGGCTGAACACGGGATGCTGATCGAAGTAGACCCTGATCTGATCGGCTGAGATATCGTCGAGCATGAGCGTATTGCCTCCATCCGCTATGACAAGAATCATCCCCGCTATACCCAGCGGGGATGAAGCCGTATTCACGAAGATTGACGCCTTCCGAGAGGGGGCCTGACGGAGCGGCGATCGACGTCCGCATCAGCCGGTGCCTGCCCGGCCGCTACCCGACTCATAGGCGAAACGGGAAAGCTAATACCGCCCCCGGCGAGCAGCACAAGGATTCCCCACAAACCGTCGGACAGGCGGCCCTCCAGCAGGTTCACGGCAGTCGCAATCAGGCCGAAGAGCATCAACAGCAGCCCTGCCCGTGGTCGAGGCCACCGCCCGACGGCCAATCCTGACAACAACCAGCAGCCGGTGATCACCCCCGTGAGTAGACCGCCGGCCAGGATGAACAGCAAGGGATGAGGCGCCAGCCGGGGCAGAATCGCCATTGCGGCCGTGGAAGCCAGCATGAGTGCCCAGCCTAACAGACAGAACAGCACGCTCATCGGCATCTCCCCTTATCCCCGAGTTTTCCTGATACAAGTATAGCGCATAACAGAGCTTTCCGTCATCCGGGCCAAATGGCAACACTCGCACTGGTACCGAAGCGTTGTTTTCACCCTACCCAAAAGATGGTACAATGGAGCCCGATGTTCTCCCGGGAGGTCGGTTTATGAGCAAGATTGACGTATCGTACATGGCAGACCGCGTTGTGGAGTTATGCCGCATTCCCAGCCCAACCGGTTTCACCGAAGAGGCCATTCGCTATGTCGAGGCCGAATTTCAGCGCCTGGGCGTGGCGACCCGCCGGACCCGTAAAGGTGCTTTGATCGCCACCATCCCTGGCCGCGATACAGACAACCACCGGGCCATGGCCGCCCATGTCGACACCCTGGGCGCCATGGTGAAGGAGATCAAGGGCAACGGGCGGCTGAAGCTGACCCGCATTGGCGGTTACTCCGGCAACACCATCGAGGGCGAGCATGTGCTGGTGCACACCATGGAGGGCCGGCAGATCACCGGCACCATTCTGGTCACCAAGGCCAGCACCCACGTGCACGGGCCGGAACATGCGAAGCAGGAGCGGGACGAGCAGAACCTGGAGGTCCGCCTGGATGAGCGGGTCAGCAGCAAGGCCGACGTCGACGAGCTGGGTATCCAGGTCGGCGACTTCATCTCGCTGGATCCCCGCACCGAACTGACCCCCTCCGGCTTTATTAAGTCACGCCACCTGGATGACAAGGCCTGTGTGGGCATCCTGCTCGGTCTGGCCAAGGCCATCGTCGAGGAGAGCGTGGAACTGGCCGCGACCACGCACTTCTACATCTCGAACTATGAAGAGGTCGGCCATGGCGCCGCCGGCGTCATGCCGCCGGAGACCGCCGAGCTGATCGCGGTGGACATGGCTGCCGTGGGCGAAGGGCAGACCAGCGACGAGTACTCCGTTACCGTCTGCGTCAAGGACAGCAGCGGCCCATACGACTACGAGTTGTCCCGCCGGCTGCAGTACCTGGCCGCCGACCAGGGAATCCCTTACCGGGTCGACATCTACCCGTTCTACGGCTCCGACGCCAGTGCCGCCCTGCGGGCAGGTGGGCAGTTCAAGACCGCACTGGTCGGTCCCGGCATCGACGCATCGCACTCCTACGAACGGTGCCACGTCGATTCGCTGGAGCATACGGCCTGGCTCCTGCTGGAGTATGTAAAGCACGCATGAGCCACGTCGGAAACTTTTGGAGCGACGCCGAAAAGGCGCCGCTCGTTGTTTTGACGGATTTTGACTTTACCGTAACCCAGGTGGACGTAGGCGACCTGATTACGGAGAGCCTGGCGCCCCCTTCGGCCGCTACACGGGCCCGCTGCGCCGCCGGAGAGGCCGGCAGCCGGGTCTATTGGCTCGACTCCATGGCACGGGTCGCTCAGGCCGAAGGCGAGGCGCTGGCCGATACCGCAGCCATCGACCCATCCTTCCCCTCCTTCGCCGCCTGGTGCCAGAGCCTGGCGATTCCCCTGGCGGTGGTCAGCGACGGCTTCTGGTTCTACATCAACCGAATCCTGGGGCGTGAAGGACTGACGACGCTGCCCGTCTTCTGCAACGAGATGCCGGAGCCCGGGCGGCTCCAGTGGCCCAACGCAAACCCCGCCTGCGACCACTGTGGCTGCTGCAAGGCAGGCGTGGTGCGGCGGGTACAGGCGACCGGCGCCCGAGTCATCTACTGCGGCGATGGCAGCAGCGACATCTTCGCCGCCGGCTATGCCGATTGGATCTTTGCGAAGGGTACCCTGGCCACCTATCTGGCGGCGCATGACACCCCTTACTTCCCCCTCACCAGTTTTGCGGAAGTCCAGCAAACGCTCGCCACAAATCTGGCCGCCTTTGCGGCTGGTACCGCCCCGGGGCGAGCCCAACTGGGACCACACCGGCGGTGCCGCTTCTAGCGCTCCTCCCCGATCATCGGTCCGGGCAGACCCCCCAGCGCCGTCACCTGACGCATGGCGTTGAGCACGGCCAGTTCCACTGCGACAGCGGCGGCGGTGCCGGCCAGGGTGGTATCCACCGGCTCCGCACCGGTAGCCAGGCAGAAAAGCGTATCGCCATCGTACATCGTGTGGATCGGCGATATCGTCCGGGCCAGGCCGTCGTGGGCCATCCGGGCAACCTTGTTCGCCTCTTCTTTGGTGAGGCTGCCGCCCACCGCGACCACACCGATGGTGGTGTTCTGCCCCGCGCCAAGGCCCTGCCCTTCCTCTCCACCCAGCATGAGGCGGGTGGTATCCACGTAGCTGCTCCCGTTTTCGCCGCGGGTCCCGGCCAGAATCCGCCCGGTCTGCGGGTCACGCACATCGCCGAAGGCATTCACCGCCACGATGGCCCCGACGGTGATTCCGCCCGCCAACACGCTGGCGCTGCCGATGCCGGACTTGGTGGCACCGCTCATGCCCCGGAGCTTGCCGACGGTACACCCGAGTCCGGCCCCGACCGAACCCTGCACGACAGGGCCGGCGCTTGCGGCCACGCAGGCGGCATAGCCCAGGTCGCTGTCCGGCCGGCAACGGGGGTCGCCGATGCCCAGGTCGTACAGGACCGCAGCCGGCACGATCGGCACGATCGCATCGCCGGTCGGGAGCCCGATCTGCCGCTCCTCCAGGTAGCGCATCGCCCCATCCACCGCGGCCAGGCCGAACGCACTGCCGCCGCAAAGCAGCACGGCATGGGCAGCGCGGACCAGGTTCCCCGGGCGGCAGAGGTCGGTCTCCCGGGTGCCCGGGGCCGATCCCTCCACGGCCACCCCTACCACGGCGCCGCCAGGCGCCAGAATAGCCGTCACACCGGTCAGGCCCTGGCGCTTCTCTGCCTGTCCAACCAGAATGCCGGTCACGTCTGTGATATCGTTGTGCGGGCCATGTGCGAACATCTGCATCCCTCCCCTATGTACGCCAAAAGGCGTGGTCCGGGCGTCTGGACCACGCCTTTCTCGTAGGCGTCGTGCAATCCTTTATCGGGCTGGGCGCCCCCACCGTAAATAACCCGCCCGGCTGAGGGCCGCGCCCACAATCGTCACCACAATGGCACCCACCACGGCCTCCGGCAACCCCTGTACCAGGGCGATGCCAATGGCCACCTTCGCCGCCATGTATCGCCGGATCACCGCCATGCCCAGCACCAGCACGGTGTTGGTCAGCGTACCGACCAGCCCGGCGCCGATCAATCCGGGAACCACTCCCCACCGGCGCAGGAGACGGAACGTGTAGGCGGCGGTCACGCCGATGAAGAGCCGGGGCAGAATCGCAACCAGCGGATCAGCGAAGAGCGGAGTGGTCGTACGAAGCAGGGACATCAAGCCAAAGATGAAACCCACAAAGAGCCCGGACAGCGGCCCTTCAGCCACACCGGCCAGGATCGCCGGAATGTGCATGATGGTCGCATTCCCCGCAGGAGTCGGAACGGGAATAAAACCGAGCATGGGCACATAACCCATGACAAGGCTGACAGCGGCCAGAATGCCGGACACTGCCATTTGCCGAACGGTAACCTTCACGGTGCATCCCTCTTTCACATAAGTGGTGACGCCCGCACTATTCTTTCGCCCATCGTACCGGCCTTTCCTGCAAGTGCCATAAGCAGTCAAACGAACCCGAGCGCTCCCGCAGCAACCTGGCTACGGTGTTGTGTCCCAAAGCAGTAAAACGAAGCTGAGCGCCCCCGCCGCAACCTGGCTAGGGTGTTCTGTCCCAAAGCAGTAAAACGAAGCTGAGCGTCCCCGAAGCCGGCAGGTCTGTGCCGCCGTTAGGCCCCCCGAGGAGACCCGTAAGGGGCTCCGTAGGAAAAGGGGCCGTGGCGGCACAGGCCTGACGGCGTAGGGCACTCCCACGTAGTGCCCAGCAGGAGTTATGCCACCGCACGCCGAACTCATACTCGAACGGTAAGCGCCTGCGTGAAAATCGCATAGCATTGCAAGGGGAGTAGCCAGCCCACGCACGGTGGGCGGTTCAATCGTCAAGACGGGGAAACCCCGATTGAACCTACCTTTGAGGGGTACGGCAAGACCTTGGTTCGCGAACGAACCTGGTCTTGCCGTACCCTTTTTGTATTGCGAGGAGGAATCTCTGTGTTCACCTGGTTGCTCTGGGGTCTCTTTAATGTTCTGGTCATCGGGCTATTGGCGCTCGATCTGGGCGTATTCCACCGCAAATCGCACGAGGTGACGGCCAAGGAGGCGAGCGCCTGGACCGCGGTCTGGGTCAGCCTGGCCCTGCTCTTCAACCTGTTCATCTACTTCTGGCGGGGCACCACCCCGGCGCTGGAATACCTGACCGGCTACCTGATGGAGGAATCGCTCTCCGTCGATAATATCTTCGTTTTCGTGATGATCCTGAGCTATTTCAAAGTGCCGAAGCAGTACCAGCACCGGGTACTCTTCTGGGGCGTCATCGGCGCCCTGGTTCTGCGCGCTACATTCATCGGCGTCGGGGCAGCCCTGATCAGCCGGTTCCACTGGATCCTCTACCTCTTCGGCGCCTTCCTGGTCTTCACGGGCATCAAGATGGGCCTGAAGAGCGACGACGAGGTCGAAGTGGACGAAAACGGCCTGGTCAAATGGGTGCGTAAGTTCCTCCCGGTCACCTCCCGCTACCACTATGACCACTTCTTCGTCCGGGAAGACGGTCGGCTGGCAGCTACACCCCTGCTGCTGGTGCTGCTCATGATCGAGAGCAGCGACATCATCTTCGCCTTCGACTCCATTCCCGCCATCTTCTCGGTGACACAGGACCCGTTCATCGTCTACACGTCGAACATCTTCGCCATCATGGGCCTGCGGTCGCTCTTCTTCCTGCTGGCCTCGGTGGTCGA
>JBLNEM010000456.1:0-3828 GCA_050262655.1 Mycobacterium leprae | reverse complement strand
GGAGAAGGCCAATCAGGTGCTTCCGCCCACCGATCCGGAGATGGCTGCGTTTGTCCAGTTGGCGCTGGATCAGATGGGCGTCGAGGTGATCACCGGCGACGGCATCGCCTCCTTCGAGGGCAACGGCAAGGCCACGGCCGTGGTGCTGGAGAGCGGCCGGCAGCTCGCCGCTGACATGTTCATCCTGGGCATTGGCGTGCGGCCGGAGGTGGGCCTGGCTCGCACTGCGGGACTTTCCATCGGTGAGGTCGGCGGCATCCAGGTGGATGACCACATGCGCACCAGCGATCCAGACATCTATGCGGCCGGGGACGCGGTTGAAGTGGTGAATCTGGTAACCGGAAAGCCGTCGTTGATCGCCCTGGCGGGTCCCGCCAACAAGCAGGGCCGCGTGGCCGGGGCCAACGCCGTGGGTGGAGAGCTCACTTTCCCCGGTGCGTTGGGTACTGCGATCGTACGCGCCGGCGACACGGTGGCGGCTGTGACAGGTCTTAGCGAAAAGGCCGCGGCCCGTATGGGGATGGATGTGGTAACCAGCTACAATATCAATGGGGATCACGCCGATTACTACCCCGGCGTGCAGCAGATGGTGATCAAGGTCGTCTATGAGCGCGGTACCGGCCGCCTGCTGGGCGCCCAGATCGTGGGCGGCAACGGCGTCGATAAGCGTGCAGACGTGTTCGCCACCGCCATCACGGCCCGGATGACCGTCGAGGACCTGACCAACCTGGATCTGGCCTATGCTCCGCCCTTCGGCTCGGCCAAGGACCCGGTCATTGTCGCCGGCATGATCGGCCAGAACAGCCGCAGCGGTCAGCTGAACCCCCTGACGCCCTCTGAGTTGACCGCCATGCTGGACCAGGGCCGGCCGGTTCAGCTTGTGGATGTGCGCGAACCGTACGAGTTCGCCCTGGGTGCGCTGCCGGGCGCGATCAACATCCCGATCGATGAGGTGCGCCAGCGCATGGGCGAACTGGATCACCAGCTGCCCACCGTGGTCTATGACGGAAACGGGAGCAAGGGATATGTGGCTGCCCGGATCCTGGGTCAGGCACTGCCCGGGCCGGTCTACAACCTGAGCGGCGGGTTCAACATCTGGTCTGCCTATCAGGCCGTGCGATAACGAGAAGAGCCACCGTTTTGCGGTGGCTCTCCGATTTTGTCCTCCTCCGTGCTATGATGATGGGTAGCTCCCATTGGCCGCCGGAAAGAAAGGGTGTCTGGCTTGAACCGCTCCCGTTGGCTCCGCCTGGCAACAGCGCTCTTCTTCCCCCTGTTGCTGCTCTCCGCCTGTAATCACGCGCCCGCCCCCGCCGGCGGCGCTCAATCAGCCAGCCCGACGCTGACCGTTGCCGCCGCCGCTGACCTGCAACCGGCCTTGACCGAACTGGCCAAGGAATACCAGCAGGAAACCGGCGTACAAGTGGTCTTGTCCTTCGGCGCTACCGGGAACCTGGCCAAACAGATCGAGAACGGCGCACCGGTCGACCTGTTCGCCGCCGCCAGCCTCGACTATGTCGACGGCCTGAACCAGAAAGGGCTGGTCGTGCCCGACACGGTGGCCGTATACGCCACCGGCCGCATTGTGCTCGCCGTCAATAAGGCCTCAGGGGTCAAGGCAGCAACCCTTACCGATCTGTTGGACCCGTCGATCAAGCATGTGGCCATCGCCAACCCCGAGACGGCGCCGTATGGCCGCCTTGCCCGAGAGGCCCTGACGAAGGCCGGCCTCTGGACCCCCCTGCAGAGCAAGCTGGTCTTCGGCGAAAGCATTGCCCAGACGTTGCAGTTCGTTCAGACCGGCAACGCCGAGGTCGGCATTCTCTCGCTTTCGATGGCCCGGGTGCCTGAAATTGAGGTTCATACAATCGACGCCAGCCTGTACACGCCACTACAGCAGGGAGTTGCCGTCATCAAAGGCAGCCATAACGAGCAGGCAGCCAGACGCTTTGCCGCTTTCATCCTGGGGGCCCAAGGCCGTGCGGTCTTCACCCAGTATGGTTACGGCACGCCGTAAGGCCAGGCCCCTCCGCACCCCTCCGGGAGGATGAACTATGTCCGCCATCAACTGGGCACCTGTGCTCCTCTCCCTCAAGGTCGCCATGTTTGCCACGCTGCTCGCCATGCTGGTGGGAGTGCCGCTTGCCTTCTTATTGGCGCGGCGACGTTTCCCCGGCAGCGACGTGTTGGGCGCCGTGGTCACCTTGCCCATGGTTCTGCCTCCCACCGTACTTGGCTACTACCTGCTGGTGCTGATCGGGCGACAGGGGCCCATCGGCCGTTTTTTGCTGCAGCAGTTTCACTTCACCCTGGTCTTCACATGGCAGGCCGCGGTACTGGCCGCCGCCATTGTGGCGATTCCGCTGGTGGTTCGCGCAACACAGGCAGCCTTTGAGGCCATCGACCCCCGGCTGGAGGCGGCTGCCCGCACCCTGGGGCGTTCCGATCTGGCGGTCTTCTTTACGGTCACCATACCGCTGGCCTGGCGAGGCATCCTCGCCGGCATCGTATTGGCCTTCGCCCGCGCCATGGGTGAATTCGGGGCTACCCTGATGGTCGCCGGCAACATTCCGGGGCGGACCCAAACCCTCTCCGTAGCCATCTATGATGCCGTCGCTGCAGGCAACGACACCCTGGCCAACGCGTTGGTCGTGCTGATCAGCATCGTCACCATCGCCGTGCTCGTGCTCCTCTCCCGCATCGCCCGTGCCACGAGGTGGTAAAGATGCTATCCTGTGCGATTGAGAAACGCTTCCCCGGCTTTCATCTATCCATTCGGCTGCAGACCCATGAACAGGTCACGGCGCTCTTTGGCCCATCCGGTTCGGGGAAGAGCCTTACCCTCCAGTGCATTGCCGGCCTGCTGCGCCCTGACTCCGGTCTGATTCAGCTCGGTGACCGGACGCTGTTTGATTCCAAGCAGGGCGTCAACATGCCCCCCCGGCGGCGCTCCATCGGCTACCTGTTTCAGAACTACGCCCTCTTCCCCCACCTAACCGTGCAGGAGAACGTGGCCTATGGGTTGGTCGCATTGCCTGCGGCCGAACGGATGGCCCGGGTGGAAGAGGCTTTGCGCCTGGTGCGCCTGGAGGGTCTTGAGAGCCGTCGCCCCGCGCAGCTTTCCGGCGGACAGCAGCAGCGGGTAGCCCTGGCCCGCGCGCTTGTGACTCGTCCATCCTTGCTCCTGCTGGATGAACCTTTTGCCGCCCTCGACTCGATTGTCCGGGGCGAACTGCATCATGAACTGGTGCAGCTGCTGCAGCGTTTCCCCATCCCCACGCTGCTGGTAACCCACCAGCTTGATGAGGCATACGCACTCTCCCGGGAGATCGCCGTTTACGACGATGGGCAGATCCTGCAGCAAGGGCCCCGAGATCAGGTCTACTATCGCCCGTCGACGGCAGCCGTGGCCCGGCTGGTAGGTGCCGGCAACTTCATCCCCGGCACCGTCGTGGGCGTCGCCGGGGGTCTCGCCGAGGTCAGGGCTCCTGGTTTGACCCTCTGGGGCCCGCCGGGCAACTTCCGCCCCGGCGACGCAGTACGCTGCTGCTACCGTCCGGAACACATGATGATCCTGAAAAAGGACCGACCGGCGCAGCCGCCGGCGCCAGGCGATACCAGAATCGAAGGGACGATTTCGGATGAAGTGGCCTACGGCGGGCATGTCTCGCTGCGCTTCCGGCCGGACTTACCGGGATTACCGGACCTGTCGATCACCATGGCCGACTATATGCAGCAGCGGCTGGACGTTTCGCCCGGCACTCGGCAGACGATCACCCTGAAAGCCGTGCACGCTCATATCCTGTGCGAATAGGCCTCCATGCAAGA
>JBLNEM010000455.1:0-2660 GCA_050262655.1 Mycobacterium leprae | reverse complement strand
CAAGCTCCATGAGCCGCGGTAGGCTTTTCATGACGCTTTTATCATAGCGGTCGCGTCTATGCCGAACCACTACCATTCATGTAAAGGAGGGTCCAGATGGCTGCAAGTTCGGTGCCGGTCCAGGCGATCCTTGAGCGCTTACGGGAGACTTACCCCGACGCCAAATGTGCGCTGGACCATCGGAGCCCGTTTGAACTGCTGATCGCGGTCATGCTTTCGGCCCAGTGCACCGATGTGCGGGTCAACATCGTGACGGCTCGGATCTTCCCTACCCACAATCGACCGGAGCACTTTGTCGGTCTCTCCCTGGACGAGATCGGCAGCATGATCCGTGATTGCGGCCTGTGGCAGACCAAGGCGAAGAACATCCATGCCACCTGCCGGCTTCTGCTGGAGAAGCACGGCGGGGAAGTGCCCGGCACCATGGAGGAGTTAATCGCTCTGCCGGGCGTCGGTCGCAAGACGGCTAACGTGGTCTTGTCCAACGCCTTCGGGGTGCCGGCCATCGCCGTGGATACCCATGTCTTCCGGGTGGCCAACCGGATCGGCCTGGCGCATGCGGACAACGTGGAGAAGACCGAGGAGCAGTTGATGGCGACGATCCCCCGGGAGCAGTGGAGCATGGCCCACCACTGGCTGATTCACCATGGGCGCCAGCTCTGCCATGCGCGGAAGCCAAACTGCGCCGAGTGTCCGCTCCTGAACCTCTGCGCCTATGCCCAGAGCAAGGACTGAAGCCTGATTCGCCTGTCTTCCAGCATCCTCCGAAGGTGTAAAAAGAGGGATTTTCTCCTCTCTCCGGAACTACTCCGTCTCGGGAGGCGAATCTGTCCGTGTTAGCGCGGAAACACCTTTTTTATACACCCAAGCTCGATCTGGATATCGGCCAGACGATCGCTGCTACCGTCGGTTACGAAACCTATGGTCAGTTGAACGCCAACCGGGATAACGCGGTGCTGATCTGTCATGACCTGTACGGCACGGGTCATGCGGCGGGCCGGTACCATGCGGATGATCCAGAGGCGGGTTGGTGGGACCCGCTGATTGGCCCCGGGAAGCCATTCGACACCAACGAGTACTTCGTGATTGCCTCAGACAGCCTCTGCAATCTGCATGTGCAGAATCCCCTGGTGCTCACCACCGGTCCGGCTAGCCTGAATCCGGCCACGGGTGAGCCCTACGGCGACACGTTCCCGCAGGTGACGATTCGTGATCTGGTACGGTTGCAGCAGCAACTGGTCCAATCGTTGGGCATCACGTGCCTCGCGGCCGTGGCAGGCCCCGGGATGGGCGGTTTTCAGGCGCTGGAGTGGGCGGTCTGCCACCCGGACATGGTGAAAAAGGTGATTGCCGTCGCATCCGCCCCACAGTCGCCGCCCCTCTTCTCCCTGGCGCTCTGTCAGGCCGGCATCGACGCGGTCCGGCAGGACCCCAAGGGGGGAATGGTGCAGGCGGCCACGCTGATGGCGGCTCTGACCCGGAGTGACGCCTACATGACCGGGGCCTGGGAACGGCGGACGGCGCCTGGTTCGGCTCACCCATGGGCCGACAAGGACGGGCGTTATCTCTTTCAGGTAGCCATCGGTGAGACGGCGCGGAAGTTGGCCGCATCCTGCCATGCGGACCACTTCGTTTACACGGCTCGGGCTTGTATGCTGCACGACATCGGTTATGGCAACCGGGGGTTGGATGTGGCGGCGCAGAAGATCAGGGCGCAGGTGCTCTTGCTGCCGATCGTCAGCGACGTGCTCTTCCCGCCGGACTCTGGCGCCGAGTTCATTGATACCATCAGCCAGCATGGTGGCACGGCGCGGCTGGTTCCGGTTGAGTCGCAGGGCGGCCACAGCGCTGCCATTCAGGAGTGCGGCCGCTTGGCCGAGCCGATCGCCCATTTCATGAGTCGCGGCGAATTGCATTAGGCCGCATTCCGCCTGCATGGCGGGTACAGGAATCGCAAACCCTATGGCGAATCCAAAATGTGCCTGTTATGAACGGGAGGGTGTTTGATATGATTCAAGTAGGCGAGCATGCGCCGGATTTCACCCTCGAGTCGAGCCGCGGCACGTTTGTCCTTTCGGCGTTGAAAGGCAATCACCATGCCCTGCTCATCTTCTACCCCAAAGACAACACCCCCGGCTGAAACCGCCAACTGAGCGCTGCGCGTGACGCAGCCGACGAATACGGGAAGCGGGATGTGCAGGTTGTGGCTGTGAATCCGGGGAGCGTGGCGAGTCACGAAAACTGGGCCGAGAAGTTCGGCTTCACGTTTCCGATCTGTGCGGACCCGGAGAAGCACGTGGCCGGTGCCTTTGGGGCGCTCAAGCCTGAAGGGGGCATCGCCCGCAGTGTGATTCTCGTGAACAAGCAAGGCGTTGTCACCTGGGCCGAGGCGGGCTCGCCCTCCACGGAGGCGATTCTGGCCGCGGTAGACCAGATGACGCATGACGATCCGGACAGCACCCGGCTGTCCAGTTCCTGAATCCTGACGGTCCGAAGGGCCAGAAGGGGGCGGTCACATGCCGATGGAGCGGGTACGGTTTGGCTCGGAGGTGCAGCAGAACCTCCCCGTGCCGTCGCGGGCGGACCGACCGGCAGCGGCCCCCGGGGCCTTTCGTCAGCAGTTGGTTCAGGCACAGGCCGGAGAACTGAATCAGCGGATC
>JBLNEM010000454.1:0-2568 GCA_050262655.1 Mycobacterium leprae | reverse complement strand
CAGGAAAAGGCGTCCGTGGCAGCACCCGCCCGACGGCGGAGGGGATTCCCACGAAGTGCCTACCACTCGAACCTGACCCCGCCCAGAAACGCCCGCGCCATTATCGCATGCCCCGCGGCGTTGGGGTGAACCCGGTCCCAGCCCAGCGTGGCAGGATAGATGTACGGGAAGACCGCATCAAACGCTGCCTGCGTATCGACCAGGATGCAGTCGTGCGCCGCAGCGATCCGCTTCACGGCAGCACCGTACTGATCGATCGACGCCCGCATCTGATCGGCCCGGTTCGGCTCCATGTAGTACGGGGTCATCAGGATCAAGCCCTTGAGGCGGGGGCGAGTCAGTGCCACCAGTTCCGTCAGGGTGGCCTCGTACTCCGGCAGGTAGACGTGGGACTCGGGAATCAGCGGCTGATCGTACTGCAGCCAGACATCGTTGATGCCGATGCAGATCGAGAGCCAGTCCGGGTTCAGGTCCAGCACATCCCGCTGCCACCTGGCCTTCAGGTCCCGTACCGTGTTGCCGCTGGTGCCCATGTTGATCACCCGGATGCCGAGCTGCGGGTAGACGGCGGTGAGGAACGAGTTGACCAGGTTTGCGTAGCCGTTGCCCATCGAATCGCCCAGCCCTTCGCCGACCGGTTGCCGGCGGCCGCAGTCCGTCACCGAGTCACCGATGATCACCAGTTTGTCGTTCTTGCTGAGAAGCATCTCCGCCATCCTTTCTGCTATGGGGTAAAGAAGTAGGACAGGCAGCCTTCCTGCGCGGAAGGCTGCCTATGGCTAGTGGTGACTATGGTTCTGCCGATCTTGCGCCAGTTGGTAGTACACAGCGCAGGCCAGGGCGGCGGCGACCAGCGCCGGCAGCCCTTCCACCTGCAAATCGCAGTCCTTCCCAAAGGTGCTGCCGCCCAGGCGACCAGTCAAACTGCCCTCCGCGCCACGGTTCAGAAATACGTCAAACCCGCCGACGGGTCCGCCGCAACGACCGGTCACGACGTTGCCGTCATCGTGCAGGTCCAGGTCGTAGCCGAAGGCACGGCCACCCATGCGCCCCGCCAGAGCGCTCTCCGTCACGGCGCAGTTGATGTCCTTGCCTTCAAAGGTACCGCCCCAGCGGCCCCACAACTGGGCGCCGTCAAAACAGAAGTTGAGATCCTTGCCCTGAAGCTGGCCACCCATACGGCCGACGATCCGGCCGTCGTCAGCGTGGTATTCCGCCTGCACGTTGTAGCCTACAAAAGCGCCGCCAATGCGACCAGAGAGTCCGGCCATGCTTCTTTCCTCCCCGGGGAATGAGTCGCTACTGATAAGACCGCCGCAGGCCCCCCAAAGGTTCGCTGTCGCCAGGGTGCAAACCTTTCGGCATCGCTTAAGAGATTGACAAAAGAGCAGGCTGCGGCATATGATGAGGACAATCAAACGAGTCTCGAAATGAGGGGCGCCAGATGGCGGAGCACGACCGGTGCGAAATATTCACCTACGACGCAGCGAAGGTGGAGCGAATCCGCTCCGAGCTAGTCGGGACCGAGGGGCTCGCCCTGCTGTTCAAAGCATTGGCGGATGACACCCGGGTGCGCATTGCCCTGGCCTTGTCGAAGGAAGAACTCTGCGTCTGCGACGTGGCCCACTTGATGGGGGTCAGCGTGGCGACCGCGTCCCACCACCTGCGGCTGCTGCGCAACATGGGGCTGGCCCGTTATCGCAAGGAAGGCAAGATGGTCTTCTACTCCCTGGACGATTCCCACGTTGTCACCATGTTGGAGCAAGCCATCTCACACTATCGGGAGGGAAAGCAGCGGTGAGTGCACAGACATACAGGCTTACGGGCCTGACCTGAGCGGACTGCGCCGCCAAGTTCCAGCGGGACGTGGCGGCGATCCCTGGGGTCACCAGGGCTGATCTGAACTTTGGTGCGGCCAAACTGCGGATTGAGGGCGAGGCCTCGCTTGGCGCTCTGGCGGAGGCTGGGAAGGCACATGGTGTCGGCGTGGAGGCGGAGAGCCAGGCGCCGGTCGAGCGCTCATTCTGGCAGACCAATCCGCACGTGATCCCGACCGTGATCGCCTTTGTGCTGGCCATGGCCGGGGAGGTGGCCGAAAGGGCTGCCATCGGCCCGGTGCGGCTGGCGGTGCTGTTCTACGCGGCAGCGATCCTGGTGGGCGGCTATTCGACCGCCCGGAAGGGTTTACGCAATCTACTGAGGCTCAACTTCGATATGAATGTGCTCATGACCATCGCCGTGGCCGGCGCGGCCGCCATCGGGCAGTGGAGCGAGGGTGCGGTCGTTGCATTCCTCTTTGGCCTCAGCGAGACGCTGGAGGGCTACACCATGGAGCGCGCCCGGCAGTCGATTCGCACGCTCATGGATCTGGCTCCCCGCATCGCCCGGGTCCGGCGGCCGGGTGGTGCTGTGGTCGAGCTGCCGGTGGATGAGGTGCAGGTAGGCGATCTGCTGCTGGTGCGGCCGGGGGAGAAGATCGCCATGGACGGCGCCATTCTCAGTGGCTGCTCCAGCATCAACCAGGCGGCGATTACCGGCGAGTCGGTCCCGGTGGACCGTGGGCCGGGG
>JBLNEM010000453.1:0-10065 GCA_050262655.1 Mycobacterium leprae | reverse complement strand
GTCGTGCGCTTCTGCTACAGCCGGAACTGGCTGACCTGCTGCCGCATGGCCTTGGCCACCGACGCCAGGCCTTCAGCCGGCCACAATTACGCCAAATGCAGCGTATATCTTGGCCTTGATGCCGATCTTCACCAAAGTTACCCCCTCGTATTTGGCAGAAGTAACTCCAGACTACTTTGACTTGCAGATGACGGTCAATAGTTATTTCGTAGTTACTAAACTATATTCCAAACACGAATGATGAGGGCTGGACTCCTGCCGGAGTCCAGCCCTTCTTTCATGATTCGTTTTTCACCCGGTTGAGCCAGCCCTTGCGGCTGACCAACTGCGCTGCCCAGCCAACGGCGAAGGCCAGGAACGCAAAGAGGACGGTGAGGAGGCCTACAACTATGTACCAGTCGTTGCTGAGTGGGCGCAGGAAGATCCAGACCAGGCCGGCCGGGAACCCCGCCGCTGCAAAGGCCGCCGTCAACAAGGGCTGGCTTCGCCACCAACGCCGCATGACCCACAGGGTTCCAACGGCCGCCAGCGGAACGATCAGGATGGCCCCGCCTGGGGCGTGCTGCACCACCACCACGCAAAACGCGAGTCCGGCGGCAAGGCCCGCAGCGCCACCCGAGATCAGTGCCGACCGCAGGGGCTGCCCCTTCACCCAGTGGAACTTGGCCCGAATATCCACCACCAGCAGCCGCCAGAAACGCCGCAAGACGTCAGGCGATGGCCAGAGGCAGAACGCCAGGACGGGGAGCCACCCCAGTTCGAGCCGCCACCAGTCGTAGGGGCTTTCCCACAGGAGCAGCACGGCAATCATGCAACTGAGCGGCAGGATCGCCAGGTAATGCCGCCAGGGCAGGTGCCGGTGGTGGGCCATCGCCAGCGGAATGGCCACCGTGCGGGCTGCGCCCATCCGGGTAATCGCCACTTCCTCCGCCGTGTCCGGATCAATCCCCTGGGCCGTCAGGTCCGCCACTGCCTCGGCAATATGGGCCCGGAGTTCCTTCTGAGCCTCCACCGCCCGCATGGGGTCCGCGATGTAGGCGGTCGCTTCCTGTATGTACGTTTCAACCTGCTGCATATGCTACAACACCTCCACCCATGACCGCGTCGACCGCCGCCCGAAACTCCTGCCACTCGGTCGCCCGCCGGCATAGTTCGCCCCGGCCCTGCTCGGTAAGCTGGTAGACCTTCCGCTCCCGTCCGCCGTCGGCCTCCCATGTCGCCACAATGAGGCCATCCCGTTCCAGCGTGTGCAGCACGGGGTACAGGGTGCCCTCCTTGAACGTGAGCAGCCCTTTCGAACGGCGCTCCAGTTCCTTGACCATCTGGTAGCCATGCATGGGCGCACCGCTCAGCACAGAGAGCACCAGCGTGGTGGTGCTGCCCTTCTGCAACTCCCGGTCAATCGCCAACCGCATCACCTCCGTTTTCGATGCATCGGATTTCGATGTATTCCCAGTGTTCTCCTGCTTGTCCGCCAGAAAAATGTCGGTGTTTACGATTAATAATGTAACTACTATAATGGGCATACATGGGAATAAACCGTGTCAATGAACTTTTAAGGAACTGATTGGTATGAACTCAATCGTGCATCGGCGTCACCGCCTGGCCACCCGCACACTCTTGCTCGCGGCCGTACTCTGCGCCATGTTGCTGCTGACCTCCCACCAGACTGCGTACGCGGAGAGCGACAGCATCCACATGATTCTGAACGGGCAGCCGCTGGTGAGCGATGTGGCCCCGCAGATCGTCTCCGGCCGGATGCTGGTGCCGATTCGGGTGATTGCCAACGCGCTGGGCCAGAGCGTTGCGTGGGACAACGCCACCCAGACGGTCACCATCGGCGGCCCGAGCGGCATCATCCTCCAGGTTGGCAACCAGGCGGCTATGGCCAAGGGCAGCAGCGTCACGCTGGATGTGCCGCCGCTGATCATCGACGGGCGGACCATGGTGCCGCTGCGCTTTGTGGCCCAGGCGCTGGGCTACGACGTGAAGTGGGACGATTCCACCCGGACGGTCAGAATCACCGACTACGGCATCGCCACCAACGTACTGGTTGACCCCGACTACTCGGCTGCCGGGCTCATCTTCAAGGTGGCCCTGACCCCGGATGGTTTCACCGATGTCTCGGGCACCGTGCCGGCCATTCTCGGCTGGGACGGCATCCAGTTCACGGCCGACGGCAAGACATGGGCCCACGTGTTTGTCACGGGCGGTCAGTTCGACGCCAAGCTGCGTCTCACCGGCCCGGCCGACTATACGGTGCGAGCGATCGCCACCCTCAAGGATCAGAGCAGTGCGTCCGCCCTCTCTTTTGGCGTGAGTCTCCCCAGCGCTGTCGACCCGCATCTGGCGGCAGGCGGTGGGCTCCTCGTGGATGCGGCTGAGCCCTACGTGCGCGGCGTCACGGTAACGCCTTCGGTCACGCCGGAAGGGTATCTGGCGTTGGATGGCACGGTCGATCCGTCCATTGCCCAGGATCAGGTTGTAATCCAGAGCTTCGGGCCGCCGGATATCCGGGTTCCCGTCAAGCTGATCAACGGCAGCTTCCACACGGTGATCCCCATTCCGGGGCCGCTCGACTTCCGCTTCTTCATCTTCACGGCCGATCCGAACAACCCCAGCGCCGGAATCGGACGGGCTTTCATTACCGGTCGCCAGACCGCCACTTCCAACCTGAGGCCGATCACGCCCTTCGGCGACAAGATCAATCTGGATACGCCTTCGATCAGTGGAAAAAGCTTCACCGATACGGTGACGGTCTCAGGCACGGTGAACGACCCCAATGCGGCCGCAGTGGTGGCCACGATCAGGCAGAAATCTGCCTCTGGCGAGGATTCGGTGGCCTATTACCAGTTCCCCGTCACAAATGGACGGTTCACCGGGACGGTATGGCTTCGGTTCGGGGCCGGGAAGTACACGATCACGTTGGGCCATCCTACCTCGAACAAGACCTGGCAGAACGACCTCTCCTTCGAGGCGACGAATCTCTCCGGCAAAGATGTCCGGTATCTCGCACCATCCTACGGCATCGAATCGGATGCGCCGCCGATCAGCCAACTGGCCAAACAGCTGACCCAGGGCACTTCCGATACCATGCGACAGGTGCGGGCCATTCACGACTGGGTGGCACAGCATGTTGCCTATGATGTGGCGAAGGCGACGGGCAAATCGTACACGTGGGGCGATGGCGCTGTCCGAACGCTGGCGCTGCGCACCGGGATCTGCGGGGATTACGCGCAACTGACCATTGCGCTGCTGCGGGCCGCGGGGATTCAGTCACGGGAAGTCTTCGGCAAGGCCAACGGATACGACGGCTGGGATTACCACGATTGGGTCGAGGCGCTGGTGGATGGACGATGGGTGACCGTGGATCCCACTTTCGACGCCGGCTACGTGACCAAGGCGGGTCAGTTCGTCTTCCAGTTCAAGACCAAGTATTTTGACCCCGATCCGGCGGTCTTCGCGCAGGATCACCAGTTCATATCGTATATCTACTGATCAAAAAAGGGCTGGACTCCCGTCGGAGTCCAGCCCTTGCTGTATGGTGGATCTGGTTACTGTCCAACCTTCGCCTTGAACAGGTCGATGATGGCCACCGGGGTCGGATCGACGCCCTTCTGAATGGCCATGTAGATCGTGAAGAAGTCGCCCAGCATCACCATGGAGAACATGCGGGCCATGAGGCCGGTGCCCCGGGCCTCGATCTCCTCCACCACGCCGGCCCGCTCCTGCAGGATCTCCTTGGTCGCCTGCCACCGCTTGCCGATCTTCTGGGACTCGCCGGCCTGGTCACGGACGAAGAGGAAGCCGAGCTGCTTCAGCAGTTCCGGCTGCATATCCCAGCCCACGGCTTCGTCGTGGTGCAGGTGCGGAATGGTGTTCCAGAAGCCCATATACTTGGAGTTCTCGCCCAGCTGCCGCTTGATCCGCCAGGCCACGCTGTCGAAGTGGTCGGCGAAGCCATAAATGACGGGGATGAACTGGCCGAGGCTCTGCGCCAACTGCTTGGCCCGGTTCTTCTCGACAGGGCTCTCCGGCCCGAACTCCTTCGCCAGCTGCTCGAAGAGGGTAATGGTCTCTTCCAGTTCGGCCGAGCAGTCGGAGATGAGGCCCCAGCGCTCGAGGAAGGTCAGGATCGGCGTGAAGATATAGCCGATCGCGATCCGGGGCATGAAGCCGCCGGGGAAGTCCATGTAGGGAGCGCCGAACTCGGCGGCCGCAGCCTTCAGTTTGCCGCCGGCGCCGATGGCCATCAGGGTAGCGCCCTTCTCCTTGGCCTGGCGGAAGGCGGAGAGGCCCTCCTCGGTGTTGCCGGAGTGGCTGACCGCGATCACGAGGGTGTTGGCGTCCACATAGCCGGGGCAGTTGTAGCCCTGGATGATCTCGATCGGCGTGGCGCACTTGTTGAACAGATAGGACTTCAGGAAGTAACCGGCCGCGGCCGAACCACCGCCGGTGCCCAGGATGACGACCTCGTCCACCCGAGACGGGGACTTGGGCAGGTCTGCCTCCTTGCCCAGCTTGCGGCCCAGTCGGAACTGGGCGGGGTAGTCCATGGTCAGGTCCAGCATCTTCAGGGTATCCAGTGCCTTGACGGCAGCAGCGTCGTTCAGATCAACCTTTGCCATTCGCTATGCCCTCCCGTTTGCGCCAACCAGACGAATCTTCTCCTGCACGATCAGCTTCACGGCATCCAGTGCCGGCACCAGCAGCTTGCGGGGGTCGATCTCGTCGGGGTTCTTCGCCATGGCCGCCTTCAGGCCACGGGCCCATGCATCCTTCAGTTCGGTGGCCACGTTCACCTTGGCCACGCCGGCCTTCACGGCAGCCCGGACCTGGTCGTCCGGCACGCCGGAGCCACCGTGCATGACCAGGGGCTTCGGGACCCGCCGGCCGATTTCCGAGAGCCGCTCGATGTCCAGGTGCGGCTCCTCCTTGTAGAAGCCATGGGCCGTACCGAAAGCGGTGGCCAGATAGTCCAGACCGGTATCGAAGGCAAAACGCTCGGCATCGGCCGGCTCGGTCAGCCAGGCGTGTTCGCCGCCCTGGTCGTCCTCAACGCCGCCCACATGGCCGATCTCGCCCTCAACGCTGACGCCCACGGCATGGGCAGCCTCGACCACCTGCTTCATCACGCCGACGTTCACCTTGTACGGCTGCTCGGAGCCGTCAAACATGACGGAGGTGAAGCCGTAGCGCAGAGCCTTCATGACCACCTCGAAGGATTCGCCGTGGTCCAGGTGCAGGGCCATGGGCACCGGCGAGGTCTCCGCCACCCGGCGGGCCACCATCGATGCATACTCCCAGCCCATGAACTTCAGGGAGCCGTGGGTGAACTGAAGAATGACCGGGGCCTTCTCTGCCACTGCAACCGCTGCGACCGCATGGATCATATCGATGTTATGCACGTTGAAGGCACCAACGCCATAACCACCACTGCGCGCCAGATCCAGAATCTCTTTGCCACTAACAAGAGCCAAAGTTGCCGCCTCCTCGTCATAGCTTGCTACAGTCTGTCAGACCGTTATAACCTCTTTGGGCATCGCCCGCAGTGCGTCTAGCACCTCTGCCGGGGCACCGGTGTCGGTGATGACGCTGTGCACCGCAGCCACCGGAACAATCAGCGACAAGCTGACCTGGCCGAACTTGCTGCTGTCCACCGCCACCACCGTTCGGCGGGCGGCCCGGACCATGGCGGCGTTCACCAGGGCCTCTTCGAAGTTGGGCGTGGTCAGCCCATGCTCCAGCGAAAAGCCGCTGGTGCCGAGAAAGGTCTGGTTCACGTAGAGTCCCACCAGACTCCGCTCGGCCAGCGCCCCCACCAGGGCCAACGAGCGCTCCCGGCAGGTGCCGCCGGTCACCAGCAGCCGAATGCCAGGGCAGGTTGCCAGTTCCGACGCAATGCTGATCGAGTTGGTCACCACCGTCAGATTGCGCCGCTCCTTCAGGCAGCGGGCGATCTCGTAGGTGGTGGTGCCCGCCGACAGGGCGATGGTATCGCCGTCATCGATCATGGCGGCCGCTGCCACCGCAATCCGGCGCTTCTCCTCGATGTACTGGTCACGCCGGGAGCCGAAGGAGGATTCCTCCAGCATGCTTTCGTTCAGGAAAGCTCCCCCGCGGGTGCGGGTCAGCATCCCATCCTGCTCCAGCTTCTCGAGATACCGGCGTACGGTCACCTCGGAGACATCCAGGAGTGCGCTCAATTCCTGAACGGTCGCAAACCGGCTGGTGCTCAACCGCGCCAGGATTGATCGTTCCCGATCAGACACTTCCACTTGCGCTCACTCCCTTGCTCCGGATGTTCCGTTTCGAAACTTAGACATACGGAAACGAAACTCCTCCTGCCGGAGCCACATTTTTGCTCGCCGCCGGATAAGTCTATGGTTCCCCGGGTGGTCGGGTTGAGAAGGGTCGTTCACCATAGTCGCTCTATTCAGATGGAGGGAGTAGTCTTTCATACGCTGAAATAACCATTGTTCCGAATATATGGGTCGTTAGGGGTGTTGTCAATGAGGCGAATACTGTGTGGGTCCTTGGTGCTGCTGCTGCTGCTCTCCGTTCTCTCCGCCTGCGCCAAGAAGACGACGGATACCGGTAGCACCGATACCGCCGGCAAGAAGCTCTCCTTCGAGTTGATGGCCTATTCGAACCCCCGTCCGTACAACCCGGAAGGGGACAAGCTGGCTGAAGCGATTCAGGCCGAACTGGCCAAGGCCGGAATCGACGTCAAGATCACCACGCTGCCCTGGACCCAGTACAAGGACGCCGTCCGCGTGGACGGCAAGGGTGACGCCTACCTGTTCGGCTGGATCGGCGACAATGGCGACCCGGACAACTTCCTGTATGTACACTTCCACTCCAGCCAGAGTGCCCTGAACATCGGCAAGTACAAGAACGACAAGGTAGACCAACTGCTGAAACAGGCGCAGCAGGTCTCCGACATGAGCCAGCGGTCCAAGATCTACGCCGATGCCCAGACCCTCATCGCCCAGGATGCCCCCTGGGTCTTCCTGAGCCACATGAACGACTACGTTGCTGCCCGCAGCACCGTGAAGAACTTCAAGATCCACCCGACCCTCACGCTGTATGACTTCAATAAGATTGAAGTCGAAGGCAAGAAGGAACTGATCTACGCCCGTGGCGCCGACGCCACCAGCCTCGACCCGGCCGTGGTCGAAGACGGCGAGTCGGCCAAGGTGATCAGCCAGGTTTACGACAACCTCGTCCGCTTCAAGCCCGGCACCACCGAAGTGATGGCTGACCTGGCGACCGAGTGGAATATCTCGAATGACGGCCTCACCTATACCTTCAAGCTGCGCCCCGGCGTGAAGTTCCATGATGGCACCGACTTCAACGCCGACGCCGTCAAGTTCAGCATCGACCGGCAGTTGACCGATGACGCCAAGAAGAACTGGCCGTATGCCGACTTCACCTTCGGCATCGTCAAGGAAGTCAAGGTCGTTGATCCCCTCACCGTCCAGATCATCCTGAAGGAGCCGAACTCCCCGTTCCTGGCCAACCTGGCCATGTCGATCGCCGCCCCGATCGTCAGCCCGACGGCCGTCCAGAAATACGGCAAGGACTACGGCGAGCATCCCGTGGGCACCGGCGCCTTCATCTTCGAGAAGTGGG
Source organism: Mycobacterium leprae (assembly GCA_050262655.1). Lineage (GTDB taxonomy): Bacteria > Bacillota > Sulfobacillia > Symbiobacteriales > Symbiobacteriaceae > DASXVX01. The sequence goes on along the minus strand of JBLNEM010000453.1, from coordinate 2,430 downwards.
ACAAGGATCAGCAGATCGTCCTGAAGGCCAACCCGAATTACTGGGGTGGCGCACCGAAGCTGGAGCGGGTCATCTTCAAGGTCACGGCCAAGAACGAAGTCCGGACCGACGAGATCCTCGCCGGCAAGGTGGATATCATGGACGGCATCGCTCCCTCCGACCTCACCCGCCTGAAGGGCGCCAACGGTGTCACGCTGCTGCAGCAGCCCGGTATGAACATCAGCTACATGTCCTTCCGCACCGACCGGGCGCCGTTCAATGACCCGAAGGTCCGGCAGGCGATCTCCCAGTTGATCAACCGCGAAGCGATCGTCAGCTCCCTCTACAAGGGTAGCGCCACACTGGCGAACGGCGCCCTGCCCTCCTGGATGCCTGGGTACGCGCCCAACGTCAAGCCGCTGCCCTACGACGTGAACAAGGCCAAGAGCCTCCTCAAGGAAGCTGGGTACGCGACGAAATAACGATGGGCGATAAATTCCGGCAGGGCCTGAGTTAATCAGGCCCTGCCGGGCTCAGGGGTGATGCCATGCTCCGCTATATCCTCCAGCGCTTGCTTCAACTGATACCGACGGTCCTGGGCATTACCGTGATTGTCTTCGTCCTGTTCCGGATGGTGGCCGACCCGGCCGAGGCGATCCTCGGTCTGCACGGCACAGCGCAGCAGATGGAAGAGCTGCGCCGCTCTCTGGGGCTGTATGACCCCTTGTATGTCCAGTACGGCCGCTGGCTGGTGGACCTGCTCCACGGCAACCTGGGCATGTCCTGGTACATGAAGCGTCCCGTGATGGATCTGGTGCTGGGCCACTTCCCCCACACCCTGGAACTGACCATTGCGGCCATGGTGATCACCGCTGCCATTGGGATCATCACCGGTGTGCTGGCTGCCGTCCGGCAGCAGACCTGGGTGGACTACAGCTCCATGATGATCTCCCTGGTGGCCGTCTCCATGCCGATTTTCTGGCTCGGCCTCGTGGTGATCGGCTTCTTCAGCGTGAAGCTGGGCTGGTTCCCACTGAATGGCCGCATGGATCCGGTGATGCTGGCCAACTTCAAATCCCCCACCAACTTTTTCACCTTTTACGCCCTCTTCACCGGCCAGTGGCGAGTGCTGGGCAGCCTGCTTCACCATCTGGTGCTGCCGGCGGCGGTCCTGGCCTGCGCCACAACCGCCCTGGTGGCCCGCATCACCCGCTCGACCATGCTGGAAGTGATCCGGCTGGACTACGTCCGGACGGCCCGCTCCAAGGGTCTGGCCGAGCGCACGGTGATCTACAAGCATGCCCTGAAGAACGCCATGATTCCGGTCACCACGGTGATCGGGCTTCAGTTCGGCGCCCTGCTGGGCGGCGCCGTGCTCACCGAATCGATCTTCTCCTGGCCGGGCATCGGCTCCCTGACCCTGCAGGCGATCGGCAACAACGACCTGCCCTTGATCCAGGGCATCGTCATCCTGGGCTCGAGCTGCTTCGTGCTGGTCAACCTGATCGTCGACCTGACGTACGGGTTCCTCGACCCACGGATCCGCTACACATAGGGAGGTGGCCACTTGACTTCGAACAAGACGCTGCGCCGCCTCATGAAACACAAGGGAGCCGTAGTGGGATCCGTACTCCTGCTGCTGATGATGGCAATCGCCCTGCTGGCCCCGGTGATCGCCCCTTATCCACCCAACGATGCCGACTTCACTGCCTCGCTGCAGGCACCGGGCCCCCAGCACCTGCTGGGTACCGATGAGCACGGCCGCGACCTGCTCTCCCGGCTGATCTACGGCACCAGGCTCTCCCTGGCGGTCGGTGCGATCTCGGTCGGCGTGGGTATCACCCTGGGCGTGGCGATCGGCGCCATCGCCGGCTTCGTGGGCGGCTGGATCGACAACGTGTTGATGCGCTTCATGGACATGTTGCTGGCCTTCCCGGCGATCCTGCTGGCGGTGGCGATCGTCTTCATGCTGGGGCCTGGCATCGAGAAGGCGATCATCGCCGTCGGCATCGTCTCCGTACCCTCTTACGCCCGCATCACCCGTGGTTCAGTCCTCTCGGTGCGGGAGAATGAGTACGTGGAGTCGGCCCGTGCGTTAGGCGCCAGTCAAGGCCGCATCCTGTGGCGTCACGTGCTGCCAAACATCTTCGCCCCGCTGCTGGTCCGTGCCACGCTGGGCACGTCGGAAGCGATTCTGGAGACGGCCGCCCTGGGCTATTTGGGCCTGGGCGCCCGCCTGCCGACCCCGGAGTGGGGCCTGATGCTCTCCCGCGGCTCGGCCCACCTGTACGATGCGCCGCACCTGGTCTACTTCCCCGGCATCGCGATCACGCTGGCGGTGCTGGCGATGAACCTGCTGGGCGACGGACTCAGGGCCGCGTTGGACCCACGGCTGACGATGTGACGTGCGGCCAAGCCCCCGCCCAGCGGGGGGGGGTGGTCGCGCACGGC
>JBLNEM010000452.1:0-2963 GCA_050262655.1 Mycobacterium leprae | reverse complement strand
TGACGGGGGACGACGACTCACTCCCTGTTGTAGGGCTACGACCGGCGGAAGCCGGATGCGTTAATAGCGCACGTCCGGTTTGACGAGGGGGCGTCGCTCGAAAGGGCGGCCCCTACTCTATACCTAACGGTAGGTGACGATCCGCTCCACCGAATGCCGGTGGTGCGGGAAGCCTGGCTCGGACGGCCGGCCGATCGGCAGCATAGCGGCGAACAATACATGCTCGGGTAGGCCCAGAATCTCCCGCACCTTCGTCTGGTCGAAGCCCAGCATCGGGACGCTGGTGTAGCCCATCGACTGGACCACGAGCATCAGATTGCCCAGGACGATGTTGGTCTGCGTGAGGGCCCACATGCCGCGCTCCTTTACGCTCTGCCCGCCGAACACCCGGTTCAGTGTCTCCAGTTCCCGGCTCTTTTGTGCCTCGGACATGCCGGGGTGAACCGTCTCTTCCAGGTGAGCCATTACGTCTTCCATGTCGCTGCACACCAGAATCACAACCGGAGCTGATGTAACCTGCTTCTGTCCGTATGCCGCAGCCTGCAACTGCTCCTTCAGTTCGGGATCGCTTACCGCCACAAAACGCCAGGGCTGGAGGTTCCACGCGCTCGGAGCCAGACGGGTCAGTCGGAAGATCTCATCCAGGTCTTCCTTCGGAATCGGTTCCTGGACAAAACGCCGGATGCTCCGCCGGGATTCAATGGCGGCCCGGACGGACAGGGTCGGTTGAATCGTCGCCTGCATGAGGGAGCCCACCTCCGACGCTATTCTACCCTTCGGCTGGCGGACAGACTCCCGTTCAGCGTTACCAAAGCAATCAGGGCAATCCCCATGGTCAGCAAACCGCCGCCCAGAAGGACCCAGTATGCACCCGGGCGAGTGCTCAAGATGCCGGTCAGGACAATCCCCGCCGGGTACAGAATCAGGCTGCCGAAGTCATCGACGGCGGAAACCCGCCCCATCGCGTCCGGTGGCACCGTCTCCTGGAGCAGCGCCGGCCAGATCACGCCGTAGGCCATGACGGAGACGCCTGTCAGGAAGTCCAGGCTCCACATCTGCCACGGCGCTTTGGCCAACGCCATGCCCACCTGACAGAGCCCGGAGAGCAGGAACCCACCGTAGATCAGCCAGCCCTCGTGTCCCCGGGTGCTTACGCTGCCCAATGCGGTGACCGTAAGAAACATACCGGCGGCGAACAGGCTATATGCCACCGATAGCGTATGGACGCCGCCCCCGACCTGGCTTGCCACCCAGGGACGCAAGATGACGATTGGCGCCTGTCCGGTGACGACGATCAACGAGAGCACCCCGATCGTCAGGATCAGGACCGGCCGGGCCGACAGGATACGCAGCGCGGCGGCGAGGTCGGTGACCAGTGTGCGGATGCGCAGAGCCTTTCCCTGGCGGGCCACCGCCGGCTCCTGCGGGCTGGCCCCTAGTAACGCTGCCGCGGCGATGAAGAAGGAGAGGCCATCGAACAGGAAGGCAGAGGCGGCGCCGCCAAACCCCATCAACAATCCGCCGAGAGCCGGACCGGCGATGCCTGCGGTGGTGCGTCCGGAGGCGATCAGCCCATTGGCTGCGACTCCTTCACCGGAGGGGGTGAGCGCCTGGGTCAGGGCACGGAACGCGGGGCGGGCGAACGCACTGGCCAGTCCCAACAGCACGGCGATCACGTAGAGGTGCCAGAGTTGAAGCAGGCCCGATAACGCCAGGGAGCCAGCCGCCAGCAGCGCCACGCCCCGGACCACGTCCGACAGAATGGAGATGCGCCGGCGTGGGAACCGGTCAACCAGGGCGCCGCCCACCAGCAACATGCCGATTGAGGGGACCTGACTGCACAGGGTCACCGTAGCCATGGCGGCGCCGGAGCCGGTCAACTTCCAGACGGTCCAGTTCAATGCCACCAGGAAGACGTTGTCGCCGAACTGTGAGACCCACTGTCCGAGCCAGAAGAGCCGGAAGTCCCGGTGACGCAGGGGCGTGATCGTGGCTGCTATGCTCATGGGCAAGCCCACCTCCTATCCGCAGCATAAACAAGAGACCCTGACAACGGCTGTCAGGGTTTTTCTGCTGGTTGATGATGTTCGGCCCAGAGACGGGCCAGGTGAGCCACATCGACCCGCAGGTCGGCGGGTTCCAGGATCGTAATTCGTGTGCCCAGGCTGAGCAGGAAGCTCGGGAGCAGGTGGTTCCTGGCCCACGGATCCACCTGCAGCGTCAACGCCTTGGGTTTCTGCTCGACCACGCAGTAGCGGAGGTAGGTGTGTTCAGCAACGGCACTCAGAACGTACGCCGTGCCGGTGAGCACCACTCGGGTGTGTGGTTGCGTTCGGACCTGCTGTTGGACCCACTCGTCGCTATAGTAACCTTCCATCTGGAAGTTTGCCGGGCGCTGGAACTTCATGGCGGTTGGGGTCAGTCCCCGAATCCGGTCCACCCGAAACTCCCGCATCGCATTGCGCAGGTGGCAGTGACCGACCACATACCAGAGCCCGTACCGATAGGCCAATCCGTAAGGATCAAACTGGCGTTCCTCGGGGCTTTCGTCCTCTGGTTTCTGGTACTGCATGGAGAGGGTTGTGCCGTTGGCAACGGCTGCCTCCAGCATCGGCAGCCACTGTGCGACCGGACCGCCGCGCCGCGCAGCCACCACCGCCAGTGCCGCGGTGCGTCGCTCCAACTGTTCGGCCTGCTCCGGACCCAGGTTGTGCCGTACTTTGTCCAGGGCGCGTGCCAGCGCATCGGGATAAGGATGGTCGGCCACGCGGGCGAGCAGGGCTGCCTGGAACAGGGCGACTAACTCATCGGATTCAAAGAAGAGCGGGGCGCTGCGGAAGCGGTCGGGCAGGCTATAGCCTCCGTCCGGGCCGGCATCCGCCAGAATGGGGACGCCGCTGGCGCAAAGTGCGTCAACGTACCGGTAAATGGTCCGCACGCTGGTTTCCAGCTGTTCGGCCAGT
>JBLNEM010000451.1:0-11017 GCA_050262655.1 Mycobacterium leprae | reverse complement strand
GCCCTAATAGGCTACCGAACCAGGAGGCGGCGAAGTGCTGCCGGGCCAGGGCCGGCAGAGCGATCAGGAAGGCGGCCAGCCCCGGTGAAAGCACGCCGGATAAGGCCCACATGGTCTGCATCATGCCGTTGGCCCGGGGCAACTGATGGTCCGGCACCAACATGGCGTAGGCCGTGTCGAAGGCGGAACCGTGAAACGTGGCGGCCAGTGCGTTGACCACCGCACCGATCAGCAGCATCCAGAGCTGCAGACGGTGAGTGCCCAACAGGATGGCGAGGACGAGGCTGAGTACAAAGCTGACAATGTCCCACCAGAACATGGTCATCTTCCGGTCGTGTCGGTCGGCCCAGGCGCCGGCGAACATGGCGATCGACAACGCGGGGATCGTGAAGGCCAGGTTCACGGCCGCCAGTGCGCCGGCCAACTGCGCCTTCTGCTCGGGGTTGGGATAGAGCGTGGTAACCATCCAAATATTGATAGCGAACATCGTCAGGGCGCTGCCGAAGACCGAGATGGACTGCGTCAGCCAGACGATGAGGAAGGTCCGGAAGCCATTCTTGGGCGCCTGATACGTTGCGCTCATGCGCTACTCCCCTTTCCAGTCGCTGCCTCACCGGTCACTCCCACGAAGACGCGGCGCACAGCACCGACATGTTAATGGAACGCGGTAACTGTGTCAAGAGTTTTTGTGCAAGTTGAAACTGGCCAATCGCTGGGCCCCCTCGCCTCCCGCTGGCCCGGTGCGGTATACTGGACTGGATACGCTTCCCGTGAGGAGTCATGCCGAATGTCCCATCAGATTCGTGCCAACCTGACCGACCTGAAGGCGCTGGCCAGTGCGCTCAAGGACCTGCAGTGGTATACCGGGGCCGGCGGCTACCGGATCACGCAGGTCGATCTAGACGGCGGGAGCGCCGTCTGGTCCCTGGATCCCCTGCCGGCCGAGGAGCCCAAGGCGGCCAAAGCCCCGGCAGCGCCGGTGGAGAAACGCCGCACCGTAGAGCCCGGCGACCAGGTGATCGTGGAGACCAAGGCCCAACAAATGGCCCGCCGCTTCGACGGCGCCCCGGAAGCCGGAATCGAAGGCGTCGTCTTCCGCGTACTCACCAGGGGGCCGCACCCCCGCGGGATGAAGGTAGAACTGCGGGACCGGACGGTCGGCCGAGTCATGAAGAATCTGACCGTGCCCGGAGCCGGTGAACCTGGGCGATAAGGCAAACACAGGTGTAAACGACCGAAAGGCCGGGGCAAGTGCCCCGGCCTTTCGGCTACAGATGCATGGCTCTGCGATAGAGCTGCGTCGCATGGCGCCCCAGGCTGTGGCGCTGCCAGCGCAGCCGGTGGCGGCCTAACCATGTGCGGTCGGCAGCCTGCTCCCGCAGCACCGCCGCAAAGGTAGCCACCTCGGTCTTCAGCCGCTCGATCTCCTGCTCCTTGTCGAAGGAGATGCCCAGGTAGCGGACGCCGTAGTAGTCGCCCATCTCCTTGTAGGCGTCACGGGCGATCGCTTCCGGCATGCACTTGAACGGGTAGATGTGGATGATCCCGTCTACCCCCCGCTCCACCTGACGGCGGGCCAGTTGGACACCCGGGTACCCTTCGCCGCCGATCTCCCACTCCAGCCAGGGGCGGCCGCCCAGATGGTGCGGGCGCCCCGGCAGCCAGTGGAGATGCCGGGCCTCCAGCCACCGCCGGAGCCGCTGCAGCCGTGGGCGGCCGGCTACGTAACGGCGACCCATCTCCCAGAAGGATCGCTTCAGGAAGCCTCGCACCGTTACGGTCTCCACCACCTCGATCCCTTCCCGGGCGAGCAGCTTCTCGATCAGCCCCCGGTTAGCGTAGGAGGTGAGCGAGGCGTAGATCTCGCCCACTGCCACCACCCGTGGCTTTGCGTGCTGGTCCCGGGGAACGGCCGCCAGCCGGGCCAGCGCCTCGTCCCGCACGGTGCGAATCGCCCGGAGCGTGTGCGCCTCCCGCATCCGCTCCAGGCACTCCCGATAGGCCGCGGCGGTGCTGCCGGGCTCCCGCTCGTGCGCGCGGATCAGCAGCGAGGCCGCCCGGATTCGCTCCAGGGCCTTCATTTTCGCCCAGGCCGGTGCGAAGATCCGGAGCACGGTGGCAGCGAGCGACAGCATCAGCAGCGAACGCGCCCCGCGGCCCAGGCGCGCCCACTCGCCGGTGTTGCGGGCCTCCATGTAGCGGACCAGAGGCCGCAGCCGCTGGACATGGCCCAACTGCGCCACCTGTTGAAAGAGCGATGCCGGGTCGCTGTTGCCGGTGGTCAGCATCTCCAGCGTGTGACCATCGGCCAACTCGGCGGCCAGGTCGCCCGACAGATGCTGCGCCTGCGCCAGGGCGTACCAGCCGAAAGTGCAGGGGCCCTCCCCCTGCACCATCAGCAGGATGATGCGCCGCGGCTCCGGCGGTCTGCCGGCGGCCGCCGCTTCGGCCCGCAGGTCGGCCACCGCTCCCCGAATGCTCTCCATGAGGCTGCCTGTGGCGCAGGCATAGGGCGAGCAGGTTTCGTGGTAGCGCCGGTTGCCCACCTCCATGGTGGCGCCGTCGATGGGACGGGGTGGCCGAATGAACGGCTGGAGGCCGAGGGTGGTGAAGAACTCTTCCAATGCCAGGTTCAACTCATCGCCCATGTACGGCCAGATGAAGAGGGGCCGGGCCGGGCCCGTGGCGGCGAGAGCAGGGGTTGCGGCAGCAGCAGGGATCTCGGCGGCAGCAGGGATGGCGGCGACCGGGGGCGGGGCAGCCGCCTCACCCGCCAGCCGCCGGTCCCGCCCCTGCTCGAGGAAGGCCTGGATCGTCTCGAACCGGGTCTGGAAGCCGGCGGTGCCGGCGTTCTCATCGAACCGGAAGGTCCAGGCGGGCTTCCCCTTGCCCCGGGCATACTCGGCCAGATAGTCCAGCTGAAAACCGTCGGGATGGCAGCCGAAGGAACCCAGCACGATGAAGCCGTCGACCCGGTCTGCCGCCCAGTCGATGAAAGCCTGCCCCTGGCGATGGGTATCGTAGTATCCCTTTACCCGACGGTAGTAAGGCTCCAGTTCCGCCCACGGCACATCCCAGGGCGTGACCACCGCCGCCCTGTGCTTGCGGAACCACGGCACCAGGTCGGCCGTCAGCAGCGGGTCGCCGATCAGGTAACGGCGGCCCACCACCGCCAGACGAGGACGCGTGGCGTCCGCCAGCAGTTGCTCCGCCCGCCCCTCTTCTGTCGTCATCACCTCCTGCCAGGCCCGGTCGAAGGCCCTGGCTACATGCGCATGGTGGGGCGCCCACCGGGGGTGCAGGGCCACCGGCAACAGCCCGGCCACCCGTGCCATGAAGGGCAGGCCGATGATCGCCGCATACGCTTCAAACGCCGCGGCCCGGACGACGCCATAGGTGGCCTCCTCCAGATTGGGACGCACCATGTGCGGCAGCGTCCGACCCTCCAGGTACGGGAGCATGCCGCCCAGCGACCGAATCGCCACGCCGCCGACGTCCCGGTATTTGGCGCAGGTCGCCGAGCCATGGGAATCGCACCAGACATTCGGCGCGACGATCGCATCCAGGTCAGGGTGCTGGCGGCTCAGATGGTAGACATGACCGACAAAGACCCGCAGTGGAAAACAGAAGTCGGCGCTTGCCAGCGTAGCGCCCGCCTCCAGGATGGGTGGCGTCGTGTGCCCGCTGGTGGTGACCTCCATGCCGGCAACCTCGAGAAAGCGGGCCAGCACCCGCACCGCCGGATAACGCCCGGTAAAGGCGAGCACCATGCCCACATGAGGCCGCCGCTTCAGTCCGGGGGGCATCGGGGCGTCGGTCACATCCGGCAGCAGGTAGCCGCACCGTTCAGACTCCGCCTTCGTCATCGCGCCCCCACACCGCTTCCGGCAGCCAACATGGCACTCATGTGCTTCCGTTCCCCCTCATCATCGGCCAGGCCCTCAAACAGGCCCAGCCGGCAATCAACCGCCCGATATCCGGCAATGGGCCGGCGATTCTCCAACAGAGCCACGACCCCGTCGCAGGTGCGATGGCACCGCTCGTGGCGACAGCGGGTCGAGACCGTCTCATAGGTAGCCGCCCGCACATGGGCAAAGCCCTTGAAACTGCTCTCGTAGCCCCGCTCATACATTCCCTTGGCCAACAGCGCCGCTCCCAGCGCCCCTGCGCCCACCACCTGCTGCGAGTCGTCATGCACCCGCAGTTCGGCCGTCGTCAGGCCCAGCACCTCACGGAAGGCGGTACTGACCGCCCCGTTCAGGAAGACTCCGCCCTGGGCGACGATCGGCAGCCGTAAGGTTCGGCCCCGGGCCACGTCGGTCAGGTAGGTGCGGCAGATGGCGTGGGCCACACCCTGCAACAAGTCCGGCGTTGCGAAACCGATCCGTGACTTGTGGACGATGTCGGATTCGCCGAAGACGGCACAGCGCCCGGCAATGCGGGCCGGGTTGGCAGCCCGGGCGGCCACGGCTGCATACGCATCCAACGGCACGTGGAACCGGCGGGCCACCGCCTCCAGGAAGGCGCCGGTACCGGCGGCGCATTTGTCGTTCATGGCGAAATCAAACCCCCCGGGCTTCACGCAGATGATCTTGGCGTCGTTGCCGCCGATGTCGATCACCGTGGCCACGTCGGGCGCCCAGTGGCTGGCCCAGGCATAATGCGCCAGGATCTCGGTGCACTGGTAATCTGCGGTCTCCCGACTGCAGGTGGAGAGCATATCCCGAAACAGCTCGCCGGCGCTGCCCGTTGTGCCCACGCCATCCAGGGCCGCCCCCGGCGGCAGTGCCGCCTCCAACCGCTGCACCGCCGCCAGACAGGCGGCGACCGCATCGCCACCGGTACTCAGGCTGCCGACGGTCAGAATGATCAGACCGGCGCCGGTGCTCTGGATCAGCGCATACTTGGTCCCTCTGGAGCCGCCGTCGATGCCGGCAAAGAAGCGTCCGGCCGAACTGCGCAGCCGCCCCCCCGCCCTCGGTCTGCCCAGGAGACGGGGCCGGTCCACCGCAGCGATCGGCTCCCGCACCACCGGTGCGGCGTAGGCCCCCACCGACTGGGGTTCGACGGACAGATTCCGGGCGTTGCGGCATCCTTCACACCGCCCCCCGACCACCGGCAGCACTTCCCGGCTGCCGCTAGAGACGACCTGCGGCTGAACCACCTCGCAGGCGTTGGGGCAGCCGTGGCAGTACCGGACCTGACTCTCAAACTGCAGCCGGGCGAAGTCCACCCGGAACGGCGATTCCCCCGTGCGGGCCCGGACCTGCTCCCTGGTGAGCCAGGCCATGCCCAGGGCGCCGATCACGTCGTGCATGGGCGGAACCAGCACGGGCATGCCCAACTGCGTGGCAAACGCCTGCCGTACGCCCTGGTTGTAGGCCACCCCTCCCTGAAACAGCACCGGCCCCGCCACCGTTCCCTCCGGCACCACGCTCCGCAGGTAGTTGCGTACCAGGGCGTTACAGACGCCCATCAACCGATCCGGCAGAGGTACGCCCTTCTGTGTCAGGTGGCGGAAATCCCGGCGGGCAAAGACCGTGCAGGTCGAATCGATTTGGGCAGGCGCCGTGGATTGGCAGGCCAACCGGCCGAAGTCGGCCACGGCGATGCCCGCCTCGTCGGCCAGCTGCTTCAGAAACTCGCCGGTGCCGGCGGAGCAGATGGCATTCATATGGAAGAACTGCGGCAGTCCATCCGGCCCGAAGAGGATCACTTTGGAATCCTGACCGCCGATCTCCAGCAGCGTACCTACCCGTTTGATCGGCTGGCCGTCCTCATCGACCACCAGCCCCAGCCGAATCAGGCCGTTCACCCCGGCGGCGTGAGCCAGAATCTCGGTGCGGCTCAGGTCTGCGGCGAGCAGGCTGCAGGTCAGTTCCCGGCCGCTCCCGGTGGTGCCCGCACCGACCACCCGCCAGTCGCCGGAGGCCATAAACTGCGAAAGCGCCGCCTGCAAGGCCAAGAGCGGCGTCTCAAACTGATCCTGGCGCAGATAGACCGGCACGCCTGCCGGTCGGCCATCCGGGTGGACGCCGGCTACTTTCACCGTGGTGGAACCTACATCAATCCCCAGGAAAAGCTCCTCTGGCACGCCATTCCTCCCCTTCTAGCTTCTGCGCAGCCGAGGGATAGCTTCCCCAGGGAGCGGGCAGAGAATGCCATTCGGCCCGATGCGCATACAAAGGGGCGCCCCCTGCAAAACACTAAGGTTTGGGTGTCCGCACCGCCACTATCGATTGAAGGAGTGACCACGATGACCGTACAGCAAGACATGCAGAAGGCAGTGGCTGCCGCCGAAGCGGCCCAGGGTAGCTATCTGATGTTCTCAAATTCGACCCAGGACCAGAGTGCGAAGCAGATGTTCCAGAGCATGGCCGACGACATGCAGCGGCATGTGGATCAACTGAAGGGCCGGCTCAACTACCTGAACCAGGCCAACCCTATGAACCAGCAGCAACAGCAGCAGCAGCAGAAGCCCCACTAGGCATGAAGCCCCGTGCCGATTGGCACGGGGCCGTTTCCCCCACAAACTACCCCAACGGCGGAGAGCGCAATGGGCGAAGTCACCATTATTCTGTTCCGTGCCCTGATCTCGTTTGTGACCCTGCTGATCTTCTCCCGCATCCTGGGCAAGAGCCAGATCAGCCAGCTGACCTTCTTCGAATATGTGACCGGCATTACCATCGGCTCCATCTCCGGCTCGCTGACCACCGACCTGTCCGTTCGGCCGTGGCCCACCTTTGTCGGCCTGGTCGCCTGGACCGTGATGGCCCTGGGCACACAGTGGGCCCAGCGCACCACCCGCTGGGTCGCCAAAATGATCGACAGCCAGCCGGTGATCCTGGTGCAGAACGGCCAGATCCTGGAGCAGAACCTGTTCAAACAGCGCATGACCGTCGATGAACTGACCAGCCTGCTCCGCATCAAGAATGTGTTTGATGTGAAGCAGGTGGAGTTTGCGCTGCTGGAACCCCGGGGCGAACTCTCCATCTGCCTGAAGTCGCAGAACCGGCCGGTGACGCCCGACGACCTGAAGATCCCCACCCAATATGAGGGGATCGGCATCGAGGTGATCGTGGAAGGCAAGGTGGTGACGCAAAACCTGCGCCAGCTGCATCTGAATCAGGCCTGGCTCAAGGAGCAGCTGCGCAGCCAGGGCGTCTATGCATTCGGCGACGTCTTCCTCGCCATCCTGGACACGCAGGGCAAGCTATATGTGGATCGCTACCGCGACGTGGTGCCTGAGGTAAACGATATCGGCGATTACCCGGGTCCGAACTGAGCATGGAGGGATTCCCGGTGCGAAAGTGGCTCTACCGGCTCCTCTATTTCGGCGTGCCGGTGGTGGTGCTGGCCCTGACTGTGGTGATAATGAATACCGGTCCGGTGCTGAAACGGCCCATGGGGCAGAACGATGATGTGGAAGCTAAACTCTCCGCAGTCGCCGAACTGGCCGTAACAGGGCAGTGGCAGGACGCAACGGCGACCATGGAAGAGCTGAATGCGGCCTGGCACAAGGTGCGGGAGCGCGTTCGTTTCCACTCCGAGGATCGGGAGATCGAGGCGCTGGATCTGGAGATGGCCCAACTGCAGGGCGCCGTCGAAGGGCACAGCCAGGCCGATGTCCGCATTGCCACCCGCCGGCTCCAGGCCCTCTGGGACGATCTGGCCTCCTGACAGACGGGGGAACATGGTATGTTCTGGCAACACTTGCTGGTCGCCGCAGGCCGCACCGCCATCGCTTTCGTCATGGTGCTGTGGGCCACCCGGATCCTGAACAAGCAGTTCGTGGGGGGAAAAACCTATTTCGACTTCACCGTGGGTGTGACCATCGGCTCCCTGGTGGCCCATGTCCCCAACGACTATAAGGAGCCGTTCTGGATCGTAGCCGTGCCAGTCCTGGTGGTGACGGGCATGGGCCTGTTGGTCGGCTGGATCGCCCTGAAGTTTGAGAAGGTGCGTCACCTGATGCAGGGCGAACCGACGGTGGTGATCCAGAATGGCCGCATCCTCGAGGACAATATGCGCCGCCTGCGCTACAACCAGGACCAACTGAAGTCCCAACTGCGCAGCGCCGGCCAGTTCGACCTGGAGAACGTGGAATTCGCCGTACTGGAGCCCGGCGGACAGCTTTCGGTCCAACCTCGTTCCCAGCACCGCCCGGTCAACCCCTCCGACCTGCAGATTCCCACCCAATACGAGGGCCTCCCCGTCGAGTTGATCGTCGATGGCAAGGTGGTCTGGAAGAACCTGCGGGAGAATCACCTGAACGCCGCGTGGCTGGAAGAGCAGCTCCGGGCGCACGACGTGGACGCGCCGGATCAGGTCTACTACGCGGTACTCAACACCCGGGGGAAGGTGTTCATCGACCTGTACCAAGATGAGTTGCACCGGCCGGTTGACATCGAGGGGCGGAACCCGTCTACGCCGCCGTCGCCCACCGTGCCTTGAGCGCATTCGCTATGTAAAATTTCAAATAACATTTACCCGCAGCGCCCATGCGTTGCGGGTGTCGTGTTTCAATGGAACTGTCAGCATATCCCAAACCCCAGCCTGTGAAGGGAGGTTCATGATCGGTATGCGCGCAGGAAAGAGACTGGTGACTCTGGCTGTGGTGGCCTGCCTGATCTTCGGCCTCACGTCGCCCACGTCGGCCTCCTATACACCGGCGAACCAGGAGAGTGCAGGGCAGCGGATGCAGCAGCTCGGCATCCTCCAGGGGAGACCGGGCGAGGGTTTGGCGCTCGACGCTGAGATCACTCGCGCCGAATTGATGACGATCATCGTTCGGGCGTTCGGGCAGGAGCAAAACGCGGCGCTCCTGAAGGGGTCGACCATCTTCCCGGATATCGCCAATCACTGGGCCTCGGGCAACATCGCCATGGCCGTGGCCCTGGCGCAGAAGGCCGGCGCCGATCCCATTGGCATGCCGGACGGGAAGTTCAATCCCGATGGCAAGCTGACCCCGGCGCAGGCTGTGGCCTTCCTGTGCAAGTTCCTGGGCGTCAAACGGGACGCCACGAAGGCGTGGCCGAACGATTACCTGAGCGCCGCCGCAGCAGCCGGTCTGATCAACGCCGATGACGCAGAGAGCCTCGCGGCCCAGGCCAATTCGAGCGCCACCCGCGGATTGGTCTTCTATATATTCGACCGAACCTTTTACAGCTATCGCACACCAGACGGGAAGACATTCTACACCAAGTATGTCAAGACGACACCGCCGAGCTTGACGGTGGATATGCCCGCCACCACCGCTGAAACACAGGTGCGCGTAACGGGTACCGTGTCATCGGACGCGGTGGACCTACGGGTCAACGGCTCGGCGGTGAGTACCGCGAACGGCATCTTCGGCGCAACCGTCAGCCTGGTGATGGGCGAGAACCCGGTGACCGTTACGGCCGCCGACCTGGCCGGCAACGTGACGACGAAGACGCTTACGATTACCCGAACCACCGGCGTTGCGACCCAAATCGATGTGGCGCAGACCCTTACGCTGGCGGTGAGAGAAACGGCGGCGCTGCCTGTGACGGTGAAGGATGCCGCCGGCAACGTGATTGCGGATGCGGCCGTTTCGGTGCTCTCCCACCTGGGCACCTGGGCGACCGGTCAGTTTACGGCCGGGAAGCAGGCGGGCTCGGAAACGATTACCGTGCAATGCGGCGCCGTGACCGCCACGGTCTCGGTCACGGTGAAACCGGGGGCGCTGGCCAGGCTAACCGTCACCCCAGCGGCCGTCACCCTGGCGGCAGGCGCCACGCAGCAGTTTGCGGCCACCGGCGCCGACCCGTATGGGAACAAGATCGCCCTGACCGAACCGGTGAGCTGGTCGGCCGCCAAAGGGACGATGAACCCGGACGGCAGCTTCACGGCGACCGCGGATGCGGCCGGCAGTGTGACGGTGAAGGCCACGGTGGGCAAAGTCGACGGCGATGCTGCGGTAACGGTCCTGGCGCCGGAGTACCGCGTGGTGGTCAGCGGCCCGACCGCTCTGGTGGCCACCGGCCTCTCCTATGGTGTACTGACTGTGGCCGTGATGGACGCCGCGGGCCTCCCGGCCAAGAGCTACGCCGGTACCATCCTGCTCGCCAACTCGGATCCGGCTGTTGTCACGTTGAGCGCATCCAGTCTCTCCGTGGTGAACGGTGTGGCAACCTTCACGGTAACCAGCACGAAGACGCCCGGCACGGCCGAGATCAGCCTTTCGGGCACCAACGTGAAGGGCACCTCCGTCAGCATCAGAACGATGCTGCCCTACCTGGGGCCGGTCGACCCGCCGCCCCCGCCGGCCGACCAGATTGGCCCGGCCGTACCGTTGAACAACGTCAGGGTCGCGTTCAACCCATCCGGCGATCTCCAATTGCTGTTGACGTTCAGTGAGCCGACCAACGCACCGGATGTGACCAGTGCAGACTTCGTGGTAAAGGACGCCGGCGGCTCCACCCGGACCAGCCCGTTCGGCACTGCCGCCATATTTGAATGGGACGCAACGAAGAGAATCCTGACCATCACGCTCGATGCAAACCCGGACCTGGTCAGCGGCGACACGCTTGCCCTGGCGAACAGCGGCAAGATCAAGGATTCGACCGGCAACCCGGTCACCGTGACCACCCCGTTCTGGACGGTGGACCTGACCGGCCCGGCGCTCGGAACCAACGGTGTACAGGTGATCCGTGCGGTAGACGGCATGCTAGCCCAGGGCGATCAGATTTGGATCCACTTCGACGAGGGGACCAACGCCCCGTCCACCCTTACGTCGGTTGACTTCACGGTCATGACCGCTGCGAACCAGCCCCGGGCCAACCCGTTCGGCGATCACCCCGTTTTCGCCTGGGACGCCACCAAGAGGGTGCTGACCATTACCGCCGGCACCAGCCCCTCCATGGCTAACGGCGACTCCCTGGCTTTGGCTCATCCCGAGACGGTCACCGACATCTGGGGCAACCCGACCGACCTCGGCGTCTTCTGGACCGCCGATTTCACGCCGCCCGGGCTGGTGCTCCCCGTGGACGTGGTC
>JBLNEM010000450.1:0-14515 GCA_050262655.1 Mycobacterium leprae | reverse complement strand
CATCACCTCTTGCACCTGCTCTTCGGAGAGACCCGCTGCCTCCAGCAAGCTGGTATCGGTGCGGTCAGGGTCACGGGCAAAGTCTACGGCGAAGCGCAGGAGACTGCTCACTGCCGCCGTTACGGCCGGCGATTCGCCCTGCTCTTCCAGTTGGGCCACGGCAATCTGGTCGATCCCGAGGCGCTCCAACTCGGCCGCATGGAACTCCAGCCCGTAATCGCCGCTGGAAGCCCGGGCAACCACCAGGCCGATCATCTCTTTGACCCAGCGGGGCAGTTCCCCCTCAAGTACAGTCCGCCGGTAGGCCGTCCAGTTCTGGATCAATACATCGGGATTTACCGCAGCCATGGCCTTGAAGACGTTGGGAACCACGTCGAGTGCCATCTTGCTGCGAATCTCACGGTAGACTCGCCCCAGAGCCCCCGCTTGCTCCTCCGCCACCATTCTTGCGACCATAGCTGGTCACCTCTGTTTATTGAGCACTATGCGTCTACGTACATTATTTTACAGTATCTGCATGAGGATTTCCATCCCTCAATTACAGAGTAAACAGGAACTGGCACCTCAAGCGAGGTGCCAGTCGTTGGATGCGTCGGTGTGAACGAAGCTCTAGGCCTTGGCGGGCTTGCTCTTCGCCATGTTCTTGTGCTTGTCCCGATCGTACTGCTCCCAGAAAACCCACAGCGCCGCAGCGATGAAAATGGAAGAGTACATACCGGAGGTGATGCCGATGAAGAGCGACCAGATGAAGTCCCGAATGGTGGGACCACCCCAGATGAGGAGGGCGATGATCGCAAACTGCACCGTAAAGACGGTGTAGAGCGACCGGGTGATGACCTCCTGGATCGAGCGGGTCGTGAGGTCGACCAGGCTCTCGCCCTTCTTGCGGCGGGCCAGGTTCTCACGAATCCGGTCGAAGACGATCACCGTGTCGTTGATGGAGTAACCGAGGATGGTCAGGATCGCCGCAACGAACGGCGAGTTGATCGGAATCCGGAAGATGGCGACCAGGCCGCAGGTGATCAGCACGTCGTGGAGCAGTGCGATCACAGCGGTGACGCCGAACTTCAACTCGAACCGGATCCAGAGGTAGACGATCTGCAGGAGGGCGGCGATAACGACTGCCAGGATCGCCCGCTGGGTCAGTTCGCCGGAGACGGTGCCGGAGACCTCATCCTGGGAGATCAGCTTCATGGTGCCGACCCCGTTCAGGGCGTCCATCAGCTTCTTCTCATTCTCCGGGGTCAGTTCCGGCGTCCGGAGGTAGAACTCGCTGACGCCCGTGACCGAACCGGTCGCCGTGGCGATCTGGACCGAAGCCTTGTCGGTAATGGCCGTGGCAACCTTCTCGACCTGAGCGCTGGTGACGGTGCCAGTGTACTGGATGTCATACAGCTCGCCGCCGGTGAAGTCGATGCCCTTGTTGAAGCCCATGACGAGGTAGGCGATGATGCCGGCGATGGAGAGGGCCACGGAGACCCAGATCCAAACCTTGGCATCCTTCATGTAGTTGATGCGTGTTGCCCACTTCATTACTGCGCCACCTCCTTGATACCGAAGAGCCGCTTGGTGAACCAGCCAGTGCCGACCAGCAGGTTAATCAGCCAACGGCTGACGGTAACGGACGTGAAGATGGAGAGCAGAACGCCGACAAAGAGGTTGAGGGCAAAGCCCTTGATCGAGGCGGTACCCAGGAACCACAGAACGCCGGCGGCGATAGCCGTCGTGATCTGGCCGTCGAAGATGGCGGCGAAGGCCCGGTGGAAGCCGGCATCGATACCCGAGCGCAGGCCCTTGCCGTTGCGCAGCTCTTCCTTGATGCGTTCGAAGATGATGATGTTGCCGTCAACGGCCATACCTACCGAGAGCAGCAGGCCGGCCATGCCCGGCAGGGTAAAGGTGGCGTTGATGGCCACCAGGAAGCCGATGGTGATCATGCCGTAGAGGATCAGGGCGATATCGGCCAGAATGCCGGGCACCCGGTAAATCAGCAGCATGAAGATCAGAATCATACCAAGGCCGATGGCCATGGCTACTGCAGACTTGTGAAGGGAGTCAGCGCCGAGAGCGGTGTTGACCACCCGGTTCTCCACCAGCTTCAGCTTGATCGGCAGGGCGCCGCCATTGATCAGGTCGGCGAGCTGCTGAGCGCTCTGCGCAGTGAAGTTGCCCCGAATCTGAGCCTGACCGTTGGCGATCGGCTCGTCAACCGACGGGGACGAGATGACCTGATCATCCAGCACGATCGAGATGACCTGGCCCTGGAACTTCGTGGTAGCGTCAGCGAACTTCTTCGCGCCTCCGCTGTTCAGCGCCAGGGTAACAACCCAGCCAGCGGCGGGGTCGTTCTGGATGCCAGCTTTCGAAATATCCGTGCCGTCGATTACGGTCGACTGGTCCGGGCCAATGAACTTCAGCACGGCAGTCGCACCGACCTTCGCCTTCGCCTCTTCGGTGTCGTTCACACCGGCCAGCTCGACGATGATGCGGTTGCTGCCTTCCAACTGAACCACCGGCTCGGAGACGCCCAGCTTATTGACGCGGTTCTCGATGACCTTAAGAGCGCTGGCCATTGCAGCCGGAGTAACCTTGCCGACCTCAGAGTCTTCGCCCTGGAAAACCATGTGGACGCCGCCCTTGAGGTCAAGCCCATACTTCATATTGTTCACGAGGGGTTTGTACCCAAAATACCCGGTCACCGCCATCAATAGCACGATCGCCACGATGACGAAGAATGAGCTGGATCCGTGCCGCATGGCCCGTCCTCCTTCAATATTGTAATCATTAAATAGAAGCCGAAGAGAAAAGGAGGCGGCGCCTCCGTTGTTCCCTTGCCATTCTACGTTTTGGCCGATAGCTTGTCAACGTAGGAAGTCTGGACGTGCTGACAACAACAGCAATTTCGTGTCAATGGGAGCCTGTCCAGACCGCTAGAGCAGCCTCGTTTCATTGATCACCAATTCAAATTGGTAACCAAGGAACTGGGCTGCACGCCGACACATGATCATCCGGGAGAGGAAGATCTCGAAGTACTCCATAATGGCAATAATGGAGGTGTCGACTTCGAGGGAGAGCCGGATCACTTTTTCCGCCGGATGAGCGGAAAGCTCACTCCGGGTAGCGGCATAGTTAACACGGTCGTGAATGTCGAAGGTGGCAAAATCACGGTTGTGAACCCGGCTGCGGTGCACATCCGACTTGTCGGCCAGAGCGAGCGCTGCGGACACGTCGTTCACCGGGAGGCCGATCTCCTCTTCGTGGTTGCCGATGGCCGCCATGACCACCACGATCTCTTCCGGCGCCATGCCCAAACGGGTCAGAATCGTGTGGGCCAGCAACGCACTGGATTGGCCGTGGTCATGCCGGTTGATGATATTGCCGATGTCGTGCAACATCCCCGCAATGCCCGCCAGTTCCCGCCGGCGCTCGGGTAGCCCCAGGCTCTCCATGAGCGCCATCGCCCGGTGTGCCACCAGCGTTACGTGCCGCGGACCATGTTCGGTAAAGCCGATCGCCTGGAGCATCTCCTGGGCCCCATGGATATAGGTCATGACCTCCGGGTCCGACTTCACCAACTGATAAGTTACATCGACCATCTAAGGCCTCCTTTATCACTTGGTCACGAGGGATGGGTCCTCAATCCGCGGCTGGTCCAGCGGTCCCTTGCCGAAACGGTCGAGCGGCCAGAGCATGAAGACGCCCTTCCCCTCGATCTTGCTCAGCAGAATCGGGCCGATGCTCCTGGAATCCATGCTCCGGCCACGGTTGTCGCCCATCACATAGACTGTCCCGGGAGGAACGGTCGTAAGCGGAAAATCAGCGATCGGATAGGCCTTGTTGATGTAGTTCTCCGATATGGGTTGCCCGTTCACGTAGAGCACCTGGTGCTTGATCTGCACCGTTTCGCCCGGGAGGGCCACTACCCGCTTGACCAACTGCTTGGTTGGGGCGGCGGGGTCGTGCAAAACCACGATTTCGCCGGGTTTCGGGAGGCGGAACCGGTAGACCAGCTTGTTCACCAGGAACCGCTCGCCGTTATGCAGCGAAGGCACCATGGAGTCGCCATCAACCACATAGGTCTGGGCAATGTACCCCCGAATCACCAGGGCCACGGCGAGGGCGATGAGAATGGTCTCCAACCATTCACGCGCCTCGCTTCGCTTGCGTTTCGCCGGCTGTTGCTCGAGAGGGGTCTCTCCGCCGGTTGGGTTCATCCTGGTCTCCACCTTTCTTGAAGGGGCCATGACGACCAGTCTACCAGCTAGAGTGGACGTTCATGTTTATACCACGATTATTATAATTGTAATCCGGAATGCTTGCACCGTAAATAATTTCTTACACTGCGCCGGGCCGGTGCACTGCCACCCCGGCCGCCGACAGTTCATTGCGGATGCGGCGGATCAGGTCGACAGCTCCCGGCGTGTCGCCGTGCACACAGACTGTGTCCGCCTGTAGCGGGATTCTGGTGCCGTCGATCGCCGTTACTGCTCCTTCCTGAACCATAGCCAGGGCACGGCGGGCTACCTGCTCGGGATCATGGATCACGGCGCCGGGGAGCTTCCGGCTGGCGAGCGAGCCGTCCGATGCATAGGCACGGTCGGCAAAGACCTCGTTGGCGACCTTCACCCCTGCCGCCGCTGCAACCTGCGCCATGGCGGAACCGGGCTGGGCAAAGAGCACCAGGTTCCGGTCAAATGCAACCATGGCCCGTACGATCGCTCCAGCCAGTTCTGCGTCACGCTGTGCCATGTTGTACAAGGCGCCATGCGGCTTCACATGCGCCAAGCGCGCACCGGCAGCCTGGCAGAAGGCGGCCAAAGCACCCATTTGATACAGCGTGTCATTCTCCACCTCGGCCGGAGAGGCCTTCAGCTCACGCCGGCCAAAGCCCACCAGGTCCGGGAAGCTTACGTGTGCGCCGATGGCAACCCCGTGTTTGACGGCCAGCGCTACCGAACGGGCGATCACCTGGGGGTCGCCGGCGTGAAAGCCGCAGGCGACGTTCGCACTGCTGATCAGCGGCATCACCTGCTCGTCCAACCCCAGGGCATAGGCGCCGAAACTCTCTCCCATATCACAGTTCAGGTCCACCCACATGGCAGCAAATCCTCCTACGTTGAGGACGCCCTGTCCTCAGACTGGTCAACCTGCAGCAACGGTTCCCCGGCCGTCACGGTGGTCCGGGCCAGCTGGCGAATGCGCCCCGCCCGGTCCGGGTTCGTAATCAGTACGGGCGAAATCAGCAGCTTCCCACCGGCGGCAATGCGCTCGGGCTCCAGGTGGCCCATTGGCATCCCGGCCTGTACAAATTCACCTTCCACGGCGGTCAGGTGAAAACCTTCCCCTTTCAACTCGGCCGTGTCCAGGCCGATATGAATCAGGATTTCCAAACCGCCCGCTGTCACCAACCCCAGGGCGTGACCACCCGGAAAAATATGCGTCACGTTGCCATCTACCGGCGCCACGATTTGCGTGCCGGTTACCTCCACCGCCACACCGTCACCCACCAGCCCGGCGCCGAAGACCGGGTCCGGCACCTCGGCCAGGGGCAGAACCCGCCCCGTCAGTGGGCTGAGCAGTGTCACCGGCCAGTCACACGATGCGGCCGCTGTGCCAGTCTCCTGCGCGGGTTCCAGCGTGGCGGGGGCGATGGTTGCGGCGGTGAGCTTGCCCGCAGCCGCCCGAATCGCCGCTGACAAATCGCCGGCGCGAGCGCCCACGACCACCTGAATGCTGTGGCCACTCTTGAGCACCCGCACGGCCCCCAGGCGCAGCAGGCGGGGCTCATCCAGTCGGGCAGGCTCCTCGATCACCAGCCGCAGCCGGGTCATACAGGCCTCCAGCGAGACGATATTGGCCGCCCCGCCCAGGGCCTCCAGGTAGGCTGCGCCTTCGCCGGAACCTGCCACCGGGCGTTCCTCGTCCTCCTCGGGTACCTGCCCGAGAATGGGGGGATGCGTCCAGCGGATGACCGCACGGAAGCTGAAATAGTATAGCGCACTCCAGGCGAGGCCCAGGGGCAACAGGAGCCAGGCATTCTGCTGTACCCGCCAGTTGAACAGGAGCATGGGCAACGCATAACCGCCCATGTGTATGTTTAGTACATAGCCTAAGAGGGAAGCCAGCGCCGACAAGCACACATGGAGCCCTAACAGGACCGGGGAAGCAAAGATATAGGCGAACTCCACCGGTTCCGTGACGCCCAGGAGCATCGCCGTCAGGGCGCCAGTGGTCATGAGGCCGGTCACCCTGCGTCGCTGCTCGGGTCTGGCCTCGTGGGCAATCGCCATGGCAGCCCCCAGCGGCGCAAAGCAGAGGGTCAGGAAGAAACCGGAGAGCAGCCGGCCGGCTTGCGGGTCGCCGGCGAGGAAGCGCAGGTATTCGCCGGCCACCAGCTTCCCGGTGGCGGGGTCAACCCAGCCACCCAACTGCGTGTCGACCAGCTGCATGAGGATGTGGTGCAGCCCGGTGGGAATCAGCAGCCGGAGGGCACCACCGTAGACGAGAACGCCGATGCCGCCGGAACTATAGATCCAGTTGCCGAGACCCACGATCCCGGCATGGATAGAGGGCCAGGCGTAACCAAAGCCGTACCCGAGGAGGACACCTGCCACCGTGGAGGCCAGCGGCCCCATTCGCTTGCCGGAGAAGAGGGCGAGGTACTCCGGCAGGCGCACCCGCTTCACCCGGTTGTACAGCCAGGTGCAGATGCTGCCCGCCACAACGCCGCCCAACACGCCCAGGTTGATGGTCGGATCCTGTGATACGGCCCCGGCCACCGAGACCATCACCATGAAGCCCGTCGCCACGGACAGGGCGCCCATGGCATCGCCGTCGGTAAAGCCAATGCTGATGCCGATCCCATAGAACAGTGGAAGCCAGGAGCGCAACAGTGCGATCCCTGCTTCCTCAACAGGCTTGATCCCCAGTTGTGTGCCGATCGCCAACAGGATCGCCGCCAGCGGCAGGAACGTGATCGGCACAATCAGGCTGGCCGATACCCGCTGGAAGAACGCCTTCCGTCTCTCTTTCATTCGGTCTCCTCCCCCGCTTCTACCGGGACAGGTGCGCATAGGTAACCAGTTGGATCCCTGCATCCGCCAGGCGCTGTCTGGCCTCCCCCGCTGTGAGCGCCGCCAGTTCCACCTCGCGGTGCGTGGTCAGAGACGAGAGGGCACGCAGCGCCTCATCCACGATGCCCGGGTGGCTGACCAACTCTGTGACGCCCTCCCCCACCTGCCCCAGGCGGTGCAGCAACAAGGGCAGATCGAAGTCGCCTACCAGGGTGCCGTCCGGATGAGCCACCCCGCTCCCATCCACCACGGCAGCCGCCCGCCGCAGGTAATGGTTCATCAGGTAGCTGACCGGGTTGAACGGTGAGAACGTGCCCTTCGGGAGCATCTCCGGGTACAGGTGTCGAACCGCCGGAATCGCATACCGCCGGGCGATTTCCACCATGACACGGGCATAGCCGGGATGCCCCTGGAGATACCGGTGCGTGTCCAGATGCGTGGGCTTGCGCCCCAGCAGGCCTATCCCCTTCTCCACCTGGGCCATCCACTCCCGGCGGAGATGCTCCAGGTCGACCTGCAACAGCAGGTGAAGCATCCCTTTGCCAAACTGCCCCCGTGCGTCCACCAGGGACGGCACTTTAGCAGGTGGCAGCACCGGCCCGCCGCTGGTGATGTTCAGATGAATGCCCACACCCAGGTCGGGCGCCTCGGGCAACAGGGCGGCCATCGACTCGGACCAGGGGAAGTTCACCATGAAGGTGGTCGACGTGAGAATGCCCACCTGGTGCGCCTGCAAAATGCCCCGGCTAACCCCCTCTGTGAGTCCGTAGTCGTCAGCGTTAACGATGAGGTAGCGCATGGGTCGTTCCCCCTCCTATTGGAACTGGGGCAGGTACTGCTTGTGCGCCTTGATCAGTTCCCGGACCACCGTGTCCGCCACTTGCCGCTTGCCCACCAGCGGGTTTCCCGCCGCTGCCTCGATGGCGAGCTGCACGTTCCCCTCCAGGGCGGCGGTCACGTTGATCGACTCGGCCGCCTTCACCTGCTGCAGCAGCGGCGCCAGCGATTCCGGAATGGGGGGCACTGCAATCCGCTCCCAGCCGCTGCCGTCCACCCAGGCCGGGAACTGGGCAGCCTCCTCGGCCGGCAGATTCGGTACCGCACCGCCGTTCCGCTGTTGGATCACGAACCGGGTACGCCGACCCGTTGCGATCGCCCTGATCACCTGGGAGGCCAGATCGCTGTGCGACTGGTGACCCCGGTGCATGGTCAGCACCGGCCGCTCCTGCGCGGCCACCTGTGCGTAGTGCCGGTACAGCTCGGGAACCCGGTCCATCAAGACCTGCGCCCGTGTCTTCGGCTGCTTCATCAGGTGCTTGAGCATCCACTCTTTATAGTAGTAGTAGCGCAGGTATGGGTCGGGCACCTGGCCATACTCCCGAAGCAGCCGGACGGTGCCGGTCTCCTCGGTGAGCGGGAATAGCGTGGCCACTGCTCCCAGCGGGCCTGCCCACCGCCGCAGCTTCGGCATCACGTCCTGCCCATCCAGCCAGACCCGGTCGGACCAACCGCCATGGTTGATCCCCGCGTAATCCAACTTGATCCGGTGGAAATCGACCCGCAGCAGCTTGCCGATGCCCCACTCCACGCCGGTGGGCATGTCGCATAGACCAATGAAGCGGGCATTCGGAAAGCGGCGAATGACCGCCTCTGTCACCATGCCCGCCGGGTTGGCGTAGTTGATGATCCACGCTTCCGGTGCGAGCCGCTGTACTTCCGCCACGATCTCCAGCATGAGGGGAATCGACCGCCAGGCAAAGGAGAGGCCGCCGGCGCCCAGGGTCTCCTGGCCGATCAGCCCGTAGCGCAGCGGAATGCGCTCGTCCAGCGCCCGGTGCGGGAAGCCCCCTACTCGGGGTTGGGTCAGAATGAACCGGGCGCCGGTCACCGCGTCGGCCCGGTCGGTGGTCGCACGCACTCGCCAATCGGCGCCAGCCGTGCGGACCATTCCCTCAGCCAGCCGGGCGATGATCGCCAGATGCGGCTCGTCGATATCGTGAAGCACCAGTTCACATTCCGGCAGGCTCTGCCAGTCATGCAGCAGTCCCGAGATGATGTCCGGGCTGTAGGCGCTGGCGCCGCCGATGATCACCAGTTTGTTCAACTTGGTTCCCCTCCCCGCGGGTCAATCGGATTGGATTTAGAGTTCACCTCAGAGGCGAGGCATTCCTCGTAGCTGGCTCAGGATTGGTATATGAAAAGGGTAGGGGAGACGATGCTCTCCCCTACCCTTCGTCGCCGCCACCGCCGCCGCTCTTGCCACCGCTGCTGCTGCCGCCGGAACTGCCGCCGCCCTTCTGGCTGCCGCCGCTCTTGCTGCTCTTGCTATCGCTCTGGTCGCTCTTACTGCTTTTCTCGGACTTCTCCATCTGCCTATCCTGGTCATCGCCCTTGTCGCTCTTGTCGCTCTTGCCGCCGCCCGTGACGCTCTCTTTCTGCTGCTGGTCGCCCCCCCGCCGCTGCGGTCCCGAACAGGCCCAGAGGCTGGCGCACAGACTAAGGGCGAGCATGGCTGCTGCCAGGCGGACGGCTAATCGTTTATGCAAGAAGAAACCCCCTCTGCCGCTACACGTCATCGGTTAATTAGAATGCCCCGTAACCTCTGGCGCATACCGAGCCCGACTTGCAGCGAATCCTACAGAACGGTTCTACTGCCCACGCGGGGAGGGATCATCCTGTCACTTTGGCAAACTTTGGCCCGATTCCTGGACCCCGCGGGCGGCGTCAAGCGCGACCCGTTTGTGCTGGGGAGCCGCGAGGAGAGTAGCTCGACCAAGGCGGAAAAAGTCGGTCCCACACAGCTGTCCGACGCCCAACTGCGCACGGCCAGCGTGCTGACGCATATTGACAACCTGCTGGATGCCCAGGCGGAAGGCGGCGACTCCCTGGAGCAGGCGGGCGACCTCTCCTGCGATCTGGACGACAACATCAAACGCCTGAAAGCGCTGTTCCGGATGCCCGAGAACAAGGACCTGGTCATGCGGGATCTGGTCATCGCCACCCAACCGCCCACCCGGGCGGTGGTCTTCTTCATGGAAGGCATGTCGGACAAGACCACGATCAACACCGCCATCATGCAGCCGCTCATGCTGTTTGCCCATCTGGACCACCATCTGTCCGGCGAAGGGGAGAACGGCCCGACCACCTTTTCGGTCGATACGGTCATTGAGCGACTGATCATCGGCAACCAGGCGACCAAAAAATACGATCTGAAGAGCGTTGCCGAAAGCCTGCTCTACGGCGACTCGGTCCTCTTGTTCGAAGGGTCCCGGGTCGCCATTGGGGTGGAGACCAAGGGTTTCCCCGTCCGCAGCGTGACCACACCGCAGGTGGAGCGCGTCATTCAGGGGCCGCAGGATGCCTTTGTGGAGTCGTTTCGCTTCAATGTGGCTCTGGTCCGGAAGCGGCTGAAGGACCCCCGGATGGTCACCGAAATGCTGACCGTAGGTGACCTGAGTCAAACCTATGTGGCCATGATGTTCCTGGACGGCATCGCCAATCCCGAACTGGTCAACGAGGTGCGCCGCCGAATCAAGGCGGTCAAGACCGACGTGGTGGGCTCCGCCGGCGTCCTGGAGCAGTTCATCGAAGACAGCCCATCGGCTCTGCTCCCCGGCATGCTGACCACGGAGCGTCCTGACCGGGCGGTTGCCTATCTGTCTGAAGGCAACGTCTGCCTCTGCGTGGACGGCACACCGTTCGTCCTGGTCTGCCCGATCACGTTCTGGGGCCTCCTGCAGACCTCGGAGGATTACTACCTGCGCGCCCCTTTTGGCACGCTGATCCGCTTCCTGCGGCTGACTGCGCTCGGTATCGCCTTGCTGGTGCCCGCGTTCTATATTGCGATCGTGAACTATCACCCCGAAATGATCCCCACCGAGCTGATGCTGTTTGCGGCTTCCAGCCGTGAATCGGTCCCCATGCCCGCCGTTGTGGAACTGCTGCTGATGGATATGGCTTTTGAGCTGATTCGGGAGGCAGGCATTCGCATCCCGAACGTGATCGGCCCCACCATTGGCCTGGTGGCTTCGCTGATTCTCGGACAGGCGGCGGTTGAGGCGAAGCTGGTCAGCCCGCTCCTGATCCTGATCGTGGCCATTACGGGTCTGGCTTCCTTTGCGGTGCCACACTATATGTCTGGCTTCGGTATCCGGTCGCTGCGATTTCTTTTTGTGCTCGCCGCCACGTTGCTTGGTTTCTATGGACTGGCTGCCGCCCTGTTCATCCTCATCGTGCACATGGCCTCCATGCGCTCCTTCGGTGTCCCCTACCTGGCGCCCGGTGCGCCGGCCCGGGGCGGTCTGACCGACATGCTGGTGCGGCCGCCGATGTTTGACATGGAGCTGCGGCCAGCTTACACCAGCCCGCTCGACGACCGGCGCCAGAAAGAGATCGTCCGGACCTGGGACCCGCATGTGCCGCCGTCCGGGGAAGGAGATGACCCCCATTGAAAGCGATGGAAGGACAGATCGGGCTCGCCCAGGGGACGCTGCTGGTGTTTGCGATCCTGTCGGCCAAGCTATTCGTGCAGTACCCCGGCTTTCTGATCGACAGCGCCGGTCCCGCCGCCTGGCAGACCGCACTGATCATGACCGGGGTCGGCATGCTCCTGTTCCTGCCTACCGCCTTGCTGGTCCGCCGCTTTCCCCGGCAGAGTCTGGCCAGCATAGCAGTGGAAGTAGCCGGCCCCATCCTGGGCCGGGTTTTGACATTGCTGGTCGGCCTATGGCTGTTCGCTGCCGCTACCTTGACCGTTCGGGCCTTTACCGAGACGTTTATCATCTCGATCCTGCCGACCACACCACCCAGCGTGCTCACCATGGCCATCTTGCTCTGCGTGATCTATGCCTCCTGGCGCGGGTTCGAGCCGCTCTGCCGGGCGAACCAGGTCCTCTTTCCCCTGATGGTGGGCGGGATCATCCTCGTGCTGCTGTTCAGCCTGCCCCGTGCGGATATGAACCGGCTCTTCCCCATCTGGGGAAAAGGGATCGACCAGACGGTGATGAATGGCCTGCTTTACGGCGGCATGGCGGCAGAGGCGCTGGTGCTGCCAGTGCTGGGCTATGCCTTCGCCGACCCCGAGACCCTGCGCAACAGCGGCCTGAATGGCATCCTCCTGTTCGGCCTGAGTGCAACGGCCACGGTCGCCGTACTGGTGACGATTTTCGGCGCCCCGGATGCCGCCGAGCAATCTTTTCCCATGTTCAACCTGGCCCGGCTGGTCTACCTCGGGCGGTTCCTGCAGCGTATCGAGTCGTTGGTCGTCATGTTCTGGTTCTTTGCCGCGGCCGTCCGGCTGAGCGCCCTCTTCCACGCAGGCATTGTGATCGTCACCCAGACCCTGAATCTGCCGTGGTACCGCCCGCTGCTCTACCCGATGGCGCTGCTGGTCGGGGTCATCTCTCTGATGCCCAAGGATTTCGTCACCGTGCTGCGCCTCGACAGGGTATGGCTGCGGCCCAGCGGCATTGGCCTGCTGCTGGTGCCGCTGCTCTTGCTGTTCATTGCCCGGTTCCGCCGGAAAGGGGGAGAAGGCGTTGAGAGCCAAGCGTAGCCTGTTGCTTCTCCTCTGCTGCCTTCCCCTGTTGATCACGGGCTGCTACGACCGGCGGGAACTGGAGGAGATGGCCATGGTCCTGGCCCTGGGCCTGGACTCGGGTCAGCAAAGCCGATACGCCGTCACGGCGGTCGTGGCAATCCCCAGCAAAATGGCCGGCGGCAAGGGTGGCGGCGGAGAGGGCAAGCCCACCATGCTGACGACCGTAGAGGCACCTACCGTAGCGGGGGCGATCGCCCTCCTGAATACGTACATCGACCGGCGAATCTCGCTCATGCATCTGAAGGGCCTCTTCATGGCAGAGGACCTGGCAAAAGAGAGCGGTCTGACGGTGATGGATGAGTTTGTCCGCATGCGGGAAGCCCGCCGGACGATCTTCTATATCGTCATCAAGGGCAAGGCCGCCAAGTTCCTGGACAAAATGAACCCCCAACTGGAGAAGGACCCGCAGCGGTTCATTGAGCAGATGACTGCCAGTTACCAGCGGACCGGCATGATTCCGGCCGCCAGCCAGATTCAGACCTTTGTCACCACCGTAAACACCGGATACGCCCAGCCACTGGCCTACTACGCCGCCATCAAGGAGGGCGAAGAGGGCGGCGACAAGGGCGGCGGCGATAAAGAGAAGGGCGGCGGGGAGAAAGGCGAAGGCGGCGGTACCGGCGCCGTCAGCAAGACACCGGAAGGAAAGGACCCCGAGTCGACCCGTCCGATCGACCGCCAGTTTCGGGCCGGGGAGATCCCGCGCAAGGGCGGCCCTAACCTTGAGATCATCGGCGCCGCTGCGTTCCGGCGGGACCGCATGGTGGGCGCTTTGAGCGGCCAGGAGATGCGTCTCGTCCTGATGCTGCAGAATCGGTTCCGGCGCGGCATCGTCACCATTCCTGACCCGGCCACCGAAGACGCGGCGGTCTCGGTCGACCTGCGCCGGGGCAAGCCCACCTCGATCACCGTGAGCCTTGGCGGCAGCCGGCCCAAGATCCGTGGCGTGGTCAACCTCGAAGGGGAGATCACCGGCATGGAAGGGGTCAAACTGGACTACACCGAGCCGGAGAACCAACCCAAACTAGAAGCCGCCCTGTCCAGCAAGCTGGAGGGCGACATTGCGGCGCTGGTCAAGAAGACCCAGGACTGGAACGCCGATGTGATGGGCTTTGGCACTCGGGTGGTCAGGCAGTATCCAACCGTGGCGGCCTGGGAAGCGGCGGACTGGCCCAACCACTACAAGGACGCCGATATTCAGATCGACGTGCAGGTGACGCTGCGCCGCTTCGGGCTGCAGTTGAGCCCGCCGCGGGCGGCGCAGTAATGAGCCCCAAGAACCTGGAGGGATTTCGGTGGTGATCCTTGGCCAGCTCTTTGTAATGCTGCTGCCGCTCCTGGTCGCTTTCTACACCTTCAACTACGGCCGATATGTCTGGCGACAGCGGAACCGGGGCGGGGCCGTAGGCCTCTACCTGTTGGCGGCAACCACGGTTCTGGTGCCTGGCGTCTACCTGTTCTGGCGCTGATGCGATGACCCTACTGCAGCAGATGAGCCAACCGGCGCCGGAACCGCCGTGCCAGGTCAAGCCGGCCAGCGGCAAAGGAGCGATGCAGGGCAGCCCGAGCCAGGCGACGAGCCTCTGCCCGGTTGGTGGGCTCTTCAGCCAGAGCCCGCAGCAGGAGGCACTGTGCCTGCGTGTCAATCTCCGTCTCGTTCTCGGCCTGCTGCGATACCTGCTCCAGCAGGTGGCGGGCCCGATCCATCTGGGCCTCTCCTACTGCCAGCCAGGCCCGTTCGATCCCAAGGTTGGCGGACTCCTCCGGTTCCTGTGCCGTAGGGATGGCGATGGTCTCCAGCAGCAGGCGCGCCTCGGCATACTTCCCCTGCTCCAGCAACATG
>JBLNEM010000449.1:0-5061 GCA_050262655.1 Mycobacterium leprae | reverse complement strand
GCGTCCCCGAAGCCGGCGGGTCTGTGCTGCCGTTAGGGCGCCCGTCGGTCACCGGCCCCGCGGGGTCCTACGATACGGCGCCCGGGGCCCCACATATCCGACGGCGTAGGGTACTCCCACGTAGTGCCCTACGACTGCGGCGCATACCCCCGCCCCGCAGGCCCTTCGAAGAAGATGGCGATGCACCCCGGCCCCACATGGCTTCCGATGTTGGCGCCAATCTCGCCGACGACGACCTCGGCTGCGCCGTACTCCGTGCGCAGACGTTCGGCCAGGGCGGCAGCCGTCTCCCGGTCATGGGCATGGGAGAGAGCTGCCCGCTTGCCATGCAGGTCCGCCCCCAGGCGGTCGATCTCATCGCACACACGGTTCAGCGCCCGCTTCCGGCCCCGCACCTTGTCCAACGGCTCCAGACGCCCCTCCATATCGATGTTCAGGACCGGCTTGATATCCAACACGCCGGCGGCGATGGCCGAGAGGCGAGTGATCCGGCCGCTGCGGCGGGCGAACTCCAGGGTGTCAAGGGTGAAAGCATGGCAGACCTGCTCCCGATAGCGGATCAACTCTGCCACGATCGCGTCGGCCGAAAGCCCCTCATCGGCCAGGTCCGCCGCCTTCAACACCATCAGCCCCGCACCCATTGAAGCACTGAGGCTGTCCACCACCCGCACACCGCCCCCGAGTTCCGCCGCCACCTGCTCGGCATTACCGGTGGAGCCACTCAGCCCTGAGCTCAGGCCTATGTAGACCGCTTCGCTGCCGTCCGCCACGGCCGCACGGAAGAAGGGAGCGAAGTCCGCCGGGCCAATCTGGGAGGTGGAGGGGACGAGCCCCTGCTGGAGTCGGTCGTAAAACGCATCCACCGAAATGTCGACGCCCTCCCGGAACAACTCACTGTTGAAGATCACCAGGGCGGGCAGGACCAGGATGCCGCGGCTCTCCGCCAACTGAGCGGGCAAATCGCAGGACGTGTCGCACAGCACTTTCACCTTGTTGGGCATGAACAACGCTCCTTTCGCTGCAGAGAATGCTATGTGGGCTACATTATCACATAAGTTAAGCGATTGGAAGAGGCGTTCCGGGCAGGGGATTCACAACAAAGGGAAGTGGCCTCAGGCCACTCCCCTTTTCAGCCCAGCGCCTTGACCACCCGCCGCCAGATCTGGCGGAAGAGGAGGCACCAGAGCCCTGCCCACGCGAGGGCGAAGCCGGCGTATGCGGACAGGCGGACCGGCGTGGGCCATGCTTGTTCCACGCCGCCCCAGGGCCAGATGCCGACCAGCGGGTGCAGCAGCAGCATGCCGCCGGCGAGGGTTCCAGCGCTGATCAACGCGCTCCGCCAGGTAGGTCGCCGGGCCGTCAGGCCCAGCGCCACGCCCAGGAGCCCGGTCATCAGCAGGAACACGAAAAGCTCATCGGTGGAGAAGGCGCCGACCACCAGGGCACCGGCGGCGAAGAGGAGGGGGGCCTTCCGCGGAGCGAGGGCGGCCCCGGCTGCCACCGGGAGGGTGGAGAGCATCGACAGCACGTATCCGCCGCCGAGCCAATAGACCGGGCCGAGTTGGAGGGCGGCGGCCAATCCCACCATCATCCCCAGGGTTACGGGGTGGGAGAGATGGCGCATGGTGACTCACCTCTGCGGCGGTATTATACGCTGCGCGTTCCTCACTCCGTGCCCAAAACAGAGCAGAACCGGACGGCTCTCCTGAGATCAGGAGGGACGTCCGGTTGGTTCAGGACAGGAGCGCCTGTAACCGCTCGGGATCGTACCCGACCACCACCTGCTCGCCGCGCACCACGATGGGCCGGCGCCAGAGCCCTGGCTCCTCCACCAGGAGTCGGACCAGTTCCTCGTCGGTCAGTTCTTGTCCGGCGAGCCCCATCTCGCGGTAGCGGCGACTGCGGGTCGAGAGGATATCCCGCACACCACCCGGCAGTAACGCAGCCACGGCCCGCACTTCCGCTTCGGTGGCCTTCTTGTCGCCTTTCAACGGTCGCTCCGTTACCTGGCCCTCTGCCTGCCCAAGCAACTGCTTGGTCTTGATGCAGGAGCTTCAGGTCGGGTTCGTATAAAACGTGACTTCCTTTACCATAATGTTGTGCACCTCCAACCATAGCGTTCCACCTCCGTGCGGAAATTCCTGCTGGGCAGGCCGCGGGTTCCGGGCCAAGCTTGCCACCACCTGGAGGGCGTCGCGGCCCCGGGACCATCCTGCCGTCGTCAAGCCGAACCCACGAAGCTGAGTGTGCCCACAGGCGGCTGGTCTGTGATCTCGCCGGGTGCCCCGAGGAGCGCGGGTGGGGTAGGACTGGGGTCTCATTTTCCGGCTTCATTCTCCCTTAACAGGATCAGCCTTTCACTGGTGGAAATGTACGAAGCGTTTCGTCATTTCTGCTGTGGGAGGTGCTTGCATGCGCAAGCGGCGCTCGTTTCTGGTAAGCCTGCTGCTCGTTCTCATGCTCCTGTTCGGCCTGGCCCCGTCGACCCGGGCGGGGGGCGGCATCAAGGTGGCGCCCACTCCGGCGAAGCCGGCCAGCGGCACGATTAGCATCATGGCCGGGACGCCGGGTAGCTGGTATGTAGGGGCCACGCCGCCTAACGTCAGTTACAGCAAACCGGTCCTGCTCTTCGTCCATGGCAAGGGTGGCGCTGCCGAGAGCTGGTGGACCGACACGGTCTACCACGGCCACAACGACATGTATGATTACGCTTACTACTACGGCTACCGCACCGCCTTCGTCGACCTGTACCCTGACAAGGATATGTGGCTGAACGGCGAGATGCTGAGCCAGCAGATCAACGCCATTACCGCTTACTTCGGCGTGCCGAAGGTGACGATCGTCGCCCACTCCAAGGGCGGCGTGGACTCCAACGCTGCCTCCGCCTGGTACGGGGCCAGCCCGAAGATCACCCGGGTGGTGACGCTCAGTACACCGCACTGGGGCACCCCGATCGCCGACATGGCCTACTCCACCTGGACCTGGTGGCTGGCGGAACTGATGGGCGAGCGGAACGACGCCACCTACGTGATGCAGACCGGCTACATGAGCTATTTCCGGTCGATCACGGACGGGCGCGACCCGACGGTACCTTACTACACCCTATCGGGGAACAAGTGCGGGCCGATCGGCACCGCCCTGTGGATGAGCTGCGCCTTTATCGGCGGCCAGGATGACGGCCTGGTCTCGGTCACGTCGGCCCGTAAGCCTGGTGACCACTTTGTCTACGACGGATACTGGGATCACGACGAGATCCGCATGGGCAGCCGGTCCTGGGCCTACTTCCAGCCCTACATCCTGACGGCGTCGGTCGGGGCGGAAAATGTAGCGGGGATCGGGCGCCAGTTGGCATCGGCCGGTGCCCTGCCGTCGGGGGCCGCGGCGGCTGCTGCCGCCACCCCGGCAGTGGATCGGGAAGAGGCCCCGGGCAACGTGATCCTGCGGGGCGGCCTTACCGGCGGAGCGGCGGTGCCGGCCTTCCCGGTGGAATCGGGGGTACGGAGTGCACGCTTCACCATCTATAGCTCCAGCCCGGCGATGACCGCTACCCTGACGGGGCCGGATGGGACGGCCTACACCGTTCAGACCGATGCCGCTGTTCCGGCGGACGACGTGTTCGCCGGTGCGTGGGCCGGCACGGTGGAGGTGGCAGCGCCTCAGGCCGGAGCGTGGAGCCTGTCGGCGACGGCTGCAGAGAGCACCGGCTTCCTGATGGTCGCCGCCCTGGACAGCGACCTGCAGGCAACGCTCGCCGTGAGCCAGCCGGTCGCCACGCCCGGCGCACTGCAGGAGCTGACCGTGGGCTTTGGGCCGGGGCGTGCTGTGGCAGCATGCCAGGCCCGGGCAGAGGTCGGCCCCAGGGGCAAGGCGGAGCGCGGGCGTCCTGACTTTGCCGCGGCGGGCAACGGGCAGAAGGCTGTCCTGCATGTGCCGGATGGCAACGCCATTCACAACGTGACGGCGACCGTGACCGGTACTCTCACCGATGGCAGCGCCTTCGAGCGGACCCTGGTCAGTTCCTTCGCCGCCGTGGCGCCGGCCGATCGGGGTCAGTGGAAGTAGAGCCTC
The DNA here is from genome assembly GCA_050262655.1 of Mycobacterium leprae. Classification (GTDB taxonomy): domain Bacteria; phylum Bacillota; class Sulfobacillia; order Symbiobacteriales; family Symbiobacteriaceae; genus DASXVX01. The sequence continues at coordinate 993 of JBLNEM010000449.1, read as the reverse complement.
AGCAGTCCGGACGCCAGGCCCCCGGGAAGAGGCGTTCCCGGGGGCCTCGCCATGTGAAACAAGATAACCGCTCGAAACCTGTCGAACGGTTGTCCTGCGCCTATCGTCCCAGCGGGCCATGGGTGGTGGTATCGCAGCCCACCGAGAAGGAGGCCACCTTGCCATTCTGGAAGGTGAACCGGGTGTACTCGTAGGGGGGCTCCGGGTAATTCCCATCCGGCGAAGAGCCGTACAGTTGGATCACCCGCTGCTGGGCGTCGCCGACTCGAATCCCCCGGAGGGTGGTATACGGCCCGCCGGTCACGTCGATGCGGCCCCAGCGACCCACCTCGGCGTCATAGGCAAGGAACCCGTCCGCGGTCCGGTGGTCGCCGGTCAGCGGTAGGTAGATCGGATAGTTGTTGCACAGGTCGCGGCTGGTAATCACCTGCGTTCCCGACGTGTTGGGCAGGTTCACCTCGTACTTGCGGCTCTTGGGGTTATAGCGCCAGAAGCTCGCCTGGGCGATGTAGCCGCCGCCTTCCTTATACTTCCGGTAGCTCAGCTTGACGCCATCGCCCTGCTGGGTGATGCCGAAATCCATGCGGGCATGGAGGGCGTTGGCAATCGGATTCGACTGGGGGATCAGGATCCAGCCTTCGCTCATGCGCCCGTCTTCCCCAAGGACCAGAAGATGGGGGCCGTATGCGGTGCTGATCATCTCCAGGCGGGGCGGGGCTGGCTCCCCGGCGGGTGTGCGGTGGACCGCATACCCCAGGCCGCTGCTGAGGAGCACCAGCAAATCGACCTGCGATGGGTCGGCGTAGAGTTCCGCCCGGCCTTCGGGGCCCATATCGAGCGTCTGAACCAGCCTCTTCCCAGCCTTCTGGCCGGCGACCGCGCCGGGCGCGACCGGCGTCCCGTTCGGCGTGCCGGCGGTCACCGCATCCCAGGGCGCTGAAATCTCGGCCTTCAGGTCGGCCAGTCGCTTCTTGGCCGGGCCGTAGCCCATCG
>JBLNEM010000448.1:0-6523 GCA_050262655.1 Mycobacterium leprae | reverse complement strand
CTTTGGAGACCGGCACCGGGGGCCCAAAAGACCCGGGGCCCGGGGCGCCACCGGCCCGACGGCGGAGGCTACTCCCACGTAGTGCCCCCCGACGGCGGAGGCTACTCCCACGTAGTGCCCTACTCCCAGGCGTTCAGCGGATAGTTCGCCGTGAGCGCCCGGACCTCTTCCTTGATCGCCGCCAGCTTGCTCTCGTCGTCCCGGGCGGCGATGGCCCGGTCGATCCACTCGGCGATCTTCGCCATTTCGGCTTCCTTCAGGCCACGGGTGGTGGCGGCGGGCGTGCCGACGCGAATGCCGCTGGTGGTCATCGGCTTCTCCGGGTCGTTGGGGATGGCATTCTTGTTCACCGTGATCCCCACCGAATCCAGCAGGTGCTCAGCCTTCTTGCCGGTGATGCCCTTGGAGCGCAGGTCGACCAGCATCAGGTGGTTGTCGGTGCCGCCGGTGACCAGGTTGAAGCCATGGGCCATCAAGGCCTTGGCCAGCGCCTGGGCGTTGCGGACGACCTGGCCACAGTACTCCTTGTAACGCGGATCAGAGAGCTGCTTGAAGGCCACAGCCTTCGCGGCGATGATGTGCATCAGCGGGCCGCCCTGCATGCCGGGGAAGATCGCCTTGTCGATCGCAGCGGCGAACTCCTGCTTGCAGAGGATGGCGCCGCCACGGGGGCCGCGCAGGGTCTTATGGGTCGTGGTGGTGACAATATGGGCATGCTCCACGGGGTTCGGATAGAAACCGGTGGCGGCGAGGCCTGCGAAGTGGGCCATGTCCACCATCAAGAGGGCCCCCACCTCATCGGCGATCTCCCGGAAGCGCTTGAAGTCGAGGACACGGGGATAGGCAGAGTAACCGGCCACGATCAGCTTCGGCTGATGCCGCCGGGCCAGTTCGGCCACCTCATCCATGTTGATCCGGCCGGTCTCGTCGTCGAGGCCGTAGGGAATGAAGTTGTAAGTCTTGCCGCTGAAGTTGACCGGCGAGCCGTGGGTCAGGTGACCGCCCTGGGCCAGGTTCATGCCCAGCACGGTGTCGCCCGGCTCGAGGAGAGCGAAGTAAACGGCCGTGTTGGCGCTGGCGCCGGAATGGGGCTGCACATTCGCATGATCGGCCCCAAACGCCGCCTTGAGCCGGTCACGGGCGATATTCTCAACCACGTCGACATACTCGCAGCCGCCGTAGTAGCGCTTGCCGGGGTAGCCCTCGGCATACTTGTTGGTCAGCACGCTGCCCGCCGCTTCCAACACCGCCCGGGGTACGAAGTTTTCCGATGCAATCAGTTCGATGTTTTGCAGCTGCCGCTGGGCTTCCTGCTGCATAACGGCATAAACTTCAGGATCAAAGCGCTCAAGGTCAGACAAGGCCGTCGCCTCCCGATATACAGGCTTACTTCTTCAGGTTCCACTCATCGCTGCCATACTTCGCCCGCACCAGCTCCGCCGCCTCCGCCTCTTCGGCCTCGGTGAGGGAGCCGCGGGTCAGGTTCAGGGAGAGGCCCCGGGCAAACCCTTCGGCAAAGGCATCCCTGGCCTCTTCATAGCTCACTTCCCGCCCCAGGACCTCCCGTAGATAGGTCGCCTTCGCCAGGAAGCGTTCCATAAACCGCTGCCGCACCTGATCCGGTACCTTCATGAGCCGGAACATCAGGGGGGCATCCAGATCGAGCAGAATGGAGCCGTGCTGCAGAATAACGCCGTCGTGGCGCGTCTGGGCGCTGCCGGCGATCTTCTTGCCGTTCAGGGTGAGTTCGTAGGCCGACGCGGAGTCAAAACAGGCGGTATGGAAGCCGCCCGGATCACGCCTGCGGGGATCGAGGTCACCGCCGGAAAGCTCCGGCTCGGTGCCCAGGAGCTGAAGCCCGGCCAGCAGGCCGTTGCTCAACTCACGATAGGTCTCGACGACACCCCCGGGCAGCGCATCCTCCGCAATGGCCACACTATATGTTAATTCCATATGGTGGAAGATCATGCGACCGCCTGTGGGACGCCGGACGTAACCGAAGCCACCGGCTGCTACCGCATCCAGGTCGATCTCCTTGCTCATCGACTGGAAGTAGCCGATGGAGACAGCGGCGGGCTGCCAGCCGTAAAACCGTACGGTCGGTGGTACCTCGCCGCGGCCAACCGCGTGCATGATCGCCTCATCAATGGCCATGTTCTCTGCGCCGGTGCGGTGGCCGGTATCCAGCAACCGCCAGTTCTGTTCCTTCAGTGCCACTTTGTTCTGCTCCGTTCTGTGCAGGGAGTCAGAGGGGCGCGCCGGGCGACTCCCGTCCGGTGCACCCCTCTTCCTCAGTCAACTTGAGGCCCTAGGCCTTCTTATAACGCAGGTTCGGCTTACGGGCTGCCAGCGCCTCATCCAGGCGGCCGACCACCGTGGTGTGCGGGGCCGACTTCACCTTCTGCGGATCGCTCATCGCCTCTTCATGAATGGCGATCATGGAGGCGATGAACTTGTCGAGGGTCGCCTTGTCTTCGGTCTCGGTCGGCTCCACCATCAGCGCCTCGTGCACGATCATCGGGAAGTAGATCGTGGGCGGATGGATCCCCTCGTCCAGCAGCCGCTTGGCGATGTCGAGGGTCTTCACGCCGACCTTCTCAGCTAAGGTCTGGGCGGCGAGGACGCACTCGTGCATGCAGTAGCGGTCGAAGGCGACGTCGTAGTACTTCTTCAGATGCGCCAGGATATAGTTGGCGTTCAGAACGGCGTACTCCGAGACTTCCTTCAGGTCGGGGCCGCAGGCCAGGACGTAGGCATACGCACGGGCGATCACACCGAAGTTGCCGTAGAAGCCGTGGATCTTGCCGATCGACTGCGGCCGGTTGTAGTCGAGCGTATACTGCTCGCCCACCTTCTGGACCACAGGCACGGGCAGGAACGGCTCGAGGATCTTCTTCACGCCCACCGGGCCGCTGCCGGGGCCGCCGCCGCCGTGCGGGGTGGAGAAGGTCTTGTGCAGGTTCAGGTGGACCACGTCGAAGCCCATGTCGCCAGGACGGGTGTAGCCCATGATGGCGTTCATGTTGGCGCCGTCGTAGTAGACCAGGCCGCCGGCCTCGTGGACGATGCGGACCACTTCCTGCACGCCATGGTCGAAGAGGCCCAGCGTGGACGGGTTGGTCATCATCAGGGCGGCGGTATCGGGACCGACCACCTGCTTCAGGGTCTCCACGTTGACCGAGCCGTCCGGGTTCGACTGGACGGAGACCACCTCGTAGCCGTTCATGGCGGCGGTGGCCGGGTTGGTGCCGTGGGCGGAGTCAGGCACGATCACCTTGTTCCGCTTCGAGTCACCGCGGCTCTCATGGTAGGCCCGGATCAGGCTGATGCCGGTGAACTCGCCGTGGGCGCCTGCGGCCGGCTGGAAGGTCATCCGGTCCATTCCGGTCACTTCGCAGAGCCACTCTTCCATGTTGTGGAGCATCTTCAGGTTGCCCTGAACGGTCTCGGAGGGCTGGTGCGGGTGGGTGAGGGCGAAGCCCGGCACCCGGCAGACTTCCTCGTTCACCTTCGGGTTGTACTTCATCGTGCAGGAGCCCAGCGGGTAGAAGTCGACGTCTACACCGTGGTTCCGGCGGGAGAGCTGGGTGAAGTGCCGGACGATCTCAACCTCGGAGACCTCGGGCAGTTCAGCAGGCGTCTGCCGCAGGTACTCGCTTGGGATCAAGGAAGCGACATCCACCATGGGAACGTCGGCCTTCGGGAACGTGATCGCCCGCTTGCCGGGGGTGGAGAGTTCGAAAATCAAAGGTAGGGTGGACATCTACTTCACCTCCCCGAGGGCGGCGACGAGCTTGTCGATCTCCGCCTTGGTCCGCTTTTCGGTCACGGCAATGGTCATGGCGTTCTTCAGGTGCGGGAAATCCGCCGAAGTCGCATAGCCACCCAGAATGCCCTTGCTCAGCAGGTGCTTGTTGACCTGCTCGGCGGGCACCGGGCACGTAATGGTGAACTCCTTGAAGAACGGGGAGGCGCAGGCGATCTTGTAGCCGGGCAGCTTGGCGATCTGGCTGGCGGCGTAATGCGCCTTCTGCAGCGACAGGTTGGCCGCCTCGCGCAGCCCTTCCTTACCCACGAGGGTGAGGTACAGGGTAGCAGCCAGGGCGTTCAGCGCCTGGTTCGAGCAGATGTTGGAGGTCGCCTTCTCACGGCGGATGTGCTGCTCACGGGCCTGCAGCGTCAGCACGAAGGCACGCTGACCACGGTTGTCGAGGGTCGCGCCCACGATACGGCCGGGGATGCGGCGGGCGAACTTCTCCCGGGTGGCCATGATACCGAGGTACGGTCCGCCGTAGGAGACCGGGTTGCCCAGGGACTGGCCCTCGGCGACCACGATGTCGGCGCCGTAGTTGGCCGGGGCTTCCAGCAGGCCCAGGGAGATCGGGTCCACGGCCACGACGAACATGCCGCCCTTGGCGTGGATCAGGTCGCCGATCGCCTGCACATGCTCCAGATGGCCAAAGAAGTTGGGCATCTGGATCAGGACGCCGCCCACCTCTTCGGTGATCAGGCTTTCGAGGGCAGCCAGGTCCAACTCGCAGTTCTTCAGCGGAGCCTCGATCAGCTCGACGCCGATGCCGTGGGTGTAGGTGCCCACGACCCGCTTCCAGTTGGGGTTGACCGAGCCGGCCACGATCAGCTTCTTCCGGCCGGTCTGGTTGGCCACCATGGAGGCCGCCTCGCCCAGGGCAGAAGCGCCGTCATACATGGAGGCATTGCAGATATCCATGCCGGTCAGTTCGCAGACCAGGGACTGATACTCGTAAATAACCTGGAGCACGCCCTGAGAGATCTCAGGCTGGTACGGGGTGTAAGCGGTTAGGAACTCGCCGCGGCGGACGAAGGCGTCCACGGCGGCGGGGATATAGTGGTCATAGCTAACGGCGCCCAGGAAGCAGGTGTACCGGTCCAGGGTGACGTTCTGGGCGGTCAGTTCCTGCACGTGGGCCAGAATCTCCATTTCGGTCAGGGCCGGCGGGAGATTCAGCGGCCTGTTCAGGCGCACGGCCGCGGGAATATTAGCGGCGAACAGCTCCTCGGTGGAGCGGACGCCGATGTCCCGCAGCATGGCCTCTTTATCGGCCTGCGTGATCGGGATATACCGCATGATTAGTGATGAGCCTCCTTGGCAAACTCCACATAGGCGCTTGCGTCCAGCAGCTTCTCGACTTCGGCGGGGTTGGAGAGCTCAATCTTGATCATCCAGCCAGCCTCGTAGGGGCTCTGGTTCACGGTCTCGGGAGCGCCTTCCAGCTCGGTGTTCACGGCAATAACCTTGCCGGAGGCCGGGGAGTAAACGTCGGAAACGGTCTTGACCGACTCGACGACGCCAAACTGCTCGCCCTGCTTCAACACGCGACCGACGGCCGGCACTTCCACGAAAACGACGTCACCCAGCTGCTCCTGGGCAAACTCGCTGATACCGATGATACCGATGTTGCCTTCAACCTTGATCCACTCGTGTTCCTTGGTAAAACGGAAACCGGCAGGAGCGTTCATGCTTAAGAGTCCTCCTCTAAAGTGATGATCAAACACCGATCCATGTGAGGAAAGCCCCGGGGTCGGGGGCGTGATTACCGCTTGTAGCGCGGGGTGTAGAACGGGGTCTCGACGACCTTGGCCTTCAGGGCCTTGCCGCGGATGATCACGTCGAACTCGCTGCCAATCTCGGAGAGCTCAACCGGGACATAGGCGTTGCCCAGGTTCCGCTCCAGCGTCGGCGAGTAAGAGCCGGTGGTGACATAACCGATCACCTTGCCGTCCTTGGCGACCTCGTAGCCGCCGCGGGCGATGCCCTTGTCGATCATCTCGAAGCCGACCAGCTTCCGGGTCAGCCCCTTCTCCTTCTGAGCGGCCAGTGCGTCGCGACCGATGAAGTCGACGCCCTTCTTCAGCTTCACGAAGAAGCCCAGGCCGGCTTCCAGCGGGGTCAGCTTGTCGTCGATCTCATGGCCGTAAAGGGGCAGCTTCGCCTCGAAGCGCAGGGTGTCGCGGGCGCCGAGGCCGGCCGGGACCAGGCCGAGCTCTTCGCCGGCTTCCAGCAGCGCTTCCCACAGGGCCGGGGTATCTTCGGCCTTGCAGTAGATCTCGAAGCCGTCCTCACCGGTGTAGCCGGTACGGGAGAGCACCAGGCTCTTGATGCCGGCGACGGTGGGGCCAAGCTTGTTCCAGTAGAACTTCATCTCGCTCAGGACGACGTTGGGCACCAGGGGCTGCAGAATCTGCTCCGCCAGCGGGCCCTGAATGGCGATCTGGCCCACGGTCGGGGAGAGGTTGGTCAACTCCAGGTTCTTCAGGTCGGAGCGCTGGAACGCGGTGGTCACCCAGTTCCAGTCCTTGTCGATGTTGGAGGCGTTCACAACCAGCCAATAATGGTTTTCGCCGAGCCGATAGACGAGGATGTCGTCCACAACCGTGCCGTTCTCATAGCACATCAGGCTGTACTGAATCTGGCCGATCTCCAGCTTGGCGGCGTTGTTGACCGAAACCAGCTGAATCAGGCTGAGCGCATCCGGGCCCTTGA
>JBLNEM010000447.1:0-7163 GCA_050262655.1 Mycobacterium leprae | reverse complement strand
GGCTGTTTCGGATGAGAAGTAGGAGTCGAAACCGGCCGACCGTTCTGCTTCGGTCGGTCCTTTCAGGAGTTCCGCCACGGCGGTACCCAGATCGACCTGATCGCCGGGAATCTGTCGCAGAACCGGATGAGGGGGTGCAACCCCCGGGTCCGCACGGCAGGCAAAGAAGAGCTTCACGGTGGCATACCCCGCCCGGTGAGCCGGCGTATCCATGACGCACTGCTTCTGCGACGCCACCGATTGCGGGAGACTGCCGGGCGTGGGTGCCGATACTTTTGCGCTGGCACAGGCCGTGGTCATGAGGATGACCGAAACGAGGGCCAGAGCGCGAGGCGTTCTCATGCTGCATCCCTCCACATAGGCGGCCTGGTCCTAGCGCCGTGCCGGCACGATCGCCACGATCTTCACCTGCCGGTGATCCTCACCCACCTCGGCTTTGCCGTAGAAGAACCAGGCCGGTTCGATGATCGATTTCCGGTCCATCTCCACGCTCACGTCCATGTCGTAGGCCATCACCACCTGGTCGATCACCGTGCGGTGAGCTGCGAACTGGGCGTTGGGGAATTCGTCCGCGGTGTTGATGATCTTCACCCACCCGCTGCCGGAGCGGAGACGATCCCATGCCTCCGCCGCCGTAATCAGCGGGAGCGGGTCGCCCACTGGTTCTGCTGGGAATGAGAAGAGGGAGATGGAGGCCACGCTGCCCGGGGCCCGGAAGTTCACGCTGACCTCGCGACCGAAGCTGGGGGTACCGCCCGACCGGATGATGGGCAGCCCTGATGACAGAATCGGGAAGCTGACGCTCACATCCAGCGGGCTCCGGACCAAGACGGGCGCACCCATCGGCTGGTCGGCGAAGGCCGACGCCTCGGCGATGCGGCGGGCGGCCGCGATCGCGTTGGCATTGCTCGGCACGAGGAACGTTTTCGGCTGCGGGTCCGGCCGATAGCTGCCGGAGATGATCGTCTCCGGCGTCGGTTTCGTGACGTGCAGGGCCGGAGCGGCGGCCGGTCCCTCGGGCAGAGCAACCTTCAGTTCGTAGCCACCCTGCCCCGGCTGGGGCTTGACGGCCGAGACGTAGACCAGCTGCTCATGAGGCTTGCCGTCGGCACCCATCACATCTCCCCGGAACAGCACGACCGGGATGAAGTACCAGTGCTTGTCCAGAGACTGCACCAGTGCCCGGTCCAGTCGGACCTCCCGGATGGTCATGGTTGGGTCTGGCGCTGGCTCGATCAACTCCGGTCGTTCCGGGCTGATCACGCCGATACCTGCCTGTAGATCGGCCCAGGCCTCTGCGGCGGAGCGCAAAGGGACAGAGGTCAGATCGGTCACCTGGTCCGGCCAGAGTCCGAGGGCCGATGTCACCCTGCCGTCCCAGACGCCTACCCGGATTCCTGGGTAGTCCCCGCCGGCCGCCAGCGGCGATCCGGCGGCCGGGTAAAACGCAATCTCGATCAGGCCGCCGCGGTTCTGTTCCGCCGTCACGTCCAGCGGGCCGGACGGATACAGGTGCGCCTGCTTCAGCCACGCCTCGGCGACCGTGCGGGCCTGCCCGTAATCGGCCGGGGAGCTCGCCGAGGCGGGGGTCGGGGATGTGCCGGCGTCGTACCACCAGCGGCTATTCACTCCGAGCAGGAACGGCCCCATCCGGTGGCCGGTCTTCGGCGTGATGAACGGGATTTTGTCCCATTCCGTCTGGATCGGTGCGGCGACGCCGAGCCCTTTCTTGACCGACTGCAGCAGGGCGGCATCGTTGGGGAGTTGAACCGATTGGATGAGGCCGGTGGCGGGGAGCGCAGGGAGCGGCGCCACCAGGCGGTAGCGCAGGCCGGGATCCATCTGCTGTACCAGGGCGGGTGCGGAGGGGGTGGCAGCCAGGGCGATGCCGGAGAGCGGGAACGGTGCCGCAATCGGGAAGGAGGCCTGTGGCCCCAACCAGCGCCGTCCGGCGTACTGTACCCCCGGACCGCCGACCGCCAACAAGAGCATGGCCGCTACTGCCGCCGCCACCCAGCGGCGCAGGGGCCGGTGCGTCGGGTGTAGGGAGACACGGTGCGGGAAAGGCAGAATCCGGGCCAGGGCGGTCCGCCGCACGGGGGGAGTCTTGAGCAGTTGGTGGCGGATGCGGTCCACCATCTCGGGCGGCGCCTGGACCGGGAAGAATGCTTCGGTGAGAGAACGCCCGACCGCTGCTTCCAGGTTCTCCAGGGTAGTCTTCGCTTTCATCGGGTTCGTCCCATCCTTCCACGGAGCGTCTGCAGAGCCCGGTAAGCCAGTTGTCGAAGCGCCCCGGCCGTCCGGCCCGTGGCCTCAGCCATCTCTTCATAACGGAGGCCCTGTGCGAAGCGCTGAATCAGGACCTGTTGCTGTATCTCTGGCAGGCGGTAGAGCTGGGTCAGCAGTTCCTGGCGCAGTTCCACATCCTCCAGGTCCAGTCCTGGCGGCGCTCCGGCCAAGTCGGGTGGGAGGCATGCCCAGCGGGGCCTCCGCCGCCCTTTTGCCATGACGCTGTCGGCAATGCGGTAGAGCCAGACCACGAAGGGGGCTCCCTGCCAGCGATACCGGGGCAGGTACTCCAGCGCCCGCACGAATGTCTGGGCCGTCACCTCTTCGGCTTCGAGCACGCTGCCGGTACGATAGAGGCTATACCGGTAGAGCTGCTGCACGTGCCGCTCGTATAGCGGTCCGAAGGCGGCTGGGTCCTTCTGGGCCGCGGCGATCAGCGCAGGCTCGTCGGGGGTGAGGGCAGGTGACGCGCTTCCCATGTCATCCCTCCTGCAAGGAAGTCTCCACTGGTATAAACCCGGGAGAAGGCCATTTGTCACATTGAGTTTTTCGGATTTTGCGGCGACACCACCTTCTTCCTGGCCAAAGCACCACGGCAGCATGAGCGGTGGCGGAAAAAAGCAACCCCACCCGAATTCGGGTGGGGTTCGTTGCTAGATCAGTCCCATGGCACGGGCCTTCTTCAGGCGCTCGCTCATCTTCTCCGGCGTCCAGGGCGGGTCGAAGACGAAGCGCACATCGACCTGGTTCACGTCCTCCAGCCGCTGCAGGACCTGCCGGGCCTGCATCTCGATCACGGGGCCGATGGGGCAGGCCTGGGTGGTCAGGGTCATGTCGACACCCACGTTGTTATCTGCGGTGACCTCCACGTCGTAGATCAGGCCGAGGTCGACGATGTTGATATGGAGTTCGGGGTCGATGACCTTCTCCAGGGCCTTGTAAACCTGCTCTTTGGTGATCTGAGCCAAATGCTACACCTCCACGAAGATGGCGGTACCGTCCACCGTCACCTTATAGGTTTCCACCGGCGTGACCGCCGGCAGGGTGAGGGCTGCGCCGGTTTTGATATCGAACTGCGCACCATGCAGCGGGCAGGAAACCCGGCAGCCGTCCAGGCATTCGCCTTCGGCCAGCGAGGCATCGTCGTGCGTGCAGGTGTCGTCGATGGCATAGTACTGGCCGTCGCACAGGAAGACGGCGATGGGCTGACGCTTCACCAGCACCCGCTTGGGTTTGGTTTCGGTAATCTCCCCGACTTCGGCGACTTGCACCCTTGCCATCTTAGCCAACCGACCCTTCCATTTCCATTTCGATCAGCCGGTTCATCTCGACGGCGTACTCCATGGGCAGTTCCCGGGTGAAGGGCTCGATGAAGCCCATCACCACCATGGAGGTGGCCTGCGCCTCGGTGAGGCCACGGCTCATCAGGTAGAAGAGCTGGTCCTCCGAGATTTTGGAGACCGTCGCCTCATGCTCGATCGCCACGTTCTGGTTGTGGATATCCATCACGGGGACCGTATGGGAGGCCGAATGCTCATCGAAGAGCAGGGCGTCGCAGGAGACCTTCACCTTGGCCCGCTCTGCCTTGGGGTCGACCATGATGTGGCCCCGGTAGGTGGAGTTGCCGCCCAGACGGGAGATCGACTTGGCGGTGATGACCGAGGTGGTGTCCGGGGCGAAGTGGTAGATCTTCGCACCGGCGTCCTGGATCATGCCCTTGCCGGCGACGGCGATGGAGAGCACCTCGCCGCGGGCCCGGGGGCCCATCAGGTAGACGGCGGGATACTTCATGGTCACCTTGGAGCCGATGTTGCCGTCGATCCACTCCATGACAGCATCCTCGTAGGCCATGGCCCGCTTGGTCACCAGGTTGTAGACGTTGGTGGACCAGTTCTGCACCGTGGAGTACCGGCAGCGGCCGCCCTTCTTCACGAGAATCTCGACCACGGCAGAGTGGAGCGAGTCGGAGGAGTAGGTAGGAGCGGTGCAACCTTCCACGTAGTGCACAAAGGCGCCTTCATCGACGATGATCAGGGTGCGCTCGAACTGGCCCATGTTCTCCGTGTTGATGCGGAAGTAGGCCTGGAGCGGAATCTCCACGTGCACGCCCTTCGGCACATAGATGAAGGAGCCGCCCGACCAGACGGCGGTGTTCAGCGCCGCAAACTTGTTGTCGGTCGTCGGCACCACGGTGCCGAAGTACTCCTTCACGATCTCCGGATGCTCCCGCAGCGCCGTGTCCATGTCGGAGAAGAGGACGCCCTGCTGCTCCAGGTCCTGGCGGATGTTGTGGTAGACCACTTCGGACTCGTACTGGGCGGAGACGCCGGCCAGGAACTTCCGCTCGGCTTCGGGGATGCCCAGCCGGTCGAAGGTCTCCTTGATATCCTCCGGCACCTCGTCCCAGGAACGCTCGGCCTTCTCGGAGGCCCGGACGAAGTAGTGGATGTTGTCGAAATCGATCTCCGTGAGGTCGGCGGTGCCCCAGGTGGGCATCGGCTTGGACTCGAAGACCTCCAGGGCCTTCAGGCGGATATCCGTCATCCACTGGGGCTCTTTCTTGAAGCGGGAGATCGACTCGACGATCTCACGGGTCAGGCCCTTCTCGGACTTGAAGACATAGTTCTCGGGGTCGTGAAACCCATATTTGTATTCGCCGACGATGTCACGAGTATCACTCGCCATCGGTATTGCCTCCTTTCAGGCCCTCTTCCAGGCAGTGCCAGGCCAGGGTGGCGCACTTGATGCGCACCGGGAACTTGCTCACGCCGGAAAGCGCCTGGATCTCTCCCAGGGACTTGTAGTTGCCGGGCTCGGACTTCATCATGCCGTAGAAGGCATGCATCATCTCCTCGGCCTCGGCAAGCGTCTTGCCTTTCAATGCTTCGGACATCATGGAGGCACTGGCCATGGAGATGGAGCAGCCCCGTCCCTGCCACTTGACGTCGTTGATCTTGCCGTCGGCATCAAGGCCCACCTGAACCTCCAGGTCGTCGCCGCAGGTGGGGTTGTGCAGGTGCTTCTTCAGCACGGCGTGCTCCACAGCCCCCTTGTTCCGGGGCTTCTTATAGTGGTCCAGGATCACCTGTTGGTACAGGGTGTTCAGGTTAACGGGGTTCTGTCCCTCAAGACTCATAGCCAAAGAACTCCTTTGCCTTAAGCAGGGCGTCGACCAGGCGGTCGACCTCTTCCTTGGTGTTGTAAATATAGAAGCTGGCCCGGTTGGTGGCGGGCACATCGAGAATCTCCATGAGCGGCTGGGCGCAGTGGTGGCCGACCCGGATCGCCACGCCCTCGTCGTTCAGGACGGCGGACATGTCGTGCGGGTGGATGCCTTCCACGTCGAAGCTGATCAGCCCGGCCCGGGGGCGACGGGGGCCGAAGAGCCGCATACCGGCAACGGCCGAGAGCTTCTCCCAGGCATACTCGGTGACCTCGATCTCGTGCTGGTGGACGTTCTCCATGCCGAGACTGGTCAGATAGTCGATCGCGGCGCCGAAGGCGGTGAAGTCGGCGATGTTGGGGGTGCCGGCCTCAAACTTGGCGGGGCATTCGGCCCACTTGGCGCCGGTCAGGTGCACTTCGGAGATCATGGAGCCGCCGAAGTAGGTGGGCTCCATCTCATCCAGCAGTTCGGGCTTGCCCCAGAGGAATCCGGTGCCGGTGGGGGCCAGCATTTTGTGGCCGGCCACGGAGATCCAGTCGGCGTTCCAGTCCTGGACGTCGGTGGGCATGTGCGGCACCCACTGCACGGCATCCAGCACCACCTTGGCGCCCACGTTATGCGCCTTGGCGGTCATCTCCCTCACCGGGGTGAGAGCGCCCAGCACGTTGGAGGCCGCCGAGAAGGCGACCAGCTTCACATTCCCTTCGGCCAGCAGCCGGTCGTACGACTCCTGGTTCAGGGTGCCATCCGGGTTCAGGTCGATATACTTCACCGTGGCGCCGGTGGCCAGGGCCGCCTGCTGCCAGGGAATCAGGTTGGAGTGATGCTCCATGCCGGAGTTGATGATCACGTCGCCGGGCTTCAACTTCCGCCGGGCCCAGCCGTAGGCCACCATGTTCAGGCCCTCGGAGCCGTTGCGGGTGAAGACCACCTGGTCGGCGGAGGGGGAATTGATGAACCGGGCGATTTTGGCCCGGGCGCCTTCGAAACCTTCCGTCGCCCGCTCCGCCAGGGTATGGATGCCCCGGTGGACGTTGGCGTTGTCATGCTCGTAGTAATCGACCAGCGCCTGGATCACCTGGCGGGGCTTCTGGGTGGTCGCCGCGTTGTCCAGGTAGACCAGGGGATGGCCGTTCATCTCCTGGTGCAGGATCGGGAAATCGGCCCGAATCCGGGCTACGTCCAGTCCCATTTAGCCACCCACCTTTGCGCTCATCAGCGCAGTCAGTTCTTCCCGCAGTTCGGGAACGGGGATTTCGGGCAGAATGGGGGTCAGGAAAGCCATGACCAGGAGCCGGGTAGCCTGCTCCCGGGAGAGGCCGCGGGCCATCAGGTAGAAGAGCTGCTCTTCGTCCAGCTTGCCGACGGTAGCGGCGTGGCCGGCCTGGCTCACCTCGGTCTCATCGATGATGAGGGCGGGGATGGAGTCGGCCCGGGACTTGTCGGAGAGGAGCAGCGCCTGCTGCTTCTGGTAGGTGGCGCAGTTGCGGGCGCCAAACTTGATCGTGCCGTTGCCGCGGAAGACCGTATGGGCCCGGCCGGACAGGACGCCACGGCCAAGGATGTTGGACCGACTGTTCTGGCCGGTGTGGGTCTCGTTGGCGACGATGTCGATATGCTGCCGTTCGTTGGCGCCGAAGACCAGCTTGATGTTGGACTCGGAGCCTTCGCCTTCGACGGTGGTGACGATTTCGGAGCGCACCAGGCT
>JBLNEM010000446.1:0-3404 GCA_050262655.1 Mycobacterium leprae | reverse complement strand
TTTCAACCCCCCCCCCCGGGCCCTGGGGGGGGGGGGGGGGGGGGGGGGCGCCGCCCTCCCTCCACTTATAACAAACGGCCGCCCGTAGGCGGCCGCTTGTTATAACGCAAAGGTCCCTCCGTCGGCCTGCACTTGTTGCAGCACCTGCTCTTCGTCGCCCGTGTTGGCATTGACGTAGACGAGGTAGGTCTCGTTGCCATAGTGCGACAGGAACTCCCACGTCAGGATCTCGTCGGCACCGGAGAGGCTGGGGATCAGAGCCAACTGCGCCCGCTCTACCTGCAGGGAGCCGGTCAGGTTGTCCTGGGCCTCGGTGGAGGTGAGGGTAGGCGTACCGATGTTTCGGGGGTGGTGGTTCATGATGAACTGACGGGCATCGAGGGCCAGCAGCTCCCCGTTGTCCAGGGCGATCTTGAGCTTGACCTGGTCGGGGTAGACGACCACTCCATTCTCCCGGAAGGCGTAGGCGATGGTCGCAGTGCCCGCGTTGACCTGACCGTAGGTAGCGAACATGCCGGTGTAACCAATCCGGGCAAGGTAGGCTTCGCCGGCCTGCCTGGCCGCTGCCAGGTCCAGATTGGGCCGTGCCGTCACAGCGCGGCTGTTGAGCAGCATGAGCGGGAATCCACCGTTCCGGGTGACCTCGGCCGTGGTCGTGTAACCCGGACCCGTGGCGCTTTTCGGCGCCAGCTTGAACGAATAGGCCGGCATGGGTCCCTGCGCATCGGTGACGGAGACTGTGCGGAGGTCGATCAGACCTGGCACGAACGTGTTCAGCTTTTGGGCGGCTTCCGCCTGCGTAATGGGGGGACCGGCCATGGCTGGTGAGCGTTTGGCAATCCCATCGGAGAAGGGGCCGTCGTAAATCATGACCGGGAGCTTCTCCATCGTTGCGGTCACCTTGCTCCAGTCCCCACTGGCCATATTGGCGGTTGACTGCGCTCCGCCAGGCGTGGCGCGCCGTACACTGGCGGGGCGAAGCAGGGTGCTCAGGCTCATCCGGGCCGGCGCCACCCAGCGTTTCTGGCCTGTAGCATACTGCTGCCCGATGGCCTGCAGCTGTTCGGTCAGGCTGGCCGAATCCTGTCTGAGGCGGGCCAGCTCTGCCCGCTGCTTGTCGTCGATCTCCCGTCCGGCCGCCTCGCCCTGCAGGATCGAGAGGGAGAAGTTGCCGGCCTGCCGGAGAAACTTGCCAACCGCCGCACTGACCGACTCTGGCAGAGGTAGGGATTGGAAGTTTCGCGCCGCCAGTTCGGCATGGTAGTGAACGTCGCTCATGTAGCGCATGTTCTGGCGGGGCGAGTTGGTGACCAGCCCCTTGCCCATTAGCCCCTGGAGTTGCATGACGTGGTTGGTCATGTCGCTGAAGTTCAGCTGCTGCTCCCGCTCCATCTGGAGGGACAGAACCCGGTTGTCATCGGCCAACCGCCAGGTCCAGACGCCCCACACGGCCAGAACCATCACGGCGAAGCTCCCAATCATGGTCCAGTACTCGACTCGACGCATGGCTCTCCCCCTTAGCGTGCAAACACGTGATGCCCGATGGTCTTGACGATGGGGCGGGACCAGACCCATCGGCTGACGGCGGTCGCCGGATTCCAGAAGAAGACGCAGCCGCTGGTGGGGTCCCAGCCGTTCAGGGCATCGCGTGCTGCCGAATAGGCGGTAGTCGATGGGGTCAGGTAGATCGAACCGTTGGCGACGGACTCAAACGCATCTTGTTGATAGACCACGCTTGCCACCGTAGAAGGGAACCGGGCGTCATGGGTCCGGTTCAGGATGACGGCGGCCACTGCCACCTGGCCTTCATAGGGTTCGCCCCGGGCCTCGGCGTGGACCAGACGGGCCAGCAGATCCAGGTCTCCCGACCGGGTGACGCCGCGGCTGCCCGGCTGGGGGCCAATGGGTGCGCCAGTCTCACCGAGGGCTGCCCAGGTGCTCGGGCCGACCACGCCATCGGCCGGGAGGCCATTGTGACGCTGGAACCAGAGAACGGCGCTGTACATCTTCGCCCCGTACACGCCGTCGACTCTGCCTTTGTAGTAGCCCCATGCCAGGAGGCGCCGTTGTGCCAGCGTGACACTGGGGCCGGTGCTGCCCCAATGGAGGGGTGGACGCCCCTGCGCATTGGCGGCAGGGGGCAGGATGAGTGTTGCCAGGATAACTGCAAGTAGTAGCCACAGGGCGCTACGTTTGCCCATTGGCATGCTCCTTTCCGGGTCGGTTAGCGTGGGACTCCGGCTGTACCTTTCCACCAGAGTCCCAGCGGTATGCTCCATCTTGCATATCAGGGGATGGATAGCGTACAATTAGGCGGAAGTATCCAGCATAGGTTGCACCGCTAGGGGAGCCGTTAGTGAACGGCTGAGAACCGGGAGTCAATCTCGGGACCCTGAACCTGATCCGGGTAATGCCGGCGGAGGAAAGCGTGGCGCGCGGATTTTGCATGATGGCACCGCAGCCCTCCGGGCTTGCGGTGCTTTACCTTTCTGGGTGCATACATACCGCAAGGAGGCATGCCCCATGCGAATCGCCCGTTCCAATTTGCGGGTCCTGGTGGAGGCCGCCGTGATGATCGCCCTGGCGGCCGCCCTCTCCCAGATTCCCCTGTTCAAGATGCCCGAGGGAGGCACGGTCACCCCGGGCAGCATGGTACCCATTCTGCTGATTGCCCTGCGCTACGGCACCGGTTGGGGCACTCTGGCAGGGGTTGCCCTGGGCCTGGTCAATCTGATTGTCAACCCATACGTGGTACATCCGGTGCAGATGCTCCTGGAGTACCCGATCGCGTTCGGTGTGCTGGGGTTGGCGGGGCTGGCCCGTGGCCGGTCCGACCGGATCGCGGGGCTGCTGGGCTCACTGGCTCTGTTCGGCCGCTTCCTGGCTCACTTCATCGCAGGGGTGGTCTTCTTCGCTTCGTACACCCCGCCCGGGTGGAACGTCTGGGTATACTCGGCTGCCTACAACGGCAGCTATATGCTGCCGGAGATGATGATCAGCGGGCTGTTGCTGGTGCTCCTGCTGCCGGCTCTGCGGCGGGCACTTCCGCCTGTGGTGGAGTAGGTCACTACGTGGGAGTGCCCTACGCGGGGCACTACGTGGGAGTACCCTCCGCCGTCGGGCCTGTGCTGCCACGGGCGCCTGATCTTCGGAGCCCGCGGAGCCGGTCTCCGAAGGGCGCCCGAACGGCAGCACAGACCCGCCGGCTGCGGGGACGCTCGGCTTCGTTTTTGCGGTCTTAACACCCTCGCCGCCGGAGCCCGAACGGCAGCCCAGACCCGCCGGTTGCGGGGACGCTCGACTTCGTTTCACTGCTTTCAACACCCCGGCGGATGGCTGCGGGGGTGCCCCAGCGATTCCCGCACGACGGGGGCGACAAAGCGAGGGTCCCGCCACGAGAGTGC
>JBLNEM010000445.1:0-2644 GCA_050262655.1 Mycobacterium leprae | reverse complement strand
GGTTGTACCGGTTCGAGTTGATCGACGTGGTGCTGGCCATGGGGGTCGCGGGGCTGGTGAACGGCGCCATGCTGATCATGGCCGCCGCCACTTTCAACCGCTCCGGCCTGGTCGGGGTGGGATCGATTGAGGATGCCCACCTGACCCTGGCCCCCCTGCTCGGCCACGCCTCCTCTGTGGTCTTCGCCTTATCGCTGCTGGCCTCCGGCCTCTCCTCCACCATGGTGGGGACCATGTCCGGCCAACTGGTGATGCAGGGCTTCCTGCAGAAACAGGTCCCCCTCTGGCTCCGCCGTCTGGTCACGTTCATCCCGCCCTTTGCGATCATCGGGATCGGCCTGGATCCGACCAGAACCCTGGTGGTCAGCCAGGTGATCCTGAGTTTCGCCCTCCCCTTTGCCCTGGTGCCCTTGCTCTACTTCAGCGGGCAGAAAAAGATCATGGGCGCCCTGGTCAATAGCCGTCTGGCTAAAGGCGTAGGCGCCCTGGTGGCGGGGTTGATCATCAGCCTGAATCTCTATCTGCTGTGGCGAACCTTTACGGGCGGGTAGACTGCTCTGCCCGGCTCCAGAGGGCGATCGTCGCCCGGATCACGCCCAGATGCTCCAGTTCGTGCTCGACGCACCGGCGCAGCATCTTCCGGGCCGTCCACTGCTCGGCGGGCTCCTCCGCCTCATAGATGCCGGAGCGGAATTGCTCGGGCAGGTTGAGCAGGGTGCCGACGGTGCGGGACATGACCCAGTTCAGGCTGACCAGGGTGTCGGCGGGCCAGGGATCGGGCAGAATCTGCTCCACGGTCTCCCACCCCAGCACACGGGTCAGGTACCAGCCCTGGCAGTTCTGGATATGCTGCAGGTTCTGCCGCAGCGTCCGCTTCCCACTGGGCGGCTGCCAATCCAGCGCCTCGGCGGGCACTTCGGCAATCGTCTCCAGCAGGTTTCGCCGGGCATAACCCAGCCGCCGCACCACCGTGGCAATATCGTTGTCGGTGACAGGGAGCAGGTCCGGCTCGAACAACCCCACGGCGGCCCCAGACTGGCCGAAGTTGGGCACTTCCTGGATCTCGGAGACGTAAATCTCGATCTGATCCGGGCTCAAGAGCGGCACCCCGGGTTCGCCGTTGGCCCGAAGCCAGTCGAAGTGGCGGGCGATTGCTGCGGTAGCCGTAGCCGTAACCGCCGACGGGTTGGCCGCCAACCAGATGCAGCCGGGCTCTGACAGGAGATGGCCCATCCAGATGCCTTTGCCGAAGCCGTCAATATGAACAGTAAAGGTCAACTCACTCACGCTCCAATGGTTGTTCCTTTCCCTGTACGATTACGCTACCCGCCCCCTGAAACCTTTTTTACCGGAGCAGCAGCCGGTCGTCGGTCGCCTCCTCGGCCGCAGCCCGTTGCGGCGAAAGAGGCCGCCGGGAACGGCTGCGCAGCAAGTAAGCCGCCGTCGCGGCAATCACCAGGACCACGCCGGCCGCCAGCCCGGCCCCCTGCCCGGGCACCAGCGGCATGGTCACGATCGCCCCGCCGGTCAGGAGGATGCCCACCCAGTTGCCGTAGGGGTAGGTGGTCATCTGGCACATGCCCGGTGTACAGCCGCCCTGGCGACGGCGAATCACCAGGTGGCTGGCCAGAATCACCAGATAGGCGAAGATCAGCGAGAAGCCGCCGGCGCTGACCAGGAACAGATAGACCTGATGCGGCAGAAGATAGGAGAGCAGAACCCCCAGCAGCATGAATCCGCTGGAGACCAGCAGGGCGTTGCGAGGGGCACCGCCGGGTGTGAGCAGGGCCAGGGCAGCGGGCGCCTGCCGCTCTTCGGCCAGGGAGGCCAACATCCGGGAGAGGCTGTACGTGGCCGCCAGCATCGTCGTAATGGCTGCGGTCATCACCACGATGTTCAGGATGGTGGCCAGCGGGTAGAGACCCACGCGCAGCAGGGTCGCCACCATGGGGCTGGTATCGCGCGGCACCTCGCCGGGCGCCAGCACCGCCAGCGTCGCAAGCATGGCCCCCATATAGAGGACAAGCTGGCTCACAACGGTGAGGGTCACGGCCCGTGGCACCGTCCGGGCCGGCTCTTCGGCATCGGGCGCCGCCATGCCCAGCACCTCGAAGCCGGCAAAGGTGAAGAAGACCGGCAGCATGGAACCGAACAGCCCCCGCAATCCAGTGGGCAGGAAGGATTCAGTCCGAATGGCGCCGAGCCCGACGAAAGGCTTGCCCGGAAGAAGCCCCAACAGGCTGACGGCCATCACCAGGATAAAGCCCAATACGGCCAGCACTTTCACCGCTGCCATGACGGACTCAATCAGGCTGAACTTGGCCACATCGAGCAGGTTGATGGCACTGACCAGCAGGACCACCGTCAGGCTGATCAACCAGACCGGAACCCCCGGGAGCCAGAGCCGGGCAAAGAGGGCCACGGCCACCGCTTCGCTGGACATGGCCAGGATCAGCCCGCCCCAATAGACCCAGCCGACCACGAAACCGGCCAGCGGGCCAAAGGCTTGTTCCGCATAGGCCCGAAAGGAACCGCGGGCGGGATGGGCCGTGGTCAGTTCCGACAGCGCCGACAGCGTCAGATAGACGAGCGTAACGCCTACGCCGAAAGCAATCAACACGCCGGGTCCCGTCGTCCTGAGCGG
>JBLNEM010000444.1:0-3030 GCA_050262655.1 Mycobacterium leprae | reverse complement strand
ACCGTGCCGGGTAGGGCGTTTGGCTGACCCATGCCATGTTCGGGGGGCCCAGGAGCGATTTTCGGGACGGTGAAGGGGGAAAGCGCAGTTTTGATCACCGGTGGAGGCTCGAGGCCTGTCCGAAATTGCACTTTCCCGCGGAGAGCGCAGGCCTCGGACTGGAATTTGGTGGTTTACGGCCCCACTAGATACGGGGGGCAGTATCAAAAATACGGGTGGGGGTAAGAAAGCGGCGGAAATCGGAGGGGAAAACTCATTTTTGGCGCGCACGAGCGCCGTAGCTCATGCCCAAAACTGCGCTTTCGCCGCCGGGCTGTCCAACGGTGCCCCGTCCCCGACCGTATCGTCGGGCTGGCCGCCGTCGGCCTCTCTGTGCCAGCGGACGAGGGTGCCCGGGCCGACTAACCCCATAGGCGTTGATGCGGTGGCCCCGACACAACAGGAAACCCTCCCGTGGTGGAGGGCTTCCCCCTTTTATTCGCCCAAGATTAGCCAAAAAGTCCCTGCTAACCGAATATCCCCCAGATCGAGTGGACATACTCCCGGTTGTGGGCTCCGGTTCGCCGGCCCGACTGGGGAGGAAGTCATCCCGTATGATGATCAACAAAGTAGAGATCTGTGGGGTTAACACGTCCAAGCTGCCGGTGCTGACCAATGCGCAGATGCGGGAACTATTCGCCCGCATGCGTGGGGGGGATGGGGCGTCACGGGACCAGTTGATTACCGGGAACCTGCGGTTGGTGCTCAGCGTGATCCAGCGGTTTAACAACCGCGGCGAGTATGTGGACGACCTGTTTCAGGTGGGCTGCATCGGCCTCATGAAGGCGATCGACAACTTCGACCTGGGCCAGAACGTGAAGTTCAGCACCTATGCCGTCCCCATGATCATCGGCGAGATCCGCCGCTACCTGCGGGATAACAACCCGATTCGGGTCAGCCGCTCGCTGCGGGATGTGGCCTACAAGGCCCTCCAGGTGCGGGATTCGCTGGTCAGCCGCCTCTCTCGGGAACCAACGGTACAGGAGATCGCCGAGGAGTTGAAGCTTCCTCTGGAGGAGATCGTCTTCGCCCTGGACTCGATCCAGGAGCCGGTCTCACTCTTCGAGCCGCTCTACCACGACGGCGGCGACCCGATCTATGTGATGGATCAGGTGAGCGACGAGAAGAACCACGACAGCCAGTGGCTGGAGGGGATCTCGATCCGGGAGGCCTTGCGCCGCCTGAACGAGCGGGAGCGGCTGATCCTCACCTTACGCTTCTTCGAAGGCAAGACGCAAATGGAGGTGGCCGAGGAGATCGGCATCTCCCAGGCCCAGGTGAGCCGGCTGGAGAAAGCGGCGCTCACCCACATGCGGAAGTTTGTGTAGCAGCAAAAGGCTCGGCGGGAAGTTCTCGCCGAGCCTCTGATTTTGTGGGTCAGGGCGTCCAGAGGAAGGCGGAGTCGGCGACGAAACGGGTCACCTGGCCCGTCTGCCGGTCCCACAGGTAGGTGCTGCTCCGGTCCGGGCCGAGCAGGTTCCCCAGGAAGCTCAACCCGCCGCTGGTATAGCCGTTGTACCAGAAGGCCAGGTAGCGGTCGTTCCCGATCCAGCGCAGGGGCTCGTAACCCGCTGCCCAGTAGAGGTCGTACGACCCCGGGTAGTGCAGGACCTCGCGCCCGTCCACCACCAGGCTGCCCCGCTCGGCGACGGCGTCGGCCAGCTGGGGCCGCTCGAACGTCGGCTCAGCCAGCCCGAGGCGCTGGCCGGCCCGGAAACGGTACCACTGGCCGGCGTACATGGCACTGTATTCCACGACGCCCTCACGCATCTGCAGCGGGCCAACCACGTTGCAGTTCGACTCGCCACACCCCGAGCGGTGCACCAGCTTCTCGGCGGGCCGGGAGAGGTCCGCCGGCTGCTGCATCAGGGCCAGCAGCTGGTCGGGCTGCCACTTCAGGAAGTAGACGGTACCCGAAAGGGGAGCGGGCGCCGCCGCCACGGCGAGGGGCGTGCCCCGCCAGATCCCTGACACGAGGGCGCCGGTCACGGCCAGCAGCAGCACCGCCAAGGCCGCCACCAGATACCAGATGGGTTTGCGCATCGTCATCAGTCCGAGTAGGTGATGCTGTGGGTACCGGCGGAGACCCAACCCTGCTCGCCCTTCTCGGTCTTCACCTGGAGCCAGACGCCATCCTCTTTCCAGGCCCAGAGGCTCCAGTAGTCCTTCGCTTCGGGGAGTTCCAGCCGGGTGCCGGTGGGCAGGCAGCGAATCAGTTTCCCCGACTTGCCGGCCTCCGCCCGCAGGTTGAGGCACTCTCCGGCCGGATCCGCCACCTGCAGCGCCTGTTTCGCCGGGAACGGCGCCTTCTGGACCCTGGGCATGATCCAGTTCCAGAGGTCGCCCTCATAGCCCTTGCCGCCGGGGATCATCGCGATGAAGGAGAGTACCTTGGCGGTCGCACCCCACCGGGGCTGCACAATGCGGAGGTTCTGGTCGGCGGTCTTCATGCTGTGGACGGTGCGGCCGGTCTGGTCGATCACCGCCGACTCCAATATGTACAGGTTGGCATCGTCAGGGGAGGGGTGGAAGGTGATAAACGGATTGTATCGCCCGTTGCCGGGGTTCGGCGGCGCCGGCGACAGGGTGCCGTCTGTCGTTAGCAGTTGGTAGCCCTGGCTGCTCTCGAGCAGGATCGCCTTGCTGTCGGCCCGCCACTGCGGGTAGAGTCCGCCCGTCAGGCGGAAGAGCGGCTCTCTGCCGTTCAGTTCCTGCACCACGACGGCTGACCCGAGCATGCCAAGGGATTGGGAGTAGGCCACCAGCTTGCCGTCGGGGGAGAGCTGCGGGCTGTACCCCGGGAGCCGGCTGTCAGCGACCAGCTTGCCCTGCCAGTTGTAGCGGCGAATCTGAGTCTCCTTGGGTGGATAGGTCACCTTGGGTTCGGTCAGCCAGAGTTCGACCACCAGCTGGTCGAGCTGCGGGAAGGCGGCAATGCCTACCGAACTGGTGCTCAGCCCGTCCCGGGTGACGAACTCCCCCAGCCCCTTT
>JBLNEM010000443.1:0-13897 GCA_050262655.1 Mycobacterium leprae | reverse complement strand
TGAGACTCAGCGTGAGGGGCTCACTGTAGTGCACGGCCATGTAGTCCAGCGCCCGCTGTACCAGTTCGGCCGCAGGCCCATGGCACTGGTCCGGCCGACACCGTTTGCAGGCCCTGAAGCCGGCTTCCACGGCGGCGTGGGCCGAGTGGAACACGATCACATTCCCCCGGTTGGGCACCCGCGATTTGCAGGATGGCCGGCAGAAGATCCCCGTTGTTTTCACGGCGTAGTAGAACTGACCATCGTAGGCCGGATCGCACTGCGTGATGGCACGCCACTCTTCCTCCTGCATCTGCGTCCCCCCTTCCCTATACAGTATCGGTCATTTTGAACCCACCGGTAAGGTTCTGGCGATGAAAGAACAAGATTACGCAAGCGCAGTGCGCTATGACCTGCTACAACTGAATCAAGGACTACGACGTAGGAGGAACCATCATGAAAGTAAGAGATCTCGTTATGCTCCTGTTATTGGCCGCACTCTGGGGTGGCTCCTTCTTGTTCATGCGCATTGGGGCGCCTGTCCTGGGGCCGTTCGTCCTCATCGAAGTGCGGGTGATACTCGCCAGTATCACACTGCTCCTTTTTGCACTGGCAAGCCGGCACACGATTCGTGTGCGACACAAATGGTGGCAGTACCTCGTCCTGGGCGCAGCCAACGCCGCCATCCCGTTTACCTTGATCTCCTTCGCTGAACTGCGCCTGGATGCCAGTCTGGCTGCGATCCTGAATGCCACCACCCCCATGTTTACGGTCCTTGTGGCATGGGCCTGGACGAGGGATCCGTTCACCATGAAAAAGCTGTCCGGTGTCGTTCTAGGCATCGTGGGGGTCGGCGTTCTGGTGGGCTGGAGTTCAGGGGGTCATGGCCCGGGCCTTCTCCTCTACGCCTCCTTCTCTTGTCTCGCCGCCCTGTTGTATGGCATCGCCGGCGTGTTTTCGTCACGGTACTTCAAAGGGGAAAAGCCGCTGGACATGGCCATCGGCCAGCAACTGGCTGCCAGCGTGCTCTTGCTGCCGTTCAGCCTGGCCAGAATGCCTCACGCAATGCCGTCACGCCTCGTAATCGTCTCCGTCGTCGCTCTGGCGGTACTCTGCACCGCCGTCGCATACCTGCTCTACTTCGCACTCATCCACAGCGTGGGCGCATTGCGCGCCTTGACGGTCACCTTCCTGGTTCCTGTGTTCGGCGTGATCTGGGGCTCCATCTTCCTCCATGAGCCGGTCACCTTCAGGCTCGTTCTCGGACTGCTCGTGATTCTCTCCAGCGTCGCCCTGGTGGCAGACATACGGTTCAGGCGATCCCGAAGCATCGCTTCGGCCAGGTAGCCTCCGTCTCTGGGGCCCGGGTCGCGCCTCGCCGATCGCCGACCATGTAGAGCCGCTGGAAATAGCGGCCCAGATTGCAACGCACCAGGATATCGACCACATCCGCAGCCTCATCCAGGGCGACTGCCGCCTGCTGAAACTGACCCCCGAGGCGATCGAACGCGCCCTCTCGCCACCCTGAATCGTGCGGTCAACGCCGTCGGCGGAGTCTCCAGCCGGGTCTTGAAGGCCAGGCGCATCAGTTGCCGGACCACGGCGGCCTGTACACAGGCGATGCGAACAGGCGGATTGCCGACCTGGCCGGGGCGTAGCCTCCAGGCAAGGAAACCCAATCGCCCGGGCTGGGCGCCAGAACGCGACGGTCGCTCCCTCGGGCCGGTGTCGGACTGGCTGCCCTCTGGCGGAGGATCGCACTCATTTCCGCACCTTTCGCAGAACCTAATGGCTGAACGGGGCTTGACACGTAACCGCTTGGTTTCGTATGATGAATCCGTAACCAGACGGTTACCTATTCGAAGAAGGGATGAGACGTGACTGAGGAAGCTCTCCACGACGTTTACAGCGCCATCGCCGATCCGATGAGGCGGCAGGTCCTGGGCATCCTGGCGGGAGGCGAGTACTCCGTCACGGCGCTCACCAGCCACTTCACCGTCAGCCGGCCGGCCGTCTCCAAGCACCTGGCCATCTTGCGGGAAGCAGGGCTGGTCACAGAGCGAAAGATCGGCCGCGAACGGCGGTACCGCCTGCGCGCCGAGCCCCTTCGGGAAGTCCGCGACTGGACCGACCACTTTGCCCAGTTCTGGATGGCCAAACTGACCGCCCTGGAAAAGCACCTGGAAGAAGAACCCTGAGCACACGGAGGGCTACACCACATGGAGAACACGATTCAGCTAGAACAGGTCTACTCTTCCCCCATGGAGCGCGTCTGGCGCGCCCTTACCAATTCCGAAGCGATTGCCCGTTGGTTGATGCCCAACGACTTCCGGCCCGAGTTGGGCCATAAGTTCCGCTTCCAGGCACAGCCCGCCCCCGGGTGGGATGGTGTCATCGACTCCGAGGTGATCGAACTGGATGAGCCCCGCAAGTTGGTCTACACCTGGAACTCCCGGGGCATGAACACGGTGGTCACCTGGACGCTGGAAGAGGTGAACGGCGGCACCCGCCTCCGGCTGGAACACACCGGGTTCTCCGGTCCGATGGCGGCCTTTGCGGTCTCCAACATGGGTTCTGGCTGGAAGGGGATCCTCGAGACCCGCTTCCCGGCGGAACTGCAGTAAGTGCAAGTCCTCCCGTCCGGCCGGTGCATGACCGGCCCGACTGGAGGACTTTCGCATTCTGTCAGGTTCACCCGGCCTACCGAGTCGCTTTGGCCTCCTGCACTCGGGGAACGCTATCGCCAGGGGGCTTCGCATTGGCAGAATGGCTGGTTCGAAACGGCGTCGTCTTCGTGCTGCTTTTATTGCTCTCTCGTTTTGTGGCCCGCCCCCGCCTGGGGAAGCGTGGTCTGATCGACGTAGTCATGGTCAATGCCATCGGTGATCTGGCGGCCCACACCGTCTTTGAGACCCAGCACCCCATGCTTCCCGGGCTCGCTTCGGTGGGGATCTGGATGCTGGTCCTGGCCGGCATTGCCGTGGTAACGTCCCGCTGGCCCAGCCTTGAGCGATACTACCTCCGCCCCCCTGTCCGGGTCGTGCAAGACGGGCGGTCCGATGCGCAAGCCCTGCTGAGCGTGGGGATCTCCCGAAGCCAACTGGAGTCGGAACTGCGGAGTTACGGGCTCGAATCCCTGGATCAGGTGAAGGAGGCCACCGCCGAGCCTGACGGCTCCATCTCCGTCATCGAGGAGTTCGACGCGGCCACCGAGTTGAGGCGGCTGTCGAACGCACTCGCCGCTCTGGCGGCCCAGATCGAGACGCAAAGGCGATGAAGAGTCCGAAGTGACCGCCGTCACAGCGCCCGGCCGGCGACGGGATTAGGCTAAACCCAACAGGCCCACCAACGGAGGCGAAGTCAGTGCCGCGTTCTTACACCATTCAAGTTGAAGGCATGTGATGCAGCGGCTGCCCCGAGGCGATCGTGAATCGCCTCTCACGGGATCCCCGGTTCAAGCTCACGTACGAGTATCACGATGACTTTATCCCCAATCCCTTCCATGTCTCCATTCTGGATGACAGTGTCACGCTGGATGAGATCGCCGCCATGATCTATGCGGTGGCTCAGCACGGCGTGCTCTACGAAGGCAAGTACCTGGCCGGCAGCGAGGCCGACCGGGACAGGCACCGCTAGCCGGAACTGTGTGCATGACCGGCACATACCCTGGAAGCAAATCGCAACCAGAGGTGCATTGTCATGCAGACCGTTTCCACGTTGAGCGCCCAGGGGCAGACCTGCCTCTTCGGACTGGTGAACGTCTTCACCCCCACCGGACTCGGAGCGGTGAACGGCACCATCACCCCGCTGTTCAGCACGCCGATTCCGATTACACAGGTAGTCGGCCCGACCGGGGGCCTCACCTCGCTGAACCAGGTGAACGGCCAGTTTGCCGTCGTCTGCGGCCGGTTCACGCTCAGCGGCAACCAGGTCCAATTGCTGGTCAACACCGTCATTCCGATCAACCTGGGCTCACTCCTGGGGCTGGGCGGCGGCATCTAGGCGGCTGTGTCGGCTGCGAAAGCGGGTGCATGCGGCACCCGCTTTTCGCGTCCAGTTGGAACCGCGATAGCAGCCTGCACGTCTGATGGGTGTTACCCTGCGGAGGTGTTCTCATGAAACGTATGCTGGCGACGCTCTTCACCATCGCCATCCTGCTTACCGGTTGCACCGCCAAGACGCCGTCGCCCAGTCTCCCCACCCCTGCCCCGGTCACCACGGAGGCTCCCCCGCCAGCCACGGATGCACCGGCGCCGCCGGCGTCAGTGCCTCAAACCGTGACGCCTGCACCAAAGGGGGCCGATTCGCTCCAGGCCGGCCCATGGTGCGATACGAAACGACCCGCAGCGGAGCGGCAGCAGGCGCTGGTCGCCGCGTTGCCGGCCATGTTGGGCACGAAGCGCGCCGACCAGATCGCCGCCGAGGCCCAGACCGGCCCGACGTCCTGCGTGCAGCTCAAGGCAGTCCCGGGCTATGAGGCGCTTCTGCTCACCAACGGTTCGGCACCGGGGTTGACGGCAGTCCTGGCCTATAAATTGAAGGGCCAGTGGGTCACGGCGGCCATCGCACCGCCAGGGGAGGACTGGGCTTGGATTGAAAGCCTCCAGGTCGGACTCCTCAGCTTCCCGAACGCCCAGCCGGATCTGGTACTCGTGGGCAAATTGGGGGCCTCAAAGTCACTGTTCCGCGCAACCGCGGAGCCCTCCGGTTTGCTCCGCGCCCGTGGGGTGAGCCCCAGCTTCTGGTATGCGGGCATCGAGATGCTTACCGCCGATTGGGCGCTGGTGACAGAGCGGCCCCCGAAGCCGGGCGATGTGATCTGGGACTGCAATGCCTGCATGCCGATGGAGCAGCAGTGGCTGCTGAATTGGTCGAGTGACAAGTACGTGACGGTCGGTACCCGCACGGTGTCGACCCCCAATTACACGGCGAATCATCTCCTGGGCGCCATCAAGGCTGGCGACCTCCAGAAGGCGCAGACCTACGCCGCAGACCCATCGGTGGTACCAGCCCTGCGTACGCTGTTGAATGGCAAGGCCCCCGCCCCTAATTCGAACGATGCCAAGATCCGCACCATCGAAGAGCACAACTGGGACCTGCTGCCCGCACAGTTCCGGCAAGCCCTGCCGCCGAACCTGACCACTTACAAACTGGTGCTGGAGGGCTGGGCCAATCTCGAGATGCGCCGGGACCAACAAGGGTGGGTGGTCACCGCCGTAACCCACTGAGTCGCCAGCCTACAACAATCGGGTCCCTGCACACCGGCAGGGACCCGATCTTCGTTTCGGCTCAGCGGGGCTCGCAGGTCTCGTAGCAGAATGCGCTCTTGGCGATGGCCAGTGCAGTGATGATCAACCGCCCATCGGCGGCCCGCCCGAATCGGACCGTGCCTGCGTAGTAGGTGCCGCCTTCGTAACCGCTGACCCAGACCAGGAACTCGGTGGACGCCCCCTCCGGCACAGGCGCCGCCGCCTTGATGGTGGGGTAGCCATTGCTCTCTCGGTAGCTGATCTGCCCCGTTTGGGCCTCCTCGGGGGAATAGGCCGGCCGGCTCAACTTGGCCGCCCAGAAAGCGTCACGCACCGCAACATCCGGCAGATACCGGGCCAGGTCTTCCTTCAGGTCCCACCAGCGGGCGATGAAAGCGGCGGTGAGCAGGTCATCCGGCGTGATCGGGTAGGCGCCCGCCGTCATCCGCTCATCCACCGGCTCCGGTCTGTACTGGTCGCCGACCCGCTGCACCCGAAAGCTTTTCGACCACTGGTACCCGCCCATCCGTTGGGGAAGGCCGGTGAAGACCAGGGTACCATCGGGCTCCACCCGTGCATCGCCGGCCCACATGGCATCGATCCTGGGTTGCCAGCCCGAGACCGTACGGTATCTCGGGGGATCCAGCCAGCGGGGGATAACCTGATGCCAGTTGTCCGGCCGCCCGGTCTGCAGGATCAGGGCGGGACGGTCCATGCCGGTCACCGCCGCGACGGAGAGCTTCTGCATCCGCCCCGGATCCAGTGAGGCATCCGGCAACCGGCTCCCGTCATGATCGTAGACGCCGAGCGGACCAGGTGTCCAAACGTCCAGCTTGCCCTCGACTCGTTCCAACTGCCCGTCGTTGTCCAAGTCTGCCTCCAGCAACCACCCCGCCTTGGCCAGGAGTGAGCGCTCGACCGCGTTAAACGCCGCCACGTCCACCGCGGTCACCTGCGGCAGCGGTCCGTTCGGTCGGGCTGGCATCTGCTTGACAATCGCCTGCGGGTCAGGCGGTGGGCTCTTGTCGCCATTGACCAGCCCTTTTTCAAAGCCTGCCGCGGGGTTGGTCAGATCCTCCCCGGCCGCCCAGACAATCCCCAACCCCTTGGCGAACTGGAACCGGCTGCGCACGGAGCCGTTCAAGACGGTCAGTTCCCAACAGGAGGCGGCGGTCCTGATCACTTGCACGCAGGGCCCCTGCTCCAGCCGGAACCAGACGTCGGCGCCACTGCTGCCCCGCTGTCGCCAGGCGGAACCGGCCGCCAACTTCGCCGGCAAGTAGCGCAGCAGCACTGTGCCGTGCGCATCCTGGCGGAAAACGCCCTGATCGGTGATGAACCAGGTCACGTAGGGTTTGCCGTTCTTGGTCCCGGTCAGCCGTTCGCCATCGCGGACGAAGAACTCTGCAACCGTCTGACCCTCATCGCTCAAGTGATAGTTCAGCACCTCGCCAGCGGGCGGGAGAATCGTCTCGGCCTCGGTCGGAGCGGCCACAGGGCCCCCTCCCGCCGATTCCGCCGGATCCCCCGGCGGCTTGGCTGTGGGGCGGTTGCAGGCTGTGATCAGGCAGAACAAGAGCAGCAGGCAGCAGCCACGACGCATCGGACTCACCCCGATCTCGGTGACCTTATGCGAATATCGTACCATCCCTGAATTATACGATCAACCCCGAACCGCCGGGAGTCACCCCTTTCGTCAACACCACATACTTTGTCCATGGAAGGTAATCACTCTCAGCAAGGTGGTATGCCCCATGGACGGTATGACCACGCCATCCCCCCTTCCCCTGAATCCGCCGGCGAGGGCCGAGAAGGATGACCAGACGGAGACCTACACCGCCACCGACACCACCACCGAAACGACCGCCAACACGACGAGCGAGGATGAGGAGCACCACCGCCGACCGCCCATTAACGTTCTGGTGACGCCGAATCCGGAACCGCAGAACGAGCCATCGATCGGCATCGACCTGCTGGACCCTGAGATCATGGTGGCAGCGGCCAACGATTATCGCACAGGTGCTCTCTCCCATATTGGCATCTACCGTTCGACTGACGGCGGCCTGCACTGGATCAACGCCATCCCCCCGCTGCCGCCGGAGCATGTCAGTTCGGGCGACCCGGTGGTCGTCTTCGGCTACCCGCGCCTCTGCCTCGTAGGCGGTGCAGCTTACGGCAGCGTGGGTGAAGCGGGCGGCGGCTCGATAATTGTCTACCGCTCCGATTAGGCCGGCGCCCACTTCGGGGGGCCGATCATCATCCAGCGAGGGTTCAACGAGCAGACCTTTAATGACAAGCCCTGGTTCGCGATTGACTCGGCCCCCGCCAGCCCTTTTGAGGGGCGGGCCTATGTTGCCTACACCCGTTTCATGAACCCGGGGACGATCATCCTGTTCCAGCGCTCGCTGGATAGCGGGCGCACCTGGTCGCCCCCGTTACGGTTGACCGGCATCGAACCCTATGCGCTGGGCACCTTCGTGGCGATCGGCCGGCTGGGCGAAGTCTATGTGGCCTGGATGAACGGCAACCCGGAGACGACCCTCTGGTTCCGCCGCTCCCTCGACGGCGGCCGGTCCTTCGACCCGCCTGTAGCCATCGCCCGCTTCACCGCCCCTCTGGTGGAAGAGGGTCTGCGCAATTTCGTCCGGGAGTTCACCTTCCGGGTCTTCACCCTGGCCTTCCTGGGCACCGACACCACCACCGGTCCGGACGGCGGTCGCATTTACGCGGTCTGGCAGCAGCTGCGGCCGCGGGGGGTCAGTCCGGAAGAGGCGGAGTCGGTCGATATCATGATCGCCGTCTCCAGGGACCGGGGCCGGACCTGGTCGCGCCCCCGAAAGGCGACCGACACGCCGCCGCGTGCAGTGGCCTTCTTCCCCTTCCTCTCCGTCTCGCCCCGGACCGGCACCGTCAACCTCGTCTACTACACCAACCGGGTCCGTCGCGACCGGCTCGACGTTTTCCTGGCCCGGGGCGTCAATCACGGCCGGCTCTGGCTGCCGGACGAGCGAGTGACCGACACCTCCTTCGACCCGAATGCGGACCCCCTGGGCCAGCGCTTCATCGGCGACTATATCGGCTGCGCCGCCAGGCGCGACGTCGACCGGGCGGAGGCTGTCTGGTGCGACACCCGACGTGGCACGGAAGATATCTTTGCGGCGCCGGAAGCCTGACACCAACAGAATCCCCCCGTCACCCAGGTGGCGGGGGGATCACGCGTTATTTCGGCCCCTGTGTCGCCCAGAACTCCTCGATCAGCCTGCGCCGGGGATGTCCGGGCGGGGAATTGCGGTAGAAGAACGCCATCGACTTGCACCACAACGGCCGACCCTCATCGATGACGGCGAGTCGATCCGGATCGTCGGCCATCACCGTTGCCTCATAGGAAAGGATGTCGACCGGCACGCCCGCCCGCTCGAACCGGAAGATCGCCCACCCGGGGTGGTACGCCACCGGCCCGGGGTTGTATTCCTGGAACAGCCGGCGAGCGTCGTCGAGACGGTCCCACTGCACGGCCAGGTCGATATCGTCCATGCCGGGCATCGCCAGCCCCTGGAGCAGCAGCGCAGTGGCCGCTTCAAACGAATACGGAATGCCGGCCGCATCGAGTTCGTCCGCCAGTTGGTGCATCAGCGCTTTCCACGGATGGTTCAAGGGGCGTCACTCCTTCAGTTCCGCATCCATCCACTGCCGCAGCGCCTCGCCGCCGCCCTGCAGCCACATGGCCACCGACTCGGTCCCCCGCTGCTTCACCCAGCCAGCCTGCAATCCGAGCAGCCAGAGGGTGCGAATGGCCACGAATACAGGCACTGCGTCCAGGTCAACCTGTGCGACTGGTCGTTCCATCCGGTAACCACGGAGGAACGCATCCCACGGTTCGGCGTTGGGTGCGTGTCGGCTGACCGCCCACCGATAGCACGCCAGATCGTAGGCCCGATAGCCCGGCCCGCCGCAGTCGAAGTCGAAGAGGGTCAGCCCTCCGTCCTTCGTCTTGTGGACGTTGTGCCCGTGCAGGTCCCCATGGCAGATGCCCTGCTCCAGGAGCGGCTCTACCCGGTGCACCCGGGCAAGAAGCCGGTCGCCGGCGTCGGCGAAGAAGGCCCAACGGCCCAGGCGCTCCGCAAACGGGCGGATGAGGCGGAGCGGCTGCTCCAGCAGCGTCTCCAGGTTCACGGCCACACGGGGCAGGTCGGAGCGAAAGGAGTCCATGCCGTTGTGAAGCCGACCAGCCGCACAGCCATACTCGAAGGCGTCGGCTGCCGTGTAGGCGAGCACCTGGCCCTCCGCCTCGGTGAACAGCACGGCAGGGCGCACCCCTTCGGCCAAGGCCAGGGCCGTCACATAGCTTCCATCCGGCTTGGGCACCGGGACCGAGATCGGCACGCCGACACGCCGCAGGTGGAGCAGAAGCTCCAGTTCATACTGGATATCCGCCGCAGTGCGCCACCCGGCACGGTAGATCCGGTAGAAGAACGTGCGCCCTTCTGTCTTGATCCGGTAGGTATCGTTCACGCCGGGTGAAGTCAGGGTACAGCTAACTGGCAAAGGCAGGTCGTAGTCCGCTGCCACGATCAGGGCGAGTGCGTCGGAATCTGGCAGTGAATGGGCGATGGCAATGGGGCGTGACATCGAATTCCCCCGTGCATTCTGAGTAGAAAGGGACGTTCGCTTTTCACCCGGCGCCATCCTGCCTCAGACAGGGGGTTGACGACAGCCGGACTGGACGCCATGCTTGAGGCATATATATCTCCATGTTGACCCAGAGGAGTTGCTACCATTGCCAAAGCGTTTCCTGGTGGGCTACGGCGCCGCCCTCGGCTCCGCGGCCCTGGTCGGACTCTTCACCGTCCTGAACAAGTGGCTGCTGACCGAGCAGGTACCTGCCCTCACCGCCGGCGCCTGGACATACTTTGCCGCCGGTCTGGCCCTGCTGCCGTGGGCCATTCGGGCCGGCGGCCTCCGCTTCCGCCGACCCTGGGTGGCCGTGGGCTGGCTGCTGGCGGGCTCGGTATTCGGCCCCAGCCTCTACTTCCTGGGTCTGAAGCTGACCTCCGGCGTGCAGGGGGTCCTGATGATCAACATGGAGGCAGTCTTCACCGCCTTCCTCGCCTTCGTGATCTTCCGGGAACACCTGACCGCCTCGACGGTTGTAGCCAGCCTTGCGGTCTTGGCCGGAGGCATCTGGCTCTCCTGGCCTGAGTCCGGCGGGAGTCTGCTGCAGGGTAATGCCCTGGGCAACTTGCTGATCGCCCTGGGCTATCTGGGGTGGGGCACCGAGAACAACCTGGGGCGGCTGCTGGGCGAACATATTCCGGCCGTGACGCTGGTCTCGCTGAAGGCCCTGGTGGCCGGCGTCGTGATGGGCGCACTGGCCCTGGCGTTCGGTCAGCCCCTGGCCGTCTCCTGGCGGGTGGTGCCCGGCATCGCCGCCAGCGGCGCATTCTCGTTGGGCCTCTCCCTCGCCTTCTTCTACGTGGCGATGCGCCACATCGGCGCCGGACGGACCGGACTGATCTCATCCACCTCCACCTTCTGGGGCGTGATCGGTGCGCTGCTGCTGCTGGGGGAGTCGCTGACCGCCCGGGTGACCGCCGGCGGACTGCTCATGGTAGCCGGGCTGCTGCTTTTCGCATGGGAGAGTGTGCGGCAGAGTCAGGCAGCGACCTGAGGCTGGACCGCAGACGGATTTGCTGGCCGCCTAATGGATGGATGCCAGAAGACCGCAGTTCGTTGATGCGAACTGCGGTCTTCATTCTGCTGCTTGGCGTCAGGAGCAATCGGCTTCGCCTCATTCCACTTTCGAATTCCGACACTTAACAACCATGCTTTGTTTGTTACACGAATAACCCAATACTATATTTACTGTTGACACTGTTAATTCAGCATGATAAGGTAATATCGGCTCCGAAATTCCAGATGATAAGGAGGTCGTCGGAATGTCTGTTTCTTTGCAAGGTGCCTGGAGTACTGTCAAGCGGACTGGGTATGCACTGGAGCAAGGCTTTAAGCAGGCTGGGCAGCAATTGGCCCAGAACGTCAAGACTGGTGTCGCTGGCACTGTTGTAGGCTGCGCCACGGGTGCCACAATCGCGTCCAAGGTCATCACGTACAATGGGCCGACCCCGTATACTTCTACCTCTGCGTCGAGGGCCAACCCATTGTCCGTCGCTGCCGGGTGCGTGGCCGGAGGCCTGAGTGTGAACCAATTCCTTGCGAACACCATCGTTCCATCCAGCGACGGGCCCAGCTTCATGCACGGGCTAAAGCAGGGCTGGTCCGAGTACAGAGACTAACACCAGACTGACGCCAGACAGGTGACTACCATGGTGAAAACCCTCCGTGAACTAGCGCTCTGGGCTCTCCTTGGTCTCTTTACTCGTTTCTGGCTCCAAGGAAGCATGACCGCTGAGTTGCTGATTGCTTTCGCAGTTGGACTCCCGCACATCGCTACTTTTTATGGTATTGGCATCCCCAGGACGGTAACCCGCTCAGAGATGCCCCGCTGGCTAGGGTGGTTACTCTGGCCGTCTTGGTCTGGCCTGATCATCACCTTAATCAGCATGAGTATCGGCCAAATCCCCATCGGGATGATTGCGGTCGCTCTAATCGCCTCTTCCCTAACTTTAGCCCCATACGTCAGCTTCCTCGCCCGCATACCGCCGATTGAGCCCCGCACACCGAACCGGCTGTTGCTTGGGCTATGGGCCATCGCCACTTTTGCGGCGGTTCAACTCTGCAGATACGCCGGTGCCTTTGTAGCAGTACACTGGCTCCACATGGGAGAGGGGAGCGTGGCGGTCATACTAATCCAGGCCGCATCACCGCTACTGATTGGCGCATGGAATGTCTGGCGCCTTCGAGTGTAACGGAAAAACCCTGCTTTGCCATGAAGCAGGGTTTTCGCCTAAGTATCGCCATCGTAGTTGGAGGAAATCGGAAGCATGAACATTTTCGTCCCGTTTGGCGACCGGGTTTCGCTCAGAACAAACACTGGCATAGTTCACATGGAGCCGGCTGATCTCCAGGGCTACTGGGTTTTACCATCAGCCCGAGCGGCTGGAGTCCTCTGCGTCAATGAAAGCCCCGTTGTGCGAGTGAACCTAGAGGAGCTTAGCCAGTTCGAGCCACAGGTAAATTGCGTGCAAGCCATGCTGGCCCGTGAGGTCACTTCGTTGCACCCCGTTGGTGTAACGGACCGGTTCTACAGCACCGACCGCCAAGTTGCACTCTTTGCCAGACTTGCAAACGTCTCTTGTGACCTGCCGCTGTTCACTGTGTGGGAATGCGAGGAGAATATCCTTGACATCGTTTTCACAAACATTACCGCCAGAAAGCCTCCAGCCTATTCGTGCCGATTTGCCAGTGGGATAGCCTTGGGTGACCCGCCCCCGTACGGCCATGGTCGCGTAGAACTGATAACAGTCCTCGGCCGCTCACTGGCCATGCTGGAGTTCTCAATATCACAGAGCCGTCGTCCCGAATACGAAGGTGAACTCGAAGTGTCTCGGAGTCTCAGTCTCGATACTCGCCTGTAGAGGGGCATACAAACACAAACCCCTTCCTCGACCCCAGCGAGGAAGGGGTTTGCCGTGTTCCTAACCTACCCCTCCACCAGCTCCTGGCACCAGGCGTAGAGGGCGTCGTAGAGCGGGAACTCCAGTTCCATCTTCCGGTGGTCGTTCTCGCCGTGCAGGAAGGCGAAACCGTGAGCGGCCGCCCTCAGGCCGTGCGCCTCCACGGGGCAGAATGCCAGGTCGTCGGGGATGTCCGCCCCGTGGACGATGCGCGCCAGCATCCGCAGGGCCGGGTCAGTCAGCTTGTACTTGTGCATGATCGACTCGAAGCTGCAGCGCCCGTCCACATGGCCCAGTTCGACCCCCTGCATATCGAAGGGAATCGCGTCCGGAATGCTGGCCGGGTTCGTATCGGCCGAGACAAAGAGGAACTCTGCATCCGGGTCCACAAACCGCTTGATGAGCCAGGGACAGGCAATGCGATCTACATTGGCGTTCTTGCGAGTCATCCAGCGCATAGGCAAACCCTCCTTCGTGCAGCGTCAAACTCTCCATTAGTTCCATCCTAATTCATCCAGGCATGAAAGGCAAAGAGTAGCCAGCTCTTTTCGCCGATTATGCTCAATTCGGGCCGGGTGGCCGCTGACGGCTGTTGCCAACCCGATAATTTATGGTGTTAAATGAATGGGAGACCAGGGCCAGGAGGCAACCCCCATGCGCTCATTCGTAGGCAACCTGTACCGCCGCTACAGCCCGACCGTCTGGCTCCTCACCCTGGGCCGCCTGGTGGATCAAACCACCCTCATGATGGCGATGCCCTTCATGGCGATCTTCATCAACCGGGCCGGCGCCTCGGCCAGCGTGACCGGTCTGGTGCTGGCGCTCAACCCGATCGCCCAGCTGATCGGCAACATCATCGGCGGGCAGTGGTCCGACCGGCGGGGCCGGCGGCCGGTGATCCTCTTCGCGATGGGCTTCCGGGTCGTCGTGCTGCTCAGTTACGCCTTCGCCGGCCAGATCTGGCAGTTTGCCATTCTCTCCTTCTGCAACGGCCTGGTGAACGCCCTGTTCAACCCGGCGTACACCGCCGCCATTGCCGACTCCACAGCACAGAGCGAGCGGCTGGATGCGTACAGCTTGAGCCGGGTGATGTCC
>JBLNEM010000442.1:0-2647 GCA_050262655.1 Mycobacterium leprae | reverse complement strand
CCTCCGGCAGGCCTGTGACGCCACGGCCCCTTTTCCTGCGGAGCCCCTACGGGTCTCCTCGGGGGGCCGAACGGCGTCACAGACCTGCCGGCTGCGGGGACGCTCGGCTTCGTCTGGCGGAAGGGGACAGGGCACCCCGGTATTTCGTGGGCATCCCCTCCGCCGTCGGGCCTATGCCGCCACGGCCCCTGATCCTGCGGAGCCCCTACGGGTCTCCTCGGGGGGCCGAACGGCGTCACAGGCCCGCCGGCTCCGGGGCGCTTGGATTCGTCCCGGTGGGGCCTGTCGGCTGCGGGGACGCTCGGCTTCGTTTTGCGGTCTTTAACACCCTGAGGGGGTTGTTGAGGGGGGCTACCAATGACCGAACGGATCTCGCTCGCCGGGAGCGACTGGACCTTTGCCGGGTTTCATGGCGAGGACTGGCGCTGGCGTAGCGCATTCAAGCGTGATACCGGGGCGAAGGGGTGGATGCCTGCCACCGTGCCCGGTAGTGTTCACTGGGACCTCCTCAAGGTCGGGGAGATTCCCGACCCTTACTTTGAGCGTAACAGCCGCCTGGTGGAGTGGGTCCATCAGCGGCAGTGGGTATATAAGCGGGAGTTCACGGTTCCTGCCACATGGACTGGCCAGCGGCTCTTCCTCCAGTTCGACGGCGTCGACTACGCCGCCGAGTTCTACCTGGACGGCGAACTGATCGGGCAGCATGAGTCCATGTTTATTCCCGCGCTCTTCGAGATCACCGAGAAGGCACAACCGGGCGAGAGTCACCATCTGGCCGTTGTGCTGAAGGATGCGCCGCGGGAGTGGCCGCAGTTGGGCCGCACCAGTACCGTGGAGTCGATCAAGGCGCGGTTCGGGTACTGGTGGGACTTTGCGACGCGGCTCGTCCATTTGGGCATCTGGCAGGACGTGTCGCTGTTTGCCACCGGCCCTGCCCGGATCGCCGACGCATGGGTGCGACCCACCCTGACCGCCGATCAGGCTCGGGCCGAAGTGGTGGTGGTGGTGGCCCTCGATGCGCCGGCTGAGGCTGTGACCGTGGAGTTGTTTGATCCGGAAGGCAGCCGCATCGCATCGGCGACCGGCACTGCCGACGACCGCTTTGCGTTCACGGTGGAGCACCCGGCCCTCTGGTGGCCCAACGGCATGGGCAGCCAGCCGCTGTATCGCTGCCAGGTGACGGTGGGCGACAGCGACAGCCGCAGCATCCGCTTCGGCATCCGCCAGTTCAGCTTGGAGCAGAACGTGGGTGCTTCCCGGGATGCCCTGCCCTACACCTTCACGGTGAACGGCTGCTCCTTCTATGCCAAGGGGTACAACTGGGTGCCGGTGGACCATCTGTACGGCCGAGCCGACCTGACCGAGAAGTACCGGCAGTTGGTCGCCCTCATGCAGGCCAGCCACGTCAACCTTGTGCGGGTCTGGGGCGGCGGTTTGCTCGAGCGGGAACTGTTCTACGATCTCTGTGATCGGGCCGGCATCCTGGTCTGGCAGGAGTTCTGGCAGTCCTCGTCCGGTACCGACAACGTGCCCAATGCCGACCCTGCCTACATGGCACGGCTGAAGGCGGAGGCGGAGCAGGCGATCCCCCTGCGGCGCAATCACCCCAGCCTGGCCCTCTGGTGCGGCGGCAACGAGTTGACCGATTGGGAGAAGAACCCGGCTTCTGTGGACGACCCGGTGCTGGCAATGTTGGCGGATGTGGTACGGGCGGTAGACCCCGACCGGCCCTACCTGCCCACGTCGCCTTCAGGTCCCCTCTTCGGGACTTCAGACAACCCTGCCCCGGAACTGCTGGCCATGCAGCACGACGTCCACGGTCCCTGGCACTACCGGGGGCCGGTCGACTCCTACCTGCCCTATAACCATTCGAATGCGCTCTTCCACAGTGAGTTTGGCACCCAGGGTGCCCTGGCCAAAGCGTCGCTGGACCGCATCATGTCGCCGGCGAACCAGTGGCCGCCGAACGATACCAACCCGCTCTGGGTCCATCACGGCGGCTGGTGGATGCAGCAGCACCGGGTGAAGGAACTCTTTGGCGATGTGGAGGGGATCGAGCGCTACCTGCCGCTCTCCCAATTCCTCCAGACAGAGAACCTGCGCTACGGCGTGGAGTCCAACCGCCGTCGGTGGCCGCACTGCAGCGGCAGCATCATCTGGCAGTTCGACGAGCCCTGGCCCAACAGCCAGTGCACCACACTGGTGGATTACTTCCTGCGGCCCAAAATGGCCTATTACTACGTAAAGGCCGCCTATGCCCCGGTGGCCTGCAGCCTGAAGTACGAAGGGCCGATTGTGGCCGATAACACCCTGAAGGCCACGCCTTATGTGGCGGCCGACCGGCCGCTGACCGGCAGCCTCCGGATCACCCTGACCGATGTGAGCGGCAAGGTGTGGCATTCAACGGAGCAGACGGTGAGTGTCGCCGACGGGCCCGAGCGCATGGGCGGCGTTGCTGAGTTGGCGCCCGTCCATTGGGTCTACCCCGAGGGGTGCCCGGACGTGCTGATCTGCACCCTCACCTTGTTCGAGGATGGGGTGGCTATGCAGCGGAACCCGTACCTGTTCAGCCGGGCGGCAGCCCCGATCTTCAGCAGTCTCATCCAACTGCCGGCCGTGCGGCTGGACGTGCGTCAGGAAGGCCACC
>JBLNEM010000441.1:0-2870 GCA_050262655.1 Mycobacterium leprae | reverse complement strand
GTGCCGCCGCCCTGAGGCTGTTGCGCTCGACCAACAGGGCCAGGGCTTCGAGTACCGTCGCGCGCGGGCAGCGCAGGGTCTCGAAGAACGCATGCTTGTCCGCGCTGTAATTGATTAGGGTGCAACCCGTCCGGCTGCGCGCGTAAGGGGATCATGCCGCCTCCGGTAACTGAGTGGGAGTCTTGCTGCGGATCTGGACGGGCTGACCGTTTCGCAGGGCTTCGCTGCGTTGCTGTTGAGCCCAGGTGAAGAAGCCGTCCCAGTCCCCATTCACCTCAATGCACCGCAGCAGCAACACCGCCTCCGCTCGGCCCTTCACCCAGCGCATGCCGCTTTGGTCCAGACGCTCCCCGACGACGTACCGCGCCGCACCCTCCACCACCCCCGATGCAATCACCAGGTCCTGCCGACGCCACGCCTCGTAGTCCATCAGCTTCACCCGCTTCCGCAAGTACTCCATCACACATCCCAGCGTCTGCCGCTTCCCCTTGG
Organism: Mycobacterium leprae; assembly: GCA_050262655.1. Taxonomy (GTDB): domain Bacteria; phylum Bacillota; class Sulfobacillia; order Symbiobacteriales; family Symbiobacteriaceae; genus DASXVX01. The sequence goes on along the minus strand of JBLNEM010000441.1, from coordinate 2,378 downwards.
TTCCCGGACCGCGACGGCTGATCCGCTCCAGTTCCCGGCCCAGCCGCCGCAGCAACTCCTCCACCTGCCCCTGGTAGAGCAACCCCTCCAACGGTTCCACCCACGCCCGCAGTTCACTGCTGCCCTCCCGGTGGAACTGACGCCCGGCCAGCCACAGCTTCTCCTGGGCGTGGCGGATGTCCAGTGTCAGGATGGCCCGGGGGAACAACTGCCGCATCCGCTTCTCCAGGCACTCCTCCCCATCGAAGACGACCTGCACCGTCTTCTGGGTCTCCGGTGGGAAGCCCCGGCGCGTGGCCTGCTCCCGCGCCCACGTCAGGGCCTTGCGACGCGAGCTGAAGGTGCCGAAGACCTTCTTGTTGATCGGCCCGTGCAGCCGGCCGTCCTCCCCGCGCCGCAGGGTGTACAGAACCACCAAGGTGGCGCTCTTGCCGTTCTTGCTCTTGTCCCCTTTGTTCCGCCGCGTCTGGCGTCCACGGCGCTGGCGCCGCGCACGCCCACGATGCCGCTGGCAGCCACAGGGGCAGGCCGTGCCGTGGCGACCCCGACGGCCGCGGCGCTTGGCCAGCTCCTCGGCGGTGGCCGTCGGGGCCGCCTTGCCGTCGCACTCGATGACCAGGACCTCACCGTCATCCTCGGGCAGCGGACCGCTGGTGAGGTAGACGTAGGCCGGCCGCCCCAGCCCCAGGACCCACTCCTCGACGGTGGCTGTCGCCGGCGCCCAGCCCAGGAACATGCCCCCCATCTCGGCGGCCAGGCGGAAGCTCAGGCGCGTGGCCAGACGGCTGAACCAGCCGATGATCAGGGGGCTGAAGGAATCGCGCGACAGGCCCAGTTCGGCGTCCAAGGGATGCACGCCGGGACCGGGGCCATGCTTGGGGATCAGGTAGGTGCGGCCGTAGGTGACGGGCCCGCAGGATGTCTCCAGGGTCCTGGGGGCGTAGTCGTCGGCCGGCCGGTAGCGGTCGCCTCGCCGCCAGGGCGTCAGGTCCAGGTGGCGGTGGCGCGTCAACAGGAACAGTTGGACGAGCAACTGCCCCAGGGACCGGAGCAGGACCAGCAGGGCCGTCTCGAAGACAAGGAAGGAACTGCCGGCGTGGTCGTGCAGACAGGTGTCGATGATATGGTCCAGACGCTGGTGGAGTTGGCGGCGGAGTTGGTCCAAAGCGCCTGGACAGTCGGGGGCCAGGGGGATAGGTTGAGGGCGACTCACGGGGCTGACTCCTGTCCGATCCCTTGGGGATGTAAGCAACAGACAGGATAGGCCCCGTGGGCCTTTCGTTCAGCCGGCGGGGCCAATATTCGCGGTGGGGATGGCCTGCTTCACCCGGCAGACTTCGCAGCAGCCCCGTTTGCTCTCGGTAGGATTTGGACTTACGACGGCTGCCTCCGCGCAGTCGGACGGGTTGCACCCAATTGATTAACGGCTTGGTCGTTGCGCAATCTCTCCGTCTGCCGCTCTCACGGTTTCCTCTCAGCTTCGCACTGAGGGAGCGGTGGCGTCCAATCTCCCTTGTCAGCTTGGGGCACTCTGCGGGTCAATACCCCGGAACAGAGCACTCAGTCTCTCCACCACATCCTGGCCCTGACGCATCGCCGTCTTGATCACACTGGCGAACGCCTCGAACGCTCGCGCGCCCCCCGCCGTCTTCGAGCACTGTGAGACCTTGCGCTGGATCACCGCGAACCGGAACCCACGCTCGGAGTCATTGTTCGTCGGCGGGACCCGCGGGTCCTCGAGGAATCGTAGCAGATTGCCGCGTGCGTGGTGGCGGCCGAACTGGTCCAGCAGCCGCTGATTGTCCGCATCCACCAACCGGCGTGGCCGCAAATGCCGCGTCACGGCCGCCCGGAGGGATTGGACGCGACGTTCAAATCCCGCAAGTTGGCCGTGGTGGTCGTGGTACTCGTGCCACAGATGGAGCCCCTCCTTCAGCAACTTCTTCAACCGGGCACCGAAATGGCGTGCCCGCCCCTGCTTGGTCTCCAGCACCTCATTGATCGAGCGCAACGCGTGGGGAATGCACTTCTGCTGCTTGACCGACTCCAGTTCCTTGGCGTCGTAACTCTTGCCGCGGTCCGTGACCAGCACCCCGGGATAGTCCTCGCCGATCACCTCGCGGACCTCCTCGTTGCGATGCTGGGGGCGAACCTGAAAGACAGTCGTTGTATCGGTCACGAAGATCATCAGCTGCGCAGGCTCGCCTCCAACACGCCAACCCGTGTCGTCGGTGGAGACGACGTCCGACGCAGGGACCTGGTCGCGGAGGGCCTGATACGCCCGACCGATCGGGCCGGACACCCGTCGCATGGCATCCTGCGTGATCGCCGATTGGGTCAGGCGGACGCCGGTGTACAGGTGCAGGACGGCGGGCACC
>JBLNEM010000440.1:0-5676 GCA_050262655.1 Mycobacterium leprae | reverse complement strand
CGAATCCCGTCCTGTCCAGTTGCCGTAAACCTGCGGACTCTTTGCCAGGTATTGCGCAACCCGGCCACGCAGATCGATCAGATCCAGTACCTGCGCCCCGTTCGGATAGAAGATGGAAACCGGCTGTAGCTCACCGAGGGAGGCCCCTGAGGCGGGAAAACCCGTTGAGTAGACCCGAATCGAGTTGGCCCCGGCCATCTCCGGCAGGGTGGCATCCGCCCACTGTGCGAGCCGCCGCTCCCCCAAGTCCCGGACCGCACTTGCCCGCTCACCCCAGATGAGGCTCTGCTCCCGGGTGCCGGGAAAGCTCCCACTGACCTCCAGGAACGATAGCGCAGAGCCGAGACCGTCCAAATCCGCCGGCGCCTTACTGTACAGGCTGAACGCCCCCTCATCAGGCCGGAAAAACTCCTGGTAGGTAAGCACCAATTGGGTGCGCATCACGTCGCGTGCCTCTTCTTTCTCCGCGTCAGAGAGGTGCGGCCACAGACGCACAATCATCTTGGGCCCCTGGTCCCGCCAGAGACACCAGTCGTGCTGCTCTACGGGGTCGGTAGGAAAGGGCGCTTCCAGGCGCTTCATCGTTGTCTGCAGCAGGGCGGACACGTTGCGCAGCGGGTACCTGGGGTCACGATCGTGGCCCTCCTCATCAACGAACAGGTGCAGCACATGGAAGGTAGAGCCAATGTCGAGGTCCTGACGCCAATCACCCGGCCGGCCGATACGAGCGCCCCAGAAGCCTGTAGTGGGGTCCTGCGTCTCGGTAAACCACCGGCGCAGCTCGTCTTTCCATTCAGCCGAGAACTGGTACACTCCCCGGTCCTCGAAGTCGTCAAAGTAGGCCAGTTCAGATACCCCGGCGACGTAGGGCGGTTTGCCCATCCCCGCCCAACGTTCGTCCAGATACAGGAGAGAGTCGAGATAAGCCCGCAGTTGCTCGGGCGTACGAATGTCATCCAGGAAACGGAGGGGATACTTGAGCACCAGCGGCCGTCCTGCCTGATTTGCCAGGCGGCTCAACTCAACGACCATGTTGGCGGTAGGGGGCCAGTATGTAAAGTATGGGTACCGGTGATCCATAAATGCCCCGGTAACCGGATCTTGTAGGGCCAGCATGGAGTCCAACTGCTGCTCGGCCGAAGCCTTTGCCGGGAGCTTCACGAGGCCCCTCGTCGTCTTTAACTCTTGCGATATTTGGTGCAGGGTAAAGACGGCCTGCAGATATCGCCCAGTATTCATGTACTGTATGACACTCAGCATCTTGAACTCGAATTCGCCCATGTAGTATCCCTGAGCTTTGAGCGCCCCGTTTCGGAGCATGAGCTGCGGAACGCTCTTCACAAGGCTTCGGACATAAAGGCCGGCGGCCGTTCCGATGACGACGAGCAGTGCTACGACAATGACGGCGATTCGTTTCAACAAAGCTTTCAATCTTCACCCTCCATGTAATGGCTGGAGGGCGAACCATCGGGCCGGCTGGCGGCCATACCCCACAGCACGAAATCAGAGACCGCACCGGCCAGAAGAGTCGGTTCCTGCTCACCGTTCAGCCCCCATCTGACGACCAGCCGCTCCACGATGCCGACGAGGCACTCGGACACTACGTCCACGGCAAGGTCTCCCCGGTAGTAACCGGCGGCCTGAGCTGCCCGTAGGCCCTTGCTGATCACCAATGCCAACGCGCGGCGCAACGCTTCACCCTCAGGCGACTGCAGAACCACTCGCGTCAAATCCGGGTCGTCGGTCAGGAACCGGAAAACCGCTTCCAGCCCCGCTTGCTGTCGCTCGGAAACCTCAGCCACAGGGAGCCCGGCATACGGGTCGATCTTCTGCACCAGGTTCTCGATCCGCTCCCGGAACACCGCCACCAATTCGGCGTAGACAGCTTCCTTGCTGGCGAAATAGAGATAAAAGGCGCCCTGAGTGAGTCCGGCACCGGCCGCAATGCCGCTGATGGTTGCCCGATCATATCCCCTGGTGGCAAATTCGTGTGCCGCTGCCTGTAGAAGGCGTTTCCGGCTCTCTTCACCCTGGGCGCCCTTTGTTCTAGCCATGTTTGCACCTCTAGTATATGAACAATCATTTAGGTATATGATGAACCAATTATATTACGGTTACCTCGATTCGGCAAGCCCCCGTGCAATGATTCTCGCTTGGGTCTCAATGACCAGCACAGCCAAAAGCGCCAACGCGCATCTATCCAGCAGGACCTCGCCCGTCGCGCGGTCCTTTCCTATGAGGGAGATAAAAAACAGGCAGTCTGCCCGAGCACAAGCGCTCCTTCTGGGACTTTGCCGACTCCCTGGTACCCGGTGTACTCCTGGGGCAGGCCATCGGCCGCATCGGCTCCTGTTTCCTGAATGGCGATGCCTACGGGAAGCCGACCGGCACCTCTTTTGGCGTCATCTACCAGCCCGGAACCGCGGCCTATGATACATTTGGCCCCGTCCAGCTATGGCCTGCAGAACTCTTCGAAGGCATCTGGGACCTGATCATCATGTTGATCGCCATCTGGATGCTCCGTCAGGGGCGCAAGGCTGGCACAGTAACGCTGTGGTACATCATCCTGTACTCAGCGGGGCGGTTCAGCCTGGAGTTTCTACGGGCCGACAGCCTGATGATCGCCGGCATGAAAGCCGCTCAGTTGACCAGCCTCATCTTCATCGTGCTGGCAGGAGCCCTTCTGGTGTACTGGCGCCACAAGGATGGCGACCTTGAGACCCAATCGGGTGCATAGGGTGCTTGGTACAACCGAGCAAATCTTGAAGGGGACGGCAGATGCCGTCCCCTCGGTCATATCCGCACGATAGAATGCCCCTCATGAGTTCAGGTCCATTTTTGTTATCTTGTTGTCTTGTACAGTGATTGTTACATAAACGTTCGCATGCAGGTCGAGCCAGTTGAAGGGCTGGCCATTGCGTGTGAGTTGCGCCTTCTCATCCATTGGAAGTTCAAGTTCCTCACCCCTGCTAGTCTTTATCACCATGACGGATCCTACAGCGTCCAACCGGCCTTTGATGATCTGTTCTTGCTGGGCTGCCGCTTTCGGTGGCAAGTCAGTTCCTCCGGACCGAAGACAACCGCTCAAGACCAAAGCAAGCACGACCCACAAGACCTGAACACTGACCCGCCGGAGCGACCTCCGCCTGTCCAAGTTTCGCAACCAAAATCCCTCCTTGTGGTCTGGCTAACGTCCAGACTTCTTAGGGCAGCCTGGCGTTGAACAAAGCGATCTTTGACCAGTACAAGTCATCGTGGGCAAACAACACCATGCGCTCTGCATCGTCGCGCCGGACGCCCGGACACGGAAGATGCGTGACCACAAACCGGTCAGCGTGCTCAGCAAATACCTCCGCAGCAATCCTCAACCCGCTGCCACGTTCCTGCCGGTACCGCGAATCCGCGGCGCATACACGGCGTTAACTACTTCAGTGTAAGCAGATCTATGGCCACATCAGAGAGCTTTTCCTGTATCGGCGACGGCCCGTCCACGCGGTGGTCTGGGGCGGCCTGAGCGGGATCTATGACCTCGATGACGGTGCCCGCTGACGGAAACACGTGCCTGCAACCTTTCCACAAACATTTGAATGGATCCCCCACGTAAATACGAAAGTGGCGAGTGTAATCGCCAAACGCCGAACCAGGAAAGCGCACTGCATACTACCGACGTGGTGCAGGGCGCCATTTTGGCGCCGGTTGCTTCTCCGGTCGGATAAGCTTTTCAGGGCAACAACCCCGACGAGGCTTTTGCCTGTCGGGGTTGTTGGGTGGTTAAGGGCTGGTGATGATCACGGTCCGACTTCCAGGGTCCCAGTTCACGGTCGCACCCAGCGCCTGCGAGATGAAGCGCACCGGCACCATGGTGCGGTCGCCGATGATCTGCGGCGGCACATCGAGCGTGAAGTACTGATCATCCAGGGCGGCCTGCTCCCCGCCGATGCTGAGGCGAACCACGTGTCCGTTCTTGGTCAGGGCGATTACCTGGGCAGCGGGGTCCCACTCCACCTTGGCCCCCAACGCCTCGGCAATGGCCCGTAGCGGCACCAGAATCCGGCCGTTTACATTCGCAGGCGACACATCGAAGGGGATGATCTGCCCATCCACCATCACCCGGATTTCGCCACTCTGCGACAGCTCGGCCGGAGTCTTGACCGGCTGGGTCGGGGGCTGGGTCGGAGGCTGCACGGGTGGCTGTACCGGAGGTTGAGCCGGCTGAGCCACACTCAGACTCTGGCGGCCGCGCAGGAAGCCGTAACTGTCCAGGAGGTCGATCCGAGGGGCATCGCCGGTCAACTGCACCGTCTCGCCGGGCGCGGCTTTCACAGTGCTGCTCCCGTCCGTCAGGACGAACTGCGCCCCCTTCAGACTGACCGCGGGCAAGGTCAACTTCCGGTTGACCGCGTCAAGGGCGGGGCTGAAGTCGACCGGGGTGATTGCCGGTATGAAGTAGAGTATGCCGTAGCCGTCGATCCCCTTGCCTGCCGGCGCTGGCACCGAGAAGTGCGGATAGGAGGTGCCCCGAGGCATCGTCAGGATAAAGGGGAAGCGGCGCCGCTCCGGGTCGGTGGTGGTTACCTCGAACCGAGCCCGGGCCACTTCGTCAAAACGCGGCGTAAAGGTATAGCTGTCCTGGAACTGCACGTTATTGCCGGTCAGTGCCCCCTCGGCCTCCGCCAGAGAAGGATGGCCCCCGGGATTGGTCACACTCACCGTGACCGTGATCGTGCTAGTAGCGGCCGGGCTATCCAGCACAGCCACCGCCTGCTGCGGGATGCCGGCAAGCTGGTGCTCCATCTGCAGGCTGCCTACTGTCTCATAGGATTGCGGGAGCCGATCCCCCTCGGACGGCGCAGCCGGATTCCACGCTCCTACGGACGTGAGGCTGGCAGGATCCAACGCGAACCCCTGCGCCGCCCAGAACTCAAAGAAGCCCGAATGGTCCCGGCCGGTGGCGGCGCTGAGGGCCGCCAGCACATCTGCCTGCGTCAGAGTGCCGGAGCGTCCCTGCAGGTACTGCCAGAAAGGCGTCATCGCTTCCGGCAGCTTGAATGGCACCTGATGCGGGAATGTGGCGTAATGCGGCCACTCATTGCCCTTCGCGGCGGCAATATCCAGGTAAGCCAGGAAGAGAAGGTCATTGCCACCAAAGAACTGGTCAGCCATCCAGTGCACGTACTTCCGGAACTGGGGGAGCAACGGCGCAAAGTCGGCCGCCACAAACTCCTTCTGATCGGCGAGCTGCCGGATATACTCCTGGTTGGCGGTGCCCACCACGCTGGCGAAGGCGGCGAGCCCATCGGCCTCGGTAAACTCCGCCGGGGCTTTCCGATCCTTCACCACATTCCACATTGCCCGGGTGAAGTCGGTCAGATCCTTCTTGCCGTCGGTCACCCGTTGGATGTAACGGTCCAGCAGATAGACCCGCATGGTCGACTGATTGTACTTGACGTGAAAGTCAAGGCTCTGCTGAATGCCAAAGGGCCGGCCCCGCTGCTCCATCGCCCAGAACTCGAAGAGCTTGCCCAGAGCGCGGTCATCGCCTGAGAGCGTCGTGGTCACGCTGGAGGCGACGCAGCCGGACGCGCCGGTCGTGGTGGTGAACGGTTACTCCGTCTTCGGCAATGTGGAGGCGAAGCCGAAGCGCGGAAAGCGCATCGCGAATCTGATCCAGAAGGA
>JBLNEM010000439.1:0-9600 GCA_050262655.1 Mycobacterium leprae | reverse complement strand
ACTCGCTTTTCTTCTGCTCGCTTATCTCCAAAGGCATCCGACCAAATTCACCAGCGCCGAAATGCTCAGGTCGTTCTCGCTGATGCCACTCGTGGTTACCTTCTTCTGGCCGATCTGGCGTGCCTGGGCCAACTGGAAATCTGAGTGGCGCGGGAAGCATGTTCACCTGGTGTTCATGCTGCCAGTGCCCAGTTGGTGGCTGGTGCTCTCCAAAACCATTGCACTCGTCGTGGAGACCACGGTCTGCGCCATCGTGGCTGTAGCCGGTTTCCTGGTGATAAATTGGGAGAATATGCGGGTGCCCTCGCACGGTTGGGGCCTTCTCACCGATGAGCCTCTCCCACTCTTGATGTTCTTCTCGCTTGCCTTCTGCCTGGCCGTACTCGCACAGTTCGCCGCGTTGGCGGGCAGGCTGGTCAGCAGATTTGGCGGGTGGCTCTCTGCAGTGGCCCTCCTGACAGGCGGTTGGGCATTCATCCGCTTCAGCGGGTTCGCTGCCTCCCTTTTGGGCTGGATTCCCCCCTGGCCAGTCATTGAATGCAGGGCGCCAAGCGCGTGGGACTCGTGCTCCTGGGTCTGGGTCTTATACCGCACGCCGACCGTGGTTGGGGCACTGCTTGGGGCCGTGTTGCTCCTCTGGCTTAGCGCCTGGCTGATCGAGCGGCATCTGGAGGCATGAGGAGGTGCGGTGATGAAGGACCGCAGAATCTGGCTGGTCGGTGGAATATTGGCTGTAGCGCTGCTGATGCTCCTCGATATACATAGCAACGGCGCCGGCTTTATGCAGAGCTTTGTGAAGAGCCTGGTCTTTGCAGTGCGCCAACAGTAAGGCAGCGGTGGCATGAAATAGGCGGGCTCCCCGTGACGGGGCGCCCGCCTCTCTTTTATGTACGGATCACTCGTCGGCTGATTGCAGCACCATGTTCAGTGCATCCACCCGCCCCGCCCCCTGTTCCTCGGGCGTCAGCCCGGCCAAGGGCACGGCCGATTCCAGCAGGGCCCGCTTCACGATCCGGGGGTCCTGGCCGGGGTGCAGCGCCAGATAGAGTGCAGCCGAACCGGTCACATGGGGCGCAGCCATGCTGGTGCCGCTGAACCGGCCGTAGCGGCGGCGAGGGAGGGTGGAGAGGACTGCTACGCCGGGTGCGGCGAGGTCGACTTCGGGCCCCACGCTGCTGAACGAAGCGGTCTTGCCATCGCCGCCCACTGCGCTGACGGCGATGACCTCAGGGTAGCGGGCGGGGTAGAGGACTGAGCCGGGCTCGCCCGTGTTCCCGGCTGCGGCCACCAGGGTCATGCCCGTCGCTGCGGCGCCTCGGACGGCCCGGGCCAGGGCTTCGCTCTCCTCCGTGGTGCCCACACTCAGGTTTGCCAACGGAAGCTGATGGGTGACGGCCCACTGCAATCCAAGAATCACGTTGGAGAGCATACCGCCACCGGTGGCATCCAGCACTTTGACGGCATACAGCTTGCAGTTCGGGGCCACCCCCACCACCCCGACTCGGTTGTCCAGGGCCCCGATGGTGCCTGCCACATGGGTGCCGTGACCATGATCATCTTGCGGCGGTCGCCCGGGGCTGACGAAGTTGATCCCACCCGCAATGTTGGCAGACAGGTCGGGGTGCGCCAGGTCGATTCCGGTGTCCAGGACGGCCACGCCCACGCCGCTGCCCCGGCTATAGGCCCAGGCGGCGGGAGCGCGCAGCCACTGAACGCCTTCGGGCTGCACTTGATTGCTCCGCTCATAGCTTACCAGTTTGACCTTGCGGTCCTCCTCGACCGAAGCTACCGCCGGATGGAGGCCCAGCGCCTGGACACCGACCTCGTCACTGAGACAGAGAAACCCGTGAATGAATGGCACCGGGATCACCCGATGGGCGCCGTGGTGGTGGAATTGGCCGAGGGTAGCATACAGGTCGGCCTCGTCGTGCAGCAGCACCAGGTGGCTGCCGGCGTATCCTGCTTTCCGGTCCATGGCCTCTCACCCTCCCTTGCCTCTCTGCCATGCTTATGCGCCGGCATGGCTATGGCATGAACGCGAAAGACGGGGCCCCTATCTGAGGGGCCCCGCACAATTCGTTGGCTCACTTAGCCAGCCCGTGGCGGGCAGGGCGGGGTGAAGCCGGGCACGCCGGTGCATTGCGGCGGGATGGGGAAGGGCGGCGGGCACGGGAAGGGCTTCGGATTCTGCTCGCACCGATCGGGGACGCAGAAGTCGACCACAGGGATGCACACGTTGACCGGGAAGGTAGAGAGGATCTCCTGGCAGATGGCGACCGTGACGCTGACGGCCACACTCTGCTCAGGCGATGCGACGCTGAACGGGACCAGCGTGGCGGTGCAGTCGACGGCCGTGATCGTGCAGGTAACGTTCGTGCCGGTCGGTGCGCAGATCACCACATTCTCGATGATGGGCAGCAGGAAGTTGAAGGTGCCCTCGGCGCCCGGGATGGGCTCGTTCAGGTTGTCGAGGAACTGGAGGTGGATCGGAATCAGTTTCTCCAACTCGGCCACGGCCAGGCCGTTGGCGGTTGGGGTGACATTGACGACCGTGCAGGTGGGGGTGAAGGTGGTTTCAACAGGCGGGGCCCCGACGCGCTCGGTGAATCCGATGGTGCAGAGGACGTTGAAAGCTTTGTTAGGCACCCGAATCTGGGCCGGGCCAAAGGTGAAGGTGAAGGTGCCGTTCTTGAAGCACCAGTCATACACCTTGGTGGTCTGAATGCACATGGTCTCGGCCGGGTGCGGCTGATTGACGACTTCTGACAAGGCCATGACCTCCTCGTCTATAGGGGCTTTGGGCTAAAACGGGTCACGCCCGTTATAACGGGGCGCCTCAAGCCTTTGGGGTGACGTGAAAGCCCAGGCTTTCCAGGGCTTCGCAAAGCCTGTTCACGATCCCCGGGAGCGGCTCATGAACCACGTCTACCCGCCGGGTCGAAATCTCAAACCGGACCTCCTGGACGCCGTCCAACTCCCCCAGAGCGTTACGAATCTCCTCGCCCAGTAGGGCAGACCTCATGCCATACACCTTGAGCTTGGTCCGGGTAGCGTCCTTGCAGTTGCCAGTTGTGGGCATCGATTCGTACTCCCTACCTCCGTCAGACCAGAGGTTCGTCCCGGTGGGGGAAGCGTGAGTAAGGCGAGGTACAGCGGGCGACAGTCCTTTCACAGCCGCGGAGCCACCGGGCTACTGTCAGATTATGTTCCGTCAGCCGGAGAGTGTGACATAAGCCACCGCTCCCGGCGCACAGATTTGCCCCTCCGTCGATATCATGCCAGTAATGGAAGAGCACGACGAGGAGGGGCCGGGGTGGACCTGTTCATTAAGGGAGAACATGCCGGAAGTGTATCGGACCAACTATCAGGACTGGTGGTGGCCGTATCCCGGGCGAAGGGGGAGGCGGTGCACAGCCCCGATGAGGGGGTACTGATGGTGATGGCGCCCCTTCAGGGTTACCGCTTGTTAGTGCTGCTGTCGCCCGCAGGACCTGCCGGGATGGGGCAGCCGAGCATGGCCCCGATTGCAACCGATGTCGGCCGTCTGCTGGAAGCCCTGGGCGCCGCGGTCCTGGTCACCGATGAGGCCGGTCTGGCCGCCCGCTTCGGCGCCCATGCCATCCTCTCGCTGGGATGGGGGCAGGATCCCTCCACCGTGGTGCGGGGGCTGAGGGCGATCGCCGGCGGCGGCCTCTTTAGCCGGAATCGGCGGCTGGCGGATGCGATATTGACTCACACGGCCGGGCGGACTGGGCTGCCTGTCCGGAAGGCATCGCTGCGGACCAAAGCGCCGGCAGCAGTGCTGGCCCTGCAGTCCAGTGGTGTACCCTCTGTACATCTGGAATGTGGCTGTGTTACGTCGCCCACCGACACTGCGCTCTTGCGTCAGGAAGAGTTCCGCATGCTGATGGCCTGTGGTCTGGCCGAGGGGCTTCTCACCTACTTCGACGCTGCGGCTCCAGATCTCTGGGAACTGGCAGCCCGGCTGCTGAAGCCAACTGCACCGCCGGTCCCCGAACCGACCCCTGCGCCCATGGCAGGCGCATTGGAGCCACCGCCTGCTGCGGAACCGGAACCCGAACCCCAACCGCAACCAGAACCCGCACCAGAGCCGGCACCCGTGGAGCCGAAGCCGGAGCCTACCATCTGGCAGACGAGGCCGCCGTTGATCCCGGCGCAGCCGATGATGCCGGGCAGCCCCGTGCCACAGCCCGGCAGGCTCCTGCTGCCCGGCCAGAGCGGACAGCTCCTGCACCGGCGCCCCGGTACCGCATCGTGGCGGCCGCCGGGCCGGACCACTGTGCCGTCGATGGCAGGTGTTGGCCCGGGTCCTGGCACCGGCCCGACTTCAGGCGGTGACCGCCCTGAACCAGCCATTCAGCTTCCCACTGGCCAATGGGTCTCCCGCCGAGCCTATGCCCAGATGCAGCAAAACGGGGAGATTCCGCCGCACCCAAACGGCGACGCACCATAAGGATGCCAACTGTGCAGCGACCCTGGGGAGTACTGCTCCCCAGGGCCGCTGCATATCGTTTGAGGAATGCCTGCTTCAAGGGGGGTGTCCGGTGCAGGAGGCTCAAGCGTTGGAGCTTTACGGCATCATGGGGGCAGGAGCCGCCAGCACTCTGGCTGCAGCGGGTGGCAGCGGGGGTCTTTTCTGCTGGATTCCTTGTGGCGCACATCTGGCTCTCACACGGGCCGATGCGGTCGCTGCTTCGGAAGCCATGCCTTCTTGCCGCGAGACGGTACTGACAATCGCCATGGCAGCCGGACCGGTCATACCGGCGGCGCCCGGGCTCAAGTTCACCTCGGTGGATGAACTCTGTCGGTTTCTGAGCCCAAACGCGACCGACCTGACGACCTCTCTTGAGTACCTGGCAGGATTGACCGAGGTGCATCTGAAGGCGGCATGGCGGAAAGAGGCGTTCCTGGCCGATATTGATGCACCCGAATTGCAGGCCCTGTCCAATCAGAGTGTGCAGTCACCCGCTGACCTGCCAGCGGCGGAATCCGTCAGCCTGTTGGTCGAACGGCTGATCAATGAACGGCGTGCCTGGTATATCGGTCAGATCTGCAACCCACTGCAGGTCAGTGCGGTCAGTATGACGCTTGCTTCCTTGTCACCGACCCGCATCGTTTTTGACGCTGCCTTTCTGGTCGGAAGCGACGACCAGGAGGAGTTTTACCGGTATGTGGAGCACCGGACCCGGTCCTATGAGGACCGGCTGGAGTTCCACTACGATGGCCCCTGGCCACCCCATCACTTCGGCCTGGTTCACTCCAGCGGCGTGGACCAGCCATGAATCTGCTGCGCACCTCCCCCTGGCGTGGAGACATATCCTGACCAATGTCAGGCCACCTACGCCATCCGGGAGGTGTGCCCGATGGCTGAAAACGGGTTGGATGACCTGTTGGCGCCCAAACCGGTGCTGCAATCGGCCCTCTTCTGTCATGGGATTCACTCGGACGTCCAGGGCCGGTTAACGCTCATTCATTCCTTTCACACGCTGCCACGGGGCCCGGCCCCTGAGTTTGTGCTGGTGAACCTGTGGTGCTACGACTGGTCAGAAGCAAAGCAGTTCCACGAACGGCTCGTGCTGCGTGACCCGGACGGCCGGACCCTGGGTGAGCTGGAGGCCCCGCCGTTCTCCCTGGGGGGCGACCGGCCCAGGCGTTTTAGCTTCACCCGGTTCGAAGCCGTGAACTTTGCCAAGGCGGGTGCCCACGAGGTGCGGGTTGGCCTGGTGGATGACGCTTCCCAGACCGTCGCGGTCCTCAGGTCCGTCCCTCTGTTGGTGGAGTAAAGGCCGGGGGCATGCCCCGAACCGTGGGACTGCCCCCAGCCACGGCAGGACTGCAGGCCGCCGATGACGAAACGTTTAGGAACAGGGATGCGTGGCGGACAAGCCTTGAAGGAGATGGAGCGTTGTACGTACTGAGCGCCATCGTGGCGTTGCTGATCATCCTGACCGTCCATGAGGGCGGGCATTTTGTTGGTGCCCGTGCAGCCGGCATGAGGGTGTTGGAGATGGCCCTGGGCTGGGGCAAACGTCTCTGGTCCGTCCGGCGGGGGGAGACGCAGTACAGTGTGAACCTTGTTCCGCTGCTGGCCTACGTGGCAGTAGACACCGGTGAACCCGGCTCGGCCGATCCCCGGATCTACCGGAATCGCTCGGTCTGGGGCCGCATCGGCTATGTGCTGGGCGGTCCGTTGGGCAACATGGTGTTTGCCGCGGCACTGCTGATTGTGCTGCTGCTAATCCAGGGCGTGCCGCGGGTGGACGTGTACGTCGGCAGTGTGGAAGATGGCAAGCCTGCGGCCGCAGCCGGTTTGAAGCCTGGCGACCAGGTGGTGAACGTCGGTGGCCATCCCATGACGGCGATCAACGACATGGCCGCTGCCCTGCAGGGCGCCGGGGGCCAGAATGTCCCTGTAACCGTGAAACGGGACGGCCAGACGCTCCAACTTACCGTAGTGCCGGTGGCAGATACCTCGGGAGTGGCCCGCATTGGCGTTACGCTGGACGGCAAGACTTACTTCAACGGTCGTGGGACGGTTTGGGAGCGCGTCGCCCTGGGCTGGCGTTACTTCGTGAATTTGACGAAGCAGATCACCCGTGCCTACGTGGACCTCTTCTCCGGCAGGCTGGGGCTGGCCGGTCTGGGCGGCCCGGTGGCCATGGTAAGCGAGGCCTCGCAGGTGGCCATGCAGGGGTGGCAAATCTTCATGATGATGGTGGCAGGCATCAGCATCAACGTCGGTCTGCTCAACCTGATTCCCCTGCCGGCGCTGGATGGTGGCCGGTTGGTCTTCCTCCTCCTGGAGGCCGTGTTCGGCCTGCGGATTCGGGAGGAGCGGCAGGAGGCGATCCACTCCTGGGGGTTGATGACCCTCCTGGTGCTCATGGTGGTCATCACCGCTCGCGATGTGGTGCACCTGTTCTGAGATGGCAAAACCGCACCGGCAGTTGCCGGTGCGGTTTTTCGCGCCCTTGAGAGAGACTATGGGGCAGGAGGGTCACCTTTATCTTCATCAGCATGCTGCCCACCGGGCGGATCAAGATTCCCACATGGGTGCACCTCCTGGGCGCCGCCTTCTGGGCCACCTTTCTCCAGGACGTGCTGTTCGATGGGGCCCTCTGGTGGTTCCACTACAACCTGCCCTTCTCGCTGACGGGCGACATCAGGAAGGACAGCCGTTTGGCAGCGCTGGTCTACAACGGCCTGGTTCAAGCGCCGCTCGCCACCGTCGCGGCCATGGCGCCACGGCATTGGGGTTGGCCGTTGGCCGGTGCCCTCTTTCTCCTCTTCATGGGGATCGAAGTGACCGGTCTCCACACGGGTCTGGCCGTCTATAACCACTGGAATTTGGGGTGTGCGGCACTCAACTACGGCATCACCCTGGTTGCCCCCATGCTGTATGCCCGGTGGATCGAGCGGGTTACCGGCCCTCGGACACCCGGGCCGATCGAGCCCTGGCAGCCCCCGGTCTAGCCCAGGGTTTCGGTCAGCCAGCGAGTGGTGTCGGCAAGGGGCCGCACTTCGTTTTGCAGGAAGTGGCCCTTCCCCGGGTAGGTCAACCGCCGGCTCTGTGGGCCCAGCGCTTCGGCCATTGCGGCCGACTCCTCAGGCAGAATCACCCGGTCTTCGAGCCCGTGCAGCAGCAGCACCGGCACCTTGACCTGGCTCACCACAGAGGCCGGGTCAAAAGCCACGGTCTGGAGGAAGCGCACCAGGTTGGTTACCACCGCCTGGCCGGACAGGTCGACGGTCGATGTGGTCTCGCCCTGTTCCACCCGGCGGACGGTGGCCAGCAGGTCGTCGCGCCACTGGTTCACCCGAATCTGCACCACCCGGTCGGAGAGCCCCTTTTTGGCTGCCAGGGCGCTGATCGCCCGTACATAACGCTCTTCTTCCGTGCGATAGGCCGGCGCCATCAACACCAATGCGTTTACCTTGCCCTCTGCCGCCAGTTGGAGCCCGAAGGCGCAGCCGGCGTCGAAGGCGATGGCCACCACCCGGCTAACTTCGGGCTGTACCGCCAGCATCTCGGTCGCGGCCCGGGCATCGTCATAGAGGGCGTTCCAATCCGCCTCGTGATAAACCCCAGTGGAGAGACCCGCTCCCCGCTGGTCGTAGCAGAGTGCGGCGAAGCCTGCCTTGGCGAGGCTTTCGCTCCACAGTACCGGCCACTGTTTCGTGCCGGTGCTGGTATAGCGTTGCATGGGTAAGGGGCCGGGGCCGCCCACAATGACGGCGCCAGGGACGGGGGTGGAGGCGGCCGCCCCCTCGGGCAGCATCAGGGTCCCGGCCAGTGCGTGTGTTTCGCTGCCTATCGATACAGGATGGGATTTCGCCAAAGCGCCTCGCTCCTTGGAGTGTTTTTCTTAAGGGATTTTACCACATGCTGCCGAGGAATGTTGAACTCCCGCGGTCTCGCCGCTTGAGGTGAGACCGCTTGTTTATATTTTTACCTACAACTGTGCGCCCTGCCTTGTTCCCGATACCCCAAATGGGTTATTATATTCATGCAAGAGTCATTATTACAGCATCGATTACTTTACGATGACCGGCTCTTTTGCTGGCCGTAGCAATGCGACCGATTGCCGAAAATGGGGTGGGCAAGGTGGCGGAGCAGCAGACAGCGTGGGATGAACTGATCGCACGGATCGGGAGCCTGGTAGACGCGGGGGTGGAGGACTGCCGTGGCGTTCTGGCCGGCGTGGCGCGCCTGGTTGTCCCGGAATATGCCGATTTCTGCCTCGTGGACCTGAATGAGCTGGAGCCGCCGATCCGTCTGGTAGCACAGGCAGAGGGCGGTGAACCTAACGTGGTGTTCAGCCTGCCCGAATCGCCGGTGGCCGCTGCCATGCAGGAGATCGAGGATCCAAGCTTGAAGGCGGGCTGGCTGTCGGACACGGCGGTGACAGTGCCGGTCAAGAGCGGCAACCGTACGCTGGGCATCGTCAGCCTGATCAACCGGTCGACCGAGCGCCCGTATGGTCCGCCTAACGTGAACATGGCCGAAGCGCTGGCCACACAGGTGGCAACCCTCGCTACCAGGGCAGAGGCCTACCAGGCCGCACACTCGCTGCTGGTCCAGGCCGAAGCGAAGGCCGGCCGGCTACGGCTGTTGACGCGGACAGCCTTGAAGATCCAGTCGGCCCCGAGTGTGCAGGCCATGCTGCAGACCATCGCCGACGGCGCACGGGCAGTGACCGGTGCAGGCATGGGTTTCGTCCTGTTCGGCCCGGACCCGCATGCCGTGCCGCTTCAGGCATCCTCCCTGGCTGATCGGTATGCCGACTGGCGCCTCGGGACCTTGCCACCAGAGGTGGTCCACCTGGCCGAGCAAGTTTGTCGCAAGAACACCGCTACCCGCCTGAACCGTGCCGAATTGATGGCCCGGGACCAGGAGACGCTACCGCTGGCAGGCTGGTTGGCCTATCCGCTGAGGTCCCGCAATGGGCGCAATGTGGGGCTGGTGCATGTTTCGGCCAAGGACCGCGGGGAGTTCAGTGCGGAGGACGAGGAACTGTTGGGGCAGGTGGCGGAGATGGGCGCCGGCGGCCTGGAGAACATACAACTCTGGCGTTCAGC
>JBLNEM010000438.1:0-7389 GCA_050262655.1 Mycobacterium leprae | reverse complement strand
AGGGTTCCGGAAGTAGCTTGTCGCCACCGGGCTAGCCCGAGGGTTCCGGAAGTAGCTTGTCGCCACCGGGCTAGCCCGAGGGTTCCGGCAGTAGCTTGTCGCCACCGGGCTAGCCCGAGGGTTCCGGCAGTAGCTTGTCACCACCGGGCTAGCCCGAGGGCCCCGGAAGTAGCTTGTCGCCGCCGAGGCCACAACCCGCACATATAGCCGGGCGCCCGTGGCAGCGCAGGCCTGACGGCGGTGGGGTTCCCCCCCCGCCCGAACGGCGGGGATTTTTCGTTGGGCGAAGGTTCGCCCAGACGCAGTGACGAAAGAGAATGAAGAGTGAGGAGGTGCTGGCCTGTGAGTACATATCGATCCGTCGGACAGATTCTGCAGGAGCTTGATCGTTTCGACACCGCGCCCGTAGCCCGGCTTGTGGCGGGCGTGTCTGTGCGCCCCGTGCAGGCGACCATGGTGGAAAAGCGCGGGGTGTGTGATCTGCCCCAGGACACCGTGCTGACCTTCGCCCACCCCGGTGACTACCACCCGGAGATCTGCCCCGGCCTGATGCGGACCCTGCGTCCCTTCATCCTGGCCGAAGCACTGGGCGTCCCGTCCGGCGAGGCAGAGGGGTATGTGGTCTCGTGCCCCGGCAAGAAAGGCACAGTCTGGCAGATCCAGGCGGCGCCTGATACAGCAGGGAGGTAAAGAGCATGACGAAATGGATGGTTACCGCCGTGTCGGGCGCACTGATCCTGTTCGGCCTGGTGATCCTGCTCCAGAGCCCAACCATGGGCCTGTCGGCGGCCAACTCGTGGCTAAGGGGGCTCCCCGGCGGCGGCACAGATACGGCGCAGTTCATGGCGATGATCGCTGGATTCACCGAGTCCTATCGCCTGCTGGGCGGCATCCTGCTGGGCGGCGGGGTGTTCGGGGCTCTTCAGCAGTTGCGTGACCTTGCCCGTTAGGCCATGGTCGGCATGAACGGATTGGCACAACGCAGCGTCAAACCAATGCAATAGGCCTAGATAGGGTGATAGATGTTGCATCGAACAAGTAGCATTGTGCGACGGGTCGGGCAGATGTTGCTCAACATGTTTCTGTTGGTCCTCTTTGTGCTGGTGATCTCGGCGATGCCTTCCCCGCAGATGAAGCTTGCACCGGGGCATTACTCCGTCTCCACGCAGAACGGGCAGATGGCGCCAGGCTCGGCGCCCCCCGTCGAGCAGGGCTGGACCATCAACGGGCGCCTGTGGATCGGAAACATTGTGAGGTACATACAAATGGTGGCCTCCGGCACGCTGGGCAAGGATCAGCGTGGCCACCTGGTCAGCGCCATTGTAGGAGAGCGGCTGGGCAACAGCATGCTGCTGCTGGCCTCCGCACTGCTGCTGGCACTGGTCCTGGGCACTCTGAAGGGGGTATCGGACTTCCGGCAGATGCGCCGACGCCGCATGGCGCTGGGGCCCGTGCTGACCGGTGCGGTGGAGGGGCTGCCCGATTTTCTGCTGATCTTGATCCTCCAGTGGCTGGGCGTGCTGACGTACAGTTGGTTGTCGAAGCACCCTGCATGGCAGGAGTTCTTCGGCGGCACACCGCTGCCGGTTGTGTTCGCCGTCGACAAACCGATTCGCAGCTTCCTGTTGCCTCTGTTCTGTCTCACGCTGATTCCCTGGTCCTATGTGGCCCGCACCATCAGTCAGGCCATGCAGGATGTATGGGAGCAGGACTACATTCGGACGGCCACGGCCAAGGGCCTGCGGGAGGCGGTGGTCGTATATCGGCATGCCCTGCGCAACGCCGTAATTCCCCTGTTGGACGACCTGCCTAATCTGATGACGGTTACCCTCTCCAACATGCTGGTGGTGGAGTATCTCTTTGCCTATCCCGGTCTGACGATCCTGGTGAAGGATGCGGTCAACCCGCCCATCAGCCTGCCTTCCACCCGTTCGATGATCGGATTCATCGCCCAGAGGCCCGACACGCCGGTGCTGGTTGCGTCCGGGGTCGCCATCGGTCTGATTCTGTCGTTTACGTACCTGCTCATCACCCTGGCGCGTTATTGGGCAGACCCTCTCCTGAAAGAGGGTGATCGCCAGTGAGGAAGAGTTACCGCTGGTACATCGTCGGCGGCCTTTTGATCCTGACTGCGCTGCTGCTCATGGCCTTGCTGGCGGAGCACATTACGGTGGTCTCACCGGACTACCAGGACCGGAACGCCTCGGTTCTGGCCGGAAATCCGCCATTCGCCCCCAGCAGCCGCCATCCCCTGGGCACCGACCAATATGGCCGTGATGTGTGGAGTCGGGTGGCCTATGGCGCCCGCTGGTCCCTACTCTTTGCCGCCATTGTGGCCACGATCCGCCTGGCGATTGCGCTGCCGATGGGGATGTGGGGCGGCTTTGGCTCCCGCCCGATCCGCTGGTTGACTGAACGGCTCTACGCCTTTACCAGCAGCATTCCACTCCTGCTGCTCTATCTGCTCCTGCTCTCCTCCCCGCTGCTGCGACTGGTGGGGCTGTGGACGTCTGCCGCCATCATGGGGACACTCCTCTCGGTGCTGGAATGGCCCCGCATCGCCATCTGGGTCCAGAGCCGCACGGAACACTTGCTGCAGCTGCCCTTCGCCGAAGGAGCCGTGGCCGTGGGCGCAACCCCCGGGCGGATCTTCCGCCGCCACCTGCTGCCGCACTTGTGGCCCAGTGTGATGCAGACGGCCGCCCGGGAGATGAGCCGGTCGCTGCTGGTCATGGCCGAGTTGGGCATCTTCGGCATCATGATGGGCGGCGGCTATCTGGATCAGATCGAAGTGGGGGCCCGCATCAAGAACCTGATCGTCTCCGGCGTCCCCGAGTGGGGCGGCGTGCTGGCAGACGCCCGGGCCTATGCCCTGACCGCCCCCTGGATCGTGCTGGCACCGGCGGCCGCCTTCTTCCTGGCCATTATCGGCACGAACCTGCTGGCCCACGGGATCGGACACACACCGCTGCGGAGTGCCGCCTCGACCGCCGAGCGCAAGGCCGTTCCCTGGCGCTCCCTGGTGGCTGGGCTGACGGCAGTCTCTCTACTGCTGGCTTACCACCCATGGAGCCGTGCCGGTGCGCCAACCCCCTGCGCGGTGGGGGGGACCGTCGGACAGTCCACGCAGCGGGGCTATCATGTGGATGTCAACCACTTCTATGACCCGAATGATGCGAGCCTGGGAGCCATCGGCTACCGCCAGTCGGTGAACTACCTGGCCACCGCCGCCGACCGGGGTTTCGAGCAGATGACTCAGTTGCTGGGCGCCCAGCCGGGCGACCGGCGGCCCGTCGTGCGCCTCTTCCCGTTGCCCGAGCTTTATACGCAGGCATTACAGAGTGCCGGTGTTCCCGCCGGCGCCGGCGGGTATGTCCAGGCGGGGGCCAACGGGTGTGTCTATGTCTCGCCTAAGTTCCTGGAGAGCAAGGACTCCGTGCTGGCGCAGCGCGCCATCGCGATGGAATTGGGAAAGAGCATGGTCGGCCCCGATGCCCCATTGTCGCCTGTGACCACGGGCCTGCTGGTGCGGGCCACCGATGTGCGTCCGGGCTTCCGCATCGAATACAAGGCGATGATCGGAGCGCCGCTGCTCTCCCTGCCGGAGTTGTTTGGCCAGAGGGCGATCGGGCTGGAGCCCGGGGCGCAGTCCAGCTTCATGGCGCAGTCCGCCGTCCTGGTAGAGTTCCTGAAGAAGCAGTTGACGGCCGACCAACTCCAGCAGCTCTCCCAGACCAGGGCGGGGCTGGCCGAGGTGGCCCGCATGATGGGCATGGATGAGGCCACCCTGACGGCCCGTTATGCGGAAGCCGCCTATGCGATGCTGGCGGACGAGTCGGTGCTCACGGTGCCTGTTGGCTACAGCCGAATCCCCAAGGCCCTGGAGGATGCGGTTCGGGCCGGTCATGAAGCGGACCGGGTGCTGCTGGATGCGGAGATGAGTCAGAACGGGGCCGTGGTCTATGTACTCGACCGTTCCAAGGGGCGGACCGAAGTACTGAAGGAGTTCTGGGGCAAGCCCGAGGGCGAGTGGCGCGGACCGCTCACCGTGAAATAGAGGCCAGGAGGCTCCACCGCCAGATGCGGTGGAGCCTCCCTGTTTTACGGCGTCACCTTGATGGTCGCCACCATGCCGGCGGTGTAGTGTGCGCCCTGGGTGCAGAGAATCGGGTAGGTGCCCGGCTTGTCGAACACCATCGACCAGCTGCTGCCGGGGGCGATCGGACCGGAGGTGAAGCTGGGCTTCACCTTGTTCACGTCGGCCGGGGTGGACTGGGTCACGTCGTGGGTCAGCGTATCCTGGTTGACGAAGGTGACCCGGGTGCCGGCCTTGATCACCAGATTGTTGGGTGCGTACTGCATGTTCTTGATGACCACCTGCACCTCGCCGGACTGGGCCGTCGTAGGTGCCGATGTGCCGGGGCTGCTGCACCCGGTCATCAGCGCAATCGCGCCGCAGAGAAATACTGCGGCCACTAGTCTCTTCATGGTTCGTTGCCCCCTTCGACTGCTACGTTACACTGCGACTGGCTGGTCACGGTGTGATACGCGTCACTTCGAGTTCTGGTCATTGCTCTCATACTGAGAGTGATTCTCAACGAACTACAACACGCGGAAGGGGGAGATCGGGTGATCTACCTGGATAACGGGGCAACATCACATCCCAAGCCTGAAACCGTATACACCGCGGCCGACCAGGCATTGCGGGCCGGCGGAAACCCCGGACGGGGCGGCCACCGGCTCGCCCTGGCGGCTGGTCGCCGGGTGCTGGCGGCACGGGAGGCCGTGGCCCAGCTGTTCGGCCTGGAGGACTCGGCCCGTGTGCTTTTTACCACCAGTGCCACCGATTCGCTCAATCTGGCCTTGAAGGGGCTGCTGCGCCCCGGCGACCATGTGATTACAACGCAGGCGGAGCATAACGCTCTGCGGCGTCCATTGGCGGTGCTAGAGCGGCAGGGGGTCGAGGTGACCTGGCTGCCGGTCAGCCCGGAGGGGCTGCTCAACCCCGATTCGGTCATGCTGGCCGTCCGGCGGAATACCCGGCTGATCGCCGTCAGCCATGGTTCCAACGTGACCGGTGCGGTGCAGGACTTGGCGGCATTGGGCAAAATCGCCCGCCGGAGCCACGTGCTGCTGCTGGTGGATGCGGCCCAGACCGCCGGCGCCTGGCCGATCCACATGAAGGAGTTGGGCATTCATCTGCTGGCGGCGCCGGGCCACAAGGGGCTGCTGGGGCCGCAGGGCACCGGCATTCTGCTGGTGGACCCGCAGGTGGCGCTGCAGCCGATCCGCGAAGGCGGCACCGGCTCCCATTCGGCCGACCTGGTGCAGCCGGCGATCTTCCCGGAAGGCTTCGAGAGCGGCACGCTGAACGTGGCGGGCATTGCCGGCCTGGAGGCGGGCGTGCGATTCCTGCTGGCCGAAGGGGTGGAGAAGGTGCAGCGGCATGAGCAGGCGCTGGCTACCGTGCTGACCATTCATTTGCGCCGCATTCCCGGGGTCACCGTCTATGGGCCGACCCGGGCCGACCTGCGCTGCGGTGTGGTCTGCTTCAACATCGATGGGCTGGACTGCGGCGAGGTGGAGGAGCGGCTGGACGACGAGTATGGCGTCATCGGACGGGCGGGGCTGCACTGCAACCCCGGTGCCCATGAGGCGGTCGGTTCGATGGCACGGGGCGGCGCCATGCGGCTGAGCCCCGGTTACTTCACAACCATGACAGATATCGATGCGGCCGTCCAGGCAGTGGCGGCGCTGGCTCACGAGAGCCAGGAAGGGAGGTAGGGCGCCTTGGCAGGAAAGCGGATCGCCGTATTCGACAAGTACATGCTCCCCAAGGTGGCCTTCACCCTGGTCACCACCGCCTCAATCGTGGGCGCCATTCTGACCGGTCTGCGCCACGGCTTGCTGGACTGGCCGCTGCTGGCGCTGCGCTGGGGCGCCTACTGGACTCTGGCGCTGCTCCTGGGATCCGAGGTGTGGAAGAACTTCTACCTGCGCCCGTCGGTGCGGGTGCGGCCCGTCCCCCGGGCGGTGGAGTATGGCGAAGCGATGCTCCGGCTGCACCGGAAATGGCAGAAGGTGCTGCTGCCGCTGGCCTTCGTGCTGGTTACCGCCGACATGGTGCTCTATGCCCGGGAGAGTCCCCTGGCGCAGACCTGGGCGCTGCTGGCCTTTGGTGCACTGGTCCTGGCCGCCGGCGGTATCCTCTGGGCCTGGACCACCCGGCCGGATGCGCAGCGCATCGACGTGACCTCCTGGCTCTCCGTGATTGGGCTGGCGACCGCCGTCTGCATGATCGCCACGCTGGATGTTACCCTGGAGTCGGGCCAGGGCCAGTGGCTGCTGGAAGTGAACCGCACCTTCCACCTGTGGGCCTTCTCCGCCTGGCTGGGCGGCGCCCTCTGGAATGTCTTCATTGCGGTCCCCGCCGGCCGGCCCCGGGAGAACATGGACACGGTGATTCTGGCAAACTTCCAGTTGGAGCGCTTCCGGGTGGTGGTGCGGACGGTCTTCCCCACGATCATCACCACCGGTCTCATTCAGGCCTGGGCCATCTTCGGCTGGCACTGGCAGTCGCTCTTCACCAACTGGTGGGGCTACCTGATCCTGACCAAGGTGGGCCTGATTCTGGCCCTGGTCGGCGTCTTCATCGCCTGCCCCATGTGGGGCGCCTGCTCGCCCATCCGGGGCGTCTGCAACCTGGATGACCTGTTCGAGGACGAAGCGAAGGAGGCGGCACATGGTGGTGCGGCTATACCTCCTCTTTCATAGCACCCACGAGACCCTGAAGGTGGAAGGGATCCTGCAGGGCGCCGGGGTTGCCTGCCGGGTGGTGCAGAAGCCCGCCGCGATTCGCATGGACTGCGGACTGGCCGTGCGAATGGCCGTTGAAGCGAGGGACCAGGCCCTGGCGGCGCTAAAGGGCGCCCGGATCGAGCCGAGGGGGCAGTTCGAAGTCTAGAGCCAGAAAGGCCGCCAGCGACGTGATCGCTGGCGGCTTTGTTGCACATGCGGGGGCTAGAAATCCTGTGACTCCGCGACCAGGTACAGGTCCAGGCCATTGATGGGCTTGCCGGCAGGCACACTGTTTCCGAAGCTGATCAGGTCCTGGTCAGCCAGGTTCATCCCGTGCTCTGCTGTACCCAGCGTAATGGTGAGGACGGAGTGGCCGTTGTCGACGCTCCACGCAAATTGGGCGTCGGTGCCCAGATGGTGGAGTCCGCCGCTGCCGTCATCGACAACGAAGCTGGTGTCGCTCAGGTTGGCCGGCGGGTTGGGGATCAGGGCATCGAAGGTGATGATGATCTGATCCCCCGGGTCGATCGCACCGTTGTTTGAGACCACGTCCACGGGGAGCACCAGCCCGGGCGCCGTGAAATCGGCGGT
>JBLNEM010000437.1:0-5033 GCA_050262655.1 Mycobacterium leprae | reverse complement strand
CCAGTTTTTCCACGGGTTGCCCACGACGAATGTTTTTGCATCGACGATCTTCAAGGATCGGCTCCCTCCTGACTCCGCTCATCTGGTAGAAGCATCCCTCAAAGCGGCGGCGGAGATTCGGCAGCGAATCGGGTACGCACCATGTGTGAACACTGATATCGACCGCCCGTTGTTGCCGAGTCCGGGAGGGATACCATGGTCTATGTGCTGATGGCGTTGCTGGGACTCGGGGGCGTCATCTTCACAGTGATTCGCCGTCGCAAGGCGAACGATAAGGCCGGACTCGTGGCGGTCTATTTGGTCGCCTGGGGCCTTATCAGCGCGGCGGAATGGTTTGCCCACAGCATTTTCAACTTGTACCGCTACCATACCGGACTCTCCCTGAACACGCGTTATGACACGGCCTGGGGGGTCCTTCTGGGCGAGTTTACCTTCCTGCCTTCCCTGAATGTGTTACTGGTGGCCTACTTCAGACCCTGGTTGGGGGCGCTCGTGGGTACGGTGATCGTAGAGGCGATGGAACGAATCTATATCCCCCTGGGGCTCTTCTCCTATAACGGATGGCAGTGGTGGATGACGCCCGTCACCTTTCCGTTTTACTTTGGCGCCTGTTCGCTGTACTGGGGATTGGTACGGCGGCACGGGGCGGCTAACCCGATTCTGCTGCCGATTGCCCGGTACCTTGGACTCCTGGGACTCACCACAGGCATGAGTCTGGGGGTCTGGGCGTTCCGCTTGAGCGAGACCGATCTCCGGTTGGTGGATACCACTTCGGGAAATGAGTCGTTTTCGCGCATTGTGGTGCATGGGCTCGGCGTTCTCCTCGGCTTCTGGGCGCTCTTTCCCCAACGGTGGTCAGAACGATGGGGACGGATCGCACTGGTCACGGTGGGGCAGATCATCGTGACCGACGCCGCCAGGGCGTTCGGGCTGCTCTATTTCATCCGCCCCATGAGCGGCGTGCTGGATGCCGCCTTTATCGGGGGGGGCACGATTCTGATGGGCGTGATCCAAAACTGGATTGTCCACCACGCAGCGCTCCCCGGGGAGCGCCGCGTTCCGGCGTGGGAGCCGCCGAAGGTCTGATTCGGGCGACGCATCGAAACAACGACCACCCCGCCATCCAATCAACGGCGGGGTGGTTTGTGATTCAATTCGCTTCGAGTCGGAGATGGAACCCGTTGGCGGATCTCTCCATACAGCCCCGGGGCGCCTCCCCGGTCATGCCCGGTGCGGTGAAGCGGAAGGGAGCCTCTCCCGTCACGCTCGGGGCTTCCGGCAGCCTGGCAATGACGACCTGGCGGACCCGGTCCTCCAGGAAGAGGCCGTGGATCTCCACCTTGATGCTGCTGTCCGGGTTCAGTACACACCCCCAGCGGGTGTGGAGCTTTACGCCGGGCTCCACCACCAGGGTGTTCGTTGGATCCCAGGCACAGAACGGCGCCTGCGTGACGTCGATCTCCACCCGGCATCCCGTGCCCCCCTCCAGCTGCGCCATCAGGTCGGCGACCTGCCGGTGCCGTTCTGCCTCTCGCTCGCGCTCGGCAGCCAGCAACGTTTCGTAGTCTGCCTCCGCCAGGACCTGTGCTGCGGATGGCAGGGGACCGACTGCCTCCTGGAGCAATGCCTGAAGGGTAACGCCGCCGAGGGCGAAACGCTGCTGCCAGTTCGGGGCAAACCGATCCAGTAGGGTCGCCATGATGGCGCCCGTAAAGTAGAAGCGGCGGTACGCGGCCCACTTGCCGCCTACGTTGCACTGGGCCAGTCGGTCCGTCAAGTCAGCCATGGGCTCGCCGGCCCGGAGCTGTATGTAGGTGGAGGTTCCTTCGTTATACTCCTGCGCTGTCTCGTAGGTGGCAATAGCCGGCTCAAGGTGGGACTGACGGTGGCGCCTGACACTCAGGAACCGTGCGGCTGCTGACGAATCCGCTGACAGCGCTGCCGACAGGAGGCGATTCTCGATGATGGCCAGTGCGTTGTTGACCGCATCGTTCTCCGGATAGCGCCCCATCTGCTGAAACTCGGGGCGTTCAACAGCAGCGAGCGCTTGCTCCTGGAAGGCGTGGAAACACTCGTGCAGCAGAAGGCGGGCGTACGCGGTGGGGTCGGCCGTATCGTCGGGGAGGTCGGCGAGGGCGCACAGCACACCGTTGACAGGCTGGGCCGTATTGGCCATCAAGTCGGGCGTACGGGGCCCCTTGTGGAGCGACCGCCCGGCTATCGGGGCCAGCGGCTCGGCCTTCTCAGGGGGTGACGGGTGGCCGACGTAGTAGGCGGATTCCGGACCATGCAGCACAAGCGGGACCCTTTCGGGGTGAAAGCCAGGCCATAGCTCTCCCGCCCTGGCCAATCGGTCGAACTCCGCCAGGGTCTGAACGGCGATGGGCGACAGCGGTTGCGACATGCGCACACTTCCTCTTACCACGGAGTGTTCCACTACTTCTCGCCTGGAAGCAGGCCTTCCTGCAGATGCGTGGTCCACTATTCCTATTAGTCAGAAGGCAAAGGGCTCAGATGATCCGTAACCCATTTTGTCAGCCTAACGGGCGTTGCCAGTGACCAATGAACTAAAACGCTATCACTATCGTTTTGGCGTCTATGGTGAATGGCTGAGGCGCTCCTGCGGCGGTAAGATTAAGGAAAACTTATCCTAGACATAATGAGGCAAGCTGTCGTTTCGCAATGAAGTACATCATCCCCGACGGTTACCCCTCAGACTTTAGTCTACCTTTGCGGTACGCCGACTGTTTGCGAGGCCCTGAGCCCGCAGCCGGTGTGCCGCAGTTCCTTTTCTATTGGTTTGGCCGAGGAGGATGGCAATGAAGAACCCGGTGCTGGTCCTGGGTCTGGGCAATACCTTGTTCACAGATGACGCGGCCGGAATTCTGGCCGTTCGGGCGGCAGAGGCCCGCTGGCAGGGCGGCGGGGTGGACTTTGACGAGGCGATGGCGGGCGGACTGGAACTGTTGGACCGAATCTCTGGCTACCAGGCCGTTCTCGTCGTCGATGCGGCGGTGACCGGGGAACGGGCGCCGGGGGAGGTCTACCTGATTGACCTCGCCTCTTTGCCTGCCGGCCTGGCCGGTGACGCCCATGGTGCCGACCTGGGAACGGCATTGGTGACAGGCCGTAGGCTTTCGGTGCCACTGCCAAAGCGTTTGGAATTGTTGGCCATTGAGGCAGGGGATATAAACTCCCTGGGCGAAACGTTAACCCGCCCTGTAGCGGCGGCAATTCCGACTGCAGTGGATGCCATTCTGGCGACCACCGCGGCCCTGGTGCGGGAGGTCGGCACGGATGCATGAGTTCAGTCTGGCCCAATCGCTGATGGGCCTGGTGGCGGATAGCGCCAGGCAGCAGGGGATTCGGCAAGTTCACCAGGTCACCGTGGTTGTCGGCGAGTGGTCTGCAGTGCTGCCGGAGGCGTTGACCGGGAGTTTCGAGATTCTCGCCCAGACCGGGGATGAGTTGTTCCGCGGTGCGGAGTTGGTCGTGGTGCGGAGCGCGGCAATGGGCCTCTGTGGTGGCTGCGGCCAGCGCTTCGAAGCGGGCGAATCAGGACTGATCTGCCCACAATGCGGCGGCAGTGCGCAGTTGGCCTCGGGCAACGAACTCTACGTGGATTCCTATGAGGGGGATTAGCGGATGGAAGTCAAGGTTGTGCAGAACATCCTGAAGGCGAACGATGCCCTGGCGAAGGCGAACCGGTTTCGCTTTGATACCCACGGCGTCATGGTAGTCAACCTGATCGGCTCCCCGGGCGCCGGCAAGACGCGGGTACTCGAGGCGGTGGTACCGCTGCTCGGCCAGAAGTACCGGCTGGCCTGTATCGAGGGCGATCCCTATACCACCCGCGACGCGGACCGCATCAGCAAGCTGGGGGTGCCGACTGTCCAGATCAACACCCGTGGCGGCTGCCATCTGGAGGCCGGCATGGTGGCGCAGGCGCTGGAAGACCTGGACCTGGCGCATACCGACCTGCTGTTCATCGAGAACGTGGGGAACTTGATGTGCCCATCGCAGTATGACCTGGGTGAGCATGTGACCATGGTGGTCCTGTCGGTGACCGAAGGAGCGGACAAGCCGGAGAAGTATCCGGCCGCCTTCCAGCGGTCGCAGGCGGTGGTGATCAACAAGGTTGATCTCCTGGCGGCCACCGATGTGGAGATGGATCAGTTGTCTCAGTTGATCCGCCACTATAGCCCCGATGCGGCCCTCTTCCCGCTCTCGGCCCGTACCGGCGAGGGGGTGGAGGCATGGGCGCAATGGCTGGAGAGCAGGCTGCTCAGTCACAAGCAGAGCCGGCAGTAGTTCGCCGGGCGATGCGGGTGGAGGGGATCGTACAGGGGGTGGGGTTCCGCCCCTTTGTTTACGGCGCCGCCATCAGGCATGGCCTGGCTGGTTGGGTGTTGAACGACGAGGCGGGCGTGCTGCTGGAGGTGGAGGGAGCGGCTGCGGCAGTCGATGCCTTTGAGCAGGAACTGCGCTGCCACCCGCCGGCGCTGGCGGTGGTCGCCGACGTGATCGTTACATACTTGTCGCCGACAGGCGTTCAGGGCTTCCGCATCATTGCCTCCCAGAGCGGTGAGGAGAAGCGGACCACGGTGCCGGCCGATGCGGCTACGTGCGCCGATTGCCGGCAGGATGTGCTGGACCCTGCCAACCGGCGCTACCACTATCCGTTTACCAACTGCACCAATTGTGGCCCCCGGTTCACGATCATCCGGGAGATTCCCTATGACCGGCCGAAGACCACCATGGCGGGCTTCGCACTGTGCCCGACCTGCCTCGCAGAGTACCACAACCCGGCCAACCGGCGCTTCCATGCGCAGCCCAACGCCTGCCCGGACTGCGGGCCGCAGGCGCGGCTGGTGGACCGGGAGGGACGGGAGCTAGCCGGAGCAGACCGGTGGCTGGAGGCCACGGCAGCCGCGCTCCAGGCAGGTCAGATTGTGGCCGTGAAGGGGCTGGGAGGCTTTCACCTGGCCTGTGACGCCGGCAACGAATCGGCGGTACGGCTCCTGCGCGATCGC
>JBLNEM010000436.1:0-3805 GCA_050262655.1 Mycobacterium leprae | reverse complement strand
GCGGGGGTCGCAGACCAATCCGCCTCCATGAATGCCCCCCTCTCCCAAGTCTTGCCGCTTCGCCTCTTACCATAATCCAGAGCGCCGGTTCTGGCAATAGAACGAAGCCGGCGGTCTATCCGCCGGCCTTCACCTCGTTCTGTTTGGCGGCCGGCATCAGGCACTTGGCGCAACTACCGCTGCAGCCCTTGGGCACGTGCAGGACCGCCCGACACCGGACGCAGCGCTGCGCGCCGGGGCCGTTCTGATAGCCACACCGGGAACAGAGCCCTTGCGGATCGCATGCAGTAGTCATCGCAGCCGCCTCCTACCAGAGCACCCGGTTGATGATGCCACCCAGGAAGATGGCGACCGCCAGATCGACCACCCACATGAGCAGCCCTTCTCTTTTCCCCCGCTCCTTCAGCATGATCATGACGGAGGCAATGCAGGGCACGAAGAGCGTGATCGTCATGAGGCTCACCATCACCTGGTGCGGGGTCAGGGTCAGATCATAGAGTCCTGCGGCGCCAAAGTCCCGTCGGACAAAGCCCATGATGAACGCCTTGGCCGCCGCCTTGGGGAGCCCCAACCAGCTGACGGTGATGGGGGCCAACAGGCCCTCCAGCCGCTCCAGCACCCCGGAGGCCGACAACACGGAGACCAGTACCGAACCGATGGCGAAGATCCCACCGGCCTCCGTCAGGAACATCTTGGCTTTCAAGTAGGTTTTCTGAAGGGTATTGCCCGGGCTCGGCCACCGCAGCGGGGGCAGGTCGATCAGCAAGTCCGAGGAACGCCCCGGCATGACCCGATCCAGCGCAGCCCCAGCCACCCCATAGATCAGGAGCAGAATGAGTGCAAAGACAATGCCGTAGAGCGGTCCCAGCGGGGCCAGCATGGCCGCAATCACGGCCAACTGGGCCGAACACGGAATCGCCAGCGAGAGCAGGAAGGTAGCAATGGTCCGCTCCCGCTTCGTCCCCATCAGTCGAGTCGACATGGTGGCCATCGTGACACAGCCGAAGCCCAGAATCATGGGGATAATCGCCCGACCGTTCAGCCCCACTTTGGTCATCAGCCGGTCGACCAGGACCGCAACTCGAGGCAGGTAGCCCGAGTCCTCCATGAAGGAGAGTACCAGATAGAAGCCGATGACCAGCGGCAGCAGCAGCCCAAACACATACGTCACCGTCATGGTCAGGAGCCCGAACTCGCCGACCAGCACCTGCCCAATAAATGAGGCCGGGCGGACCACGTGTGCCACCAGGTTGGTCATCCAGGGGACATAATAGCCATCCATCAGTGTTTTCTCGGTTATATTCACGACATACTGGGCCAGGAAGACGCCCACCAGTTCATACATGACTACCAGGAAGAGCGCCATGATCAGCGGCCCGTAAATCGGGTGAATCGACCACAGGCCTAGCTTCGTAGCAAACGTCGCCCCCCGATTGGTCTCCTGCACGACGGCGGCGGCGATGGCATCCACGCGCTCCCGGCGCATCCGGTAGATCTCTTCCCGAGAGCCGGATGGGGTCAACCCATGCCGACTGCAGGCCGCTTCATCATCCTCCGCCGCCAGCAAGGCATCGGCAGGGTTCTCAATCGCCGGCAGGCGCCGCACGATCTCAAGCTGCCGGTTGCCCCCCTTGGCCTTGCGCACCGCGAAACGAATGCGGTCGACCCCCTGTTTGCGAGTCGCCACCGTCGGAATCACCGGCACGCCCAGCAGTTCCGAAAGCCGCTTCGTATCAATGGCCAGGCCATGGGCGGCTGCCTCATCCATCATGTTGAGGGCCACCACAACCGGGAATCCCATGTCGATGATCTGCAGCGTCAGAAACAGGTCCCGATCCAGGTGTGCCGCGTCCACCACGTTGATCACGGCGTCGGCCTGCAGGATCATGTCCCGGGCGACCCGCTCCTCTTCGTTGAAGGCAGAGACGCCGTAAACCCCGGGTGTGTCATACAGAACGGCCTTCTCATCCAGGTGCCCCGAACTCACATCCACCGTCGTTCCGGGGTAATTGGACACCTCTACATAGATGCCGGTCAGTGCCTGAAAGACCACGGATTTCCCGACGTTGGGGTTGCCGGCCAATACGATCTTCTGCGCCCCCGCCGGCGCATTTACCATTACTGTCTCGCAGCAGTCGTGTGCCATGGTGCGTCATACCTCCACGGGGCGGACGAGAATCTGTTTGGCCAGGTTCCGGCCGACGGCCATCTCCTGTTTGCCCTTGCGCAGTACCACAGGCCCTCCCGGCAAGACAGCCTGACAGACAGCCCGCGCACCCTCGGCAATGCCAAAACGAATCGCCTGCAGCCGGGCGTAATCATCGGCAATCTGCGTAATCAGGATCGCCTGCCCGGGTACCGCTTCTGCAAGTGTCATATCGGCCAACCCCTCTTGATTTCGAATGATAATCGTTATCAACAGTATGAAGCCTCCATTACCGGCAGCCAAGACACCAAGGGACCGTTTGGTCTATCAATTTTTATAGTACTAAAGTACTAGCGAAGACCGCCGGGCCCGTTACCGATACAAGCCCTTCCTCCTGACCTATTCCAACGGCCTGGTGCGATAGACTAACGAAGTAAAAGGGGAGGCGTCTCCGCCTCCCCTTCCCCTATTTGCACTAACGCTCTACGGCTCCACGCCAGGTGATCATGCCACCGGCCATGTTCTTCAGATTGGTAAACCCGTTGGCCTGCAGGAATTCATACGCACTGGCCGAGCGGGCACCCGACCGGCAGACCAACACGATCTCGTCATCCTTCTTCAACTCGCCGGCCCAGGACTGAATCCGGTTGAGCGGCTTCAGCTTGCTGCCCGGAATGTGCCCTTCGGCGTACTCCCACTGCTCACGCACGTCGACCACAAGGGGCTTGTTGGCACCAGACAGGCGCTGCTCCACTTCCGACGCAGTGATGCTGTTAAGACGAGGGCGGTTGAAACCAAACATCTCGCCGACACTCCTTTTGTTTCATGTAGACTTAAGCTCGCTGAACACGCCCTCATTATACCCCTACCCGTATTGGATATCAAGGGGGGTATCCCAGAATGTCTGCGTCGTTATCCTCCGAGATTCACGCCGATAATTCTTTGGTATTAAAGAGATACAGCCACATCTGCAGCGGCGGCCTGCACACAGTCTTGCATACGGTAGGGGGTAGTGGTATTATCATATTACGGATGATGTCCACAACCGAATTTGACTCAACAGGCCCTATCGTTGGCTTGATTCACTTAGGCTGAAGAGAGTGGAGGAAAAAGAATGACGAAGCTTCTGATCGTAGGCGGCGTCGCCGGGGGCGCAACCGCCGCCGCTCGTGCCCGGCGTACCGACGAGCACGCCGAGATCATCCTGCTGGAGCGTGGCCCCTATATCTCCTTTGCCAACTGCGGTCTGCCCTACTATGTAGGTCGCGAGATCGGCGACCGGAGCGCCCTGCTGCTGCAGACTCCGGAGAGCTTCAAGGCACGCTTCAATGTAGACGTGCGTGTGATGCACGAGGCGGTGGGCATTGATCGCGTCAACAAGAGGGTCAGCATCAGGAATCTGGCAACCGGCACGGAGTATGTAGAGTCTTACGACAAGCTGGTCCTGTCGCCCGGAGCGTCGCCCATCAAGCCGCCGCTGCCCGGGATCAACCAGCAGGGCATCTACACCGTGCGTTCCGTGCCCGACGCCGTCACAATCCGCGCTTTTGTGGAGGAGAACCGGGCTGGCAGTGCCGTCGTGATCGGCGCAGGCTTCATCGGCATTGAGATGGTAGAGAACCTGCACCGGCTCGGACTGAATGTCACCCTGGTGGAGAA
>JBLNEM010000435.1:0-3303 GCA_050262655.1 Mycobacterium leprae | reverse complement strand
GGGTCGTGGCGCTCGACAACCGCTGCGCGCACCGGGGCGCCAAGCTCTCCAACGGCCGCAGGGAAGGCGACTGCGTGCGCTGCATGTACCACGGCCTGAAGTTCGACCCGAGCGGCAAGTGCGTGCAGATCCCGGGCCAGGACAACATCCCGCCGAAGCTCGGCGTGAGGAGCTACCCGGTGCTCGAACGCGACCACCTGGTCTGGATCTGGGTAGACAGGACGAGGCCCGCCGTTATGTACGAAATCCAGTCCTGGTAATCGGGCGAGGAGAGCAGCAAATCCGTGTCGTGTATGATCGCCGCCAAAACCCGCCGGTGCAGCATCACCCACAAGAGGCCAAAAATCGCATACCAGGCCGCGATGCGGGCCGTGATTTTCAGGGCTGACCCTTTCATGTTTCTCCCCCTCCCCCTGTGACGGCGCTGCGATTGCAGCGCATCCATTTTCGGAACCTCCGCCGCCGCCGGCCCGGTGCGCCATGGACGCTCCACATCTGGGGCGATTGCGGAGCTGCTTCCTGAGAAGGGTACCACGGTCGGACAAGCGTCGACAATGATTCTTTCAGGCATTTATTACATCCAGTTAGAAATTCAGGCCAGGCCAATAACTTGGCCAGGGATGGGCGGCGTCAAGGTTACTCTCGCAAGGGATGCCATTATGTCTGCACTCCTGGCATCCGCCGCGTTCTGTGGCCCGGGGGGCACTACGGGCTCCGTCGCATCCATAAGCACCGTTAATTTACCCCGCTATTATCAGTGCTTATTTTTTGCAATTACGCTGGCAACGCATAACGGTCAACTTCTGCCTTCGCCATAAGCGTTCGTTATTTGATCGATTCAGGATGCAAGCCGTGTCGGGTGGAACGCACCAAACGGCAAAAAAAGCAGACGGTCGGGTGCGCAAGGCTCCCGACTCGCCTGACATACAAGCCTGCCTATTGTGACGCGTCACCCACCGGTCGCCACGCCTTCACGGCGCCGCCAAGGGTCACGGGCGCAAAGGTCATGACGGCTCCGCCGCCGCCACTGGCCTCCCGAATCGGCGTCACCGCGCACTGTACAGGAATCAGCGCCCCATCCCGGCGAAGGAAGATGACCTGTCGGTCCAGCCTTTCCACCCCGGTCTGGATGACCTGCATGACAAGGCACTCACCCTCCGTACAGATCTCCCCGGAGCACCCGCACTGGATCAGGTCACGCAGGCACTGGCCCAGCAGTTCAGCGCGAGGCCGACCGATCAGGGCCTCTGCGGCCCGATTCACCAGCGTCAACCGGCCCATCTGGTCGAAGCCCATGACCCCTTCCACCATACTGTCGTTGACAGCAGCCATCAGGTTGTACTGGGCACGCAGCCGAATCTCTGATTGACGAGCGTCCTCTTCCGCCCTCTGGCTGTCGGCATAGAGCCGCTCGCCTTCCAGCACGGCCCCCATCCGCGCCGCCACTTCGTGTGCCAGCGCAAGGTCGTCTGGTGTGTATTTCCACCCACTTTCGGCTGCCACCAGCGTGATCAGCCCCAGTGTGCGATTGCGGACTCGAATGGGCACAGTAATGGCCGAGCTACAGTGGATCCCAAGGGCTGACAGGTCCTCCAGCTGGGGGTCCCCGGTTGGCACCAGGTGCGCCCCTTCCTCCCCCAGGATCTGGCGGAGGTCGCCTTCCGGATGCGCCAGTAGTTCAGCCATTCGGCTGCGCCGCATTTCGTCGCTGAGGTCGTTCGCCTTCAATCGCTCGCCCAGGGCGATCTTGCCCTTATCGCCCATCGCCACCGACAACCGCCGCAAGGAGCCGTCGTTCTGTACGACATCAAGCAGGCACCAGTCGGCTACCAAGGGCGTCAACCGGCCGACCGCCTTCGACAGGCGTTCCTCCACGCTCTCCTCGGTGGCTGCCAGGCACCGCCCCACCTGGTTAATCGCCAAAAGACGTCGCTGCATGGCCTGCGCCGCCAAAGCGGCCTGCTTCCGCCGGCTAATGTCCACCAATACCACCAGCAGTCCGCCGTTCGCCTCTCCGCCGGGCGGCAAAGGGGCCATCTGAACCTGAAGGGGTACCGTTGAACCGTCAGTGCGGATATGCGTGACCTCAAATCCATCCGGCAGTTCACCCGCCATGCCCCGTTCGACCCAATCCGACAATCCGATCGGTGGCTCAAGCGGAATGGGCCGCCCCACCAGCTTTCGTTTGGCCAGACCGAGCAACCGCTCCGCGGCCGGGCTGCACTCCCGTACCAGGCGCTGCTGATCCAGGAGCAGAATGCCTGCGGTTGAGGCCTGGAAGATCGCCGTCAGTGTCTCCTGCCGACGGGCCGACACTCGCTCCGCCTTTGTCCGGATCCGCTGTTCATGGGACAGGATCAGGAAAATGAACAGGGTGCTTCCGCCCACAAAGGTCCAGCCGACTAGATCATCCGATGTGAAATTATGTACCTGAGCCGGAGCCAACGTCCAATGCATGGCGTAAAACCAGATCATACCGAACAAGGCATACGCCAACGTTGGCCTTAATCGGTCCCAACGAACCGGGTCCCGCATCCGGTGCACCTCCAACGCTCAAGTCCGGGTCCGCTACGGTCCCCACTGCACACGATTCGACATTATACTCTTCCAAGGGTTCTTGCACGAATATATTTTGTGCGGTAGTTTAGGAATACGTATCTATCTAGGGTCAAAGATGGATGGGATAAGGGGGACTAGGCACTGTGGACCAGAACCGCAGGCTTGTTTACAGCACTGACCCGAATGAGAACCAGCGTTGTCCGCACTGCAAGGAGTTGCTGGCGGCATGCACCTGCACGACGCCAGCGGCTGTGCCGGCGAACCTGACGATCAAACTCCGGATCGAAAAGGGCGGGCGCGGTGGCAAAACGGTGACCGTCCTCTATGACCTGCCGGCCAATCCGGCCTTTGTGAAGGAAC
This sequence comes from Mycobacterium leprae, assembly GCA_050262655.1. Classification (GTDB taxonomy): domain Bacteria; phylum Bacillota; class Sulfobacillia; order Symbiobacteriales; family Symbiobacteriaceae; genus DASXVX01. The sequence continues at coordinate 384 of JBLNEM010000435.1, read as the reverse complement.
TGGCCACACGGCTGAAAAAGGCATGCGGCACCGGCGGTACCGCCAAAGCGGATACGGTGGAACTCCAGGGCGATTACCGGGAACGGCTGCGACAGTTGCTGCCGCAGATCGGCTACAAGGTCAAGGGCTAAACGACGACAGAAGGGGCGAGACCATGGGTTGGTCTCGCCCCTTTTTTTCAGGTCAGTCTACAGTTTGAACCGGGCCACCTGCTCCTGCAGTTCCTGCGCCGTCCTGGCCAGGCTCTGTGCCGACGACGAGACCTCTTCTGCGGCAGCGGTTAGCTCCTCTACCGAGGCGGACACCTCTTCCACAGCGGCCGCATTCTCCTGCGAGATGTGGGCGATGCCATCGACCTGGTGTGTTACTTCTTGGGCCCCCGCA
>JBLNEM010000434.1:0-5289 GCA_050262655.1 Mycobacterium leprae | reverse complement strand
TAGGGTGGGCACGAGGCACACCACCCCAGCGAACCACCGAGGCGGCGCCGGCCGCGGTGTCCCGGGTTTGTACATACGGCGGATCGGTTGATTGGGGGACCCACCCGAGTGGGGGCCCCGTCGGCATTCGTGAAGCATGATTGCCTCTTGTACTTTCTGTACTCAAGTATATAGTTGTACTCAAGTACATGTATTTAGGAAGTGCATCGGAAGTGCCGACTGGTTTGCGCGAACGCAAGAACGCCGCCGCAAAGAAGGCAATCTTCACGGCGGCGCTGGACCTCTTCGCCCAGAGGGGATTCGAGCCCGTTTCAGTCGACGCGATCGCTGAGAAGGCAGGCGTCAGCCGGACCACGTTTTTCAATCATTTCGGCAGCAAGGAAGGCGTACTGCGCTTTTTCGGACAGCAGCTGCAGCAGGACCTGGAGGAGTTGGTCGATCAGGTTTCACCGGACGCAGCGCCACTGCAACGGCTCCGGGATATTCTGGAGCACATGGCAGAGGCGGCAGCGGCCAGCAGCGACAGACTGCGGCTGATTTACCGGTACAGCCTGAACGACCCCGCTTACTTATCCGGCTTGACCCCCGCCCGGCAGCGCATCTGGGATCTGGTGACCGGGATCATTGCGGCAGGGCAGGAATTGGGGCAGCTTCGCCAGGACATGCCGGCCCGTGAACTGGCCACACACGTGCTTTCACTGATGAACAACGCAACGCTCTTCCACGTGATGGGCGGTGCGCCGATCGAGCCACTGATCGCATCAACATGGAAGTTCATTTTGGGAGGCGTCCTACATGCAGATTCTGCCACTGATCCAGGTCACACGTCTGGATCTGACAACCGCCGGCGGTAAGGGCGCCAACCTGGGCGAAATGGCTCGCCTGGGACTGCCGGTACCGCCTGGCTTCGTCGTCAGTGCCCAAGCCTATGCGGCAGAAGCGGCTCGGCTGGGGCTGGCGGATCGTCTGACCCCATTATTGGCGCGCCAGGAGTGGCAGGCGGCCGCAGAGACGGCGGCGGCGCTCTTCCGCAGCGAGGAGCTGGAGTCCACACTACAAACGGAGCTCATCCAGGCCTATCGGGCGCTAGGCTCGCCAGCCGTGGCGGTTCGGTCGTCTGCGACGGCAGAGGACCTGGCGGACGCCTCCTTTGCCGGACAGCAGGAGAGCCTGCTCAACGTACAGGGTGAGATTGAGCTGGAAAAGGCCGTCCGGCAGTGCTGGGCGTCGCTCTGGAGCCCTCGGGCGCTCCATTACCGCGCAGAGCGGGGGATCGATCATCTGCAGGTCACCATGGCGGTTGTCGTGCAGGAGATGGTGGCAGCTGAAGTTGCCGGCGTGCTCTTCACCGTCGACCCGGTGGCCGAGCGGGCGGACCGGATGCTGGCGGAAGCCGCCCCCGGCCTGGGTGAAGCCGTGGTCTCCGGCCAGGTCACGGGTGACAGCTACCGGATCGACCGAGGCGGCGGGGCGCTGGCGGTGGCGGATCGGGATCTGCGCCGGCCCGGTCACCCGGTACTGACGAATGAGACCCTGCTCGCTCTGGCCCGCATCGCCCTGCGGCTGGAGGAGCACTACGGTTGCCCACAGGATGTGGAGTTCGCCGAGGCGACTGGACGCCTCTACCTCCTGCAGACCCGTCCCATCACCACGCTCGCGGCAATGGAGCCGGAACCAGTTCCGCCGTTGGGACGACTGACGATCAACCAGCGGGTGACTGAAGCGTTGTCCCGGGAGCGCTATCCGTTGGCCCCCAGGCCGCTTGATAATCTATTTGTGGGTTTCATGATGAGCGCAGCCGCCCTCAACTTTCGGCAGACGGGCTGGACCGTGAGTCCGGCGGAAGAGGAGCGGGAGCGGCAGCTAATTTGGCGAGAGGCCATGGTCGGTCCGGCAGCCCGGCCAACGTGGCGCCTGTTTGCGGTCGCCGGGCTGATGCGGCGGCTGTTGGACCGGGATTGGCAGGGCTGGTGGGAGAACGGCCCTCGGGCCCAGTTGGTGAAGCTGGGCGACGCGGGACTGGTCGACAAGATGACCGATGCGGAACTGTTGGCCCGAGCCGACGAGATTCGCACTGGCTGGGAAGGGATCTTCCGCCAGCGGTTTATCGCCACCGCCGCCTACATGACGGACATCTGGCTGAAGGCGCTGGTCGTGCTCGCGGTCGGACCCAGGCGGGCCACGATGACGATGGCAGACCTGTTAGCCGGTGTAAAGAGTGCCACCTCGGAGACCAATCAGGCGCTCTGGCAGCTCTCCCGGGTTTTCCGCGAGCATGAGGCGGCCGAAGCGGAGGCCCAATTGGCGCAGTTCCTGGCGACCTATGGTCATCGGGACGGTGCAGCGTGGTACGTCTCGGAGCCGGTCTGGCGGCGGGCCCCGGATCGGGTCAGGCAGATGCTGCAGGGCCTGGTCATGCTGGACGCGCCGCCGTCCAGCATGGGACAACAGCAGTACGAAAAGGCACGCCGGCTCGTAGAGGGGCGACTGCGCTGGCTCCCCGGCCTGCCGCGATTCTTCCGCTGGCTAGTCGAGCGGTTCCGGGCGCTCCAAGCATTTCGGGAGAACAGCCATTTCGACCTGACCCGGCCCCTGGCCGCCCTGCAGGACCTGGCTGCCGAATGGGGCCGCCGCCTCGCCGACCGGGGACTGTTGGCGTCTCCAGGTGATGTCTACTACCTCACCTTCGATGAGGTGAAGGAATGGCTCTCGGGGCACGCTCCCCCTCAGGAGGAGGCTCGCCGCCACATTGCGCGGCGGCAGGCCACCTACCGTCTGGTCAACGGTCGCTATCAGGCCAGGCTCTTCAAGGCGGCCTCCGGCGGCAGCGAACTGAAAGGGGCAGGCGCCAGCAGCGGCGTGGTTCGGGCGAAGGCCCGCATCGTGCGGGATGAGAGCGAGTTTGGCCGGCTCCGCCCGGGTGAAGTCCTGGTCTGCCCCTACTCGAACCCTTCCTGGACGCCGCTCTTCGCCACAGCGGCTGCCGTCGTAACGGAGACCGGCGGGGCCATGTCCCATGCCGCGATTGTGGCAAGGGAATACGGCATTCCAGCCGTCATGGGCGTGGCTGGCGCCACCCGGTTCATTGCCGACGGTCAGGAACTGCTGGTGGATGGGAACACCGGTCGGGTGAGGATTGCCCGGTAGGGAAACGACGAAATGGAACCCGTACTGCGGTTCATCACCAGTGCGGGTTCTGTTATGTCACGGCGGAACTGTGGTTCACCGCGGAGTTCCTTAATGGTAAACTAATCAGTACAGCTGTAGGCGACGTCTGAAGCACCGCCAGGGAGGCATTCGGATGGTCAGATCAGATGCGCTGAAGAGACAACACAAGACTGGTACCCTTTGCGTCGGCTGTCTGGTCACTCGTGGCGACGAAGTTCTCCTGGTCCGCCACACGTACGGCCCCACCAGGGGCCGGTGGGATTTCCCCAGGGGTCATGTGGAGGTCGACGAACTGCTGGAAGCGGCTGCCGTGCGGGAAGTGCAGGAAGAGACGGCTGTTGCGGCAACGCCGATCAGCATCGTGGCGCTGCGGGACCAGATGGGGGTCGGTCGTGACGGCGCCCCGGATCACGACGTGCTGGTGATTTGGCATATGACCCATGTCGCCGGACTGCCTGCCCCGGATGGCCGGGAAGTCTGCGCGGCGACCTTTATGAGCCGGACCCAGGCCCTGTCCGCCCCAGACGTGAGCAACTGGACTAAAGAACTGATTCGAACCCTGCCGTCAGGCAATGGATTGACCCACAGTACATATTCACCCGGTCAACAGCCAGACGCCGTGCACCAGTGGCAGCTGTTCATTGCGAAGGAGGGCGTGCAATGAGAGAGACGCCGCTGGTAACCGATGCTCAGGTTGAACTGACGGTCCAGACAATTCCCGGCGATGCCTTCACGATCTTCGATTTCGTGCGCACCTTTTCGGCCCTTTACCCGGAGGATTGGACCAACCTGGTTGCGGCGTACGGCGAGAAGGGCGACGGAACCAGGCGCGGCTATACCGCTGCCGCCTATCTGGGAAACCGGCTATCCCAACTGACCAAGAAGCCCGGCAGCCCGCTGCTGCCCCTGGTCCGCTGGCAGCGGGGCGGCGTGGAGACGCCAAACCAGCGACATGCCACTGCGGCGGAGCGGGCCATGGGCGCCGAAGGGATCATCCGGGTCTTCCGCAAGCGGGAGGTGGAGTAGCACCGATGCACGTCAGGCAAAGTCACCGCTGGTGCTGCGGCGCAGCGCGGTTGACCGCCCCTGGCAGCGGCGACGGCTGAAATGATGGTTTCTGTCCATTTCTTTCCCATGCCTCGCGGCCTGCGAGAAAAATATGGACACTAATCTGCGTCTGCGGACTCAGGCACGCCCCCAAGCCCCTGTTTCCCCCCTAAATTGGCCGGTCTCGCCCGCTGCGTGACGGCAAATGCAGTTTTCCGTCCAATATTTTCTCACCCCCTGACCTCCCTCGGAAAATTTTGGACAGAAAACCCCGTCTGCGGCCTCGCCGCCCCTACCGCCGCCCCCCAGCCCCAATTCACGCCAAGCGAACGCGTCGAAGCCCCCTCTGATGGAGGGGGCTTCGCTTGTCCTAGTCCCACCGGCTCACGTGGATCGAATCGTACCGCACGGCGGCGTTCTGCGTCAGCAGCCCCGGTTGACCTGTGGGCAGGTTGGCCGTGAACTGCTGCACTTGCACTCCGTCCAGTACCAGCGTGAAGCCGAAGCCATTCTTGGTCACCTGAAGCGTATGGTAGGTGCTGCTGAAGTCGAGCCCCTTCGGGAAGGCAGTCTTCAGGTCCGTGGTCGTGGCGGGCTGCGCTTTGCCCTTCAGCACCGCCTGACTGGTGATGCTGCCGGCGTCGGGGTCGATCAGCACCTGCACATAGTTCTTGGCGTCGAAGTAGGCGGCGTACTCGCCCGCCCTGGCTCCGGAGCCCTTCTCCACCAACTGCAGGTCGGCGCTGAACTGGTAGCTGCCCCAGGAGCGATCGCCCTTGAAGGCCTGCGCCTGGCCCTGGGTCTGGCTCTGCATCAGGCTGTTCTCCTGCACGGCCCACTGCCCGGTGGCAGCGGTGACCCCATCGGTCGCCGCCCCCCACAGGGTGGATGGGCCGCCCTCGAAGTCCTGCCAGCCCTGGGTCACCGCCACCCCATCAAACCAGGCGGCAGTAGCGTCGGTGGCAAGACCGATCTTACCGGGAGCCTTAAAGGCCAGGGTAGTGCTACCCAGGGGCCGTCCGTCGACCGAAGCGGCGAACACATCGCCGTTCTTGGTCACCAGCAGTTGATGGA
>JBLNEM010000433.1:0-2862 GCA_050262655.1 Mycobacterium leprae | reverse complement strand
GGCGGCGATGTTCCTCGGCATCTACGCCTTTGCCGCGGCACTTACCTGGGTCGCAGCGGCGAAGCGGCCCTGGTTGGCGCAGGCAACGGACCTGATCGACAGCACCGCACAGCCCGAGGGCTTACGGGTCGCGGCGGAGATGACCGGCTGCCTGCTGACGGCCGGAGCCTTCATGCTGCTGATCCTGCTTGTCGACCTTGCGATTGCGCTGATTGGTTCGGTGGGCAAGGGCGGATCACTGGCGGCTCTTTGGCTGGTTGGACCCCTGGCCCTGCCGCCCCTTCTGACCTGGCTGACACTCAGCCGAATGGCAGCGCGCTATCTGTCCGCGCCGGTCAGCTATCTGACCATGCTGCTCCTCTGGGCGGCAGGAATCTGGCAGAATGGCATCTGGAGCCTCTCCTACATACCTCCGACCGATACCCTGTCGACACTGACGCTCTATGGCGTGTCGGACTACCGGACACTCCTCTGGCACAGGGCGGTCATCTTTGGCGTGGGGCTGGCGGCGGGTGTCGGGGCGGTGCTGCCTCACGGGACGGTCGGCCGAACTGCGTGGCGGGGCCTCCGAGTCTGGCTGCTGGTAACGCTTGGGGCAGCCGCGGTGTCCGTGCCGGGCCTGATCCTCCTGCAAAACGCCGCCCGAGTGCCTTCGAATGTGAGCGGTTGGGTGGAGCTAGCCGCATCGGGCCGGCGCTGGAGTACGGCAAAGGTTGGTGAAACCACCCTTTATCTATCGCCCATTCACCGGCAGTGGGCGGAGGGAGTGGCGGGGGGACTTCGCCAGTTACGGGCGCTGGATGGAGGGGCGGCTGTTCCCACCATCGTGGTGGAAGCGCCAGTAGACCAGCTGCTGATTACAGGGGACGCCATTCTGGTGCCAGAGCAGCTCCTGACCAAACTGGAGTCGACTGACATGTTGAGACGGCGGTTGATCACCCGTTGGGTGGAAGGGAGTGCCCGGAACATCCCTGCCGCCGGTTTGAAACGCTCGATGGCCAAGGCGGAAGGCATTTCGTACCGGACTGCAGGGCGGCTGTTGCTGGAATGGCGCTACGTCGAGGCGCTGCTCGGTCACAGCCAGGCAACCGCGGAGATTGGCGCATGGTGTCGGATGATCGGCACTGCTCCCTGCAGTGACCTCCTCCCGCCGACGGCGGGTTCACCCCTGCCGGCCGATCTATCCGCCCTTTCCATGTGGCGTGGTGGCCGCCCTTCCTTGGAGAGCACGGGGGTTACGACTGCCATCGATCTGTACCGACGATTGGCGGGGGCCGAGATTCCCACTGTGAAGTCGGTTCTGCCGCAGTGGGAGGGGAATGTCGGGGCGCTTGGCTACACCCCGGAGGCTCGCAAGGCTGAGCTGGACCGGTTTGTGCAGGCGGTCCACGCACTCGAGGTGCAGCCATGAAAACCTTGCTGGGCAGCCTATTGCGGGAATGGCGCTACGTCTTCCGCTGGTACCACGCAGTGCTCCTGGCGGCCGTGGTCGGCCTGTCCATTCCCGGGGTTTCCGAATCGATGGGCTTGACGCCCCGCAGCCTGTTGGTTATAGGGCGGGCCGCAGCGCCGCTGCCCTTGCTGCTGATGGTGCCGCAGCTGATCTTGCAGGACCGGACCACCGGCGCCATGGAACTGGTCGCCACTGCCCGCCGAAACCTGTTTGGGGTCTGGCTGGCGCGCTTCCTCCTGCTCCTGGGGTGGGCTGCCATTGCCGTCTCGATCCTGGTGGTGCCGACCGGCCTCCGTGCGCCCTCCCGCTATGGCGTGGGCCCAGACCTGATCGGCTCGCTGGCGGATCTGCTGGTGATGGCCGCAGTGAGCGCTCATGTGGCGCACTGGACGGGTTCCGAGGTGACCGGGACCCTGGGGGGAATTCTCTCTTGGGCTGGTGGCGTGGTGCTTGGCACACAGCCGCCAGGGGGCATGGCCTGGCTCAGGTTGACGACGCCGCTCTCGTGCTACTTCTTTGGCGGGAGCACGATCTTCTGGCTCAACCGGCTGCTCTGGGGGGCAGGGGCGCTGCTCCTGATCGGCTGGCAGCGACGGCTCCTGGACCAACCGGAAGGATTGCTGCAGCGCCGGGCTTGAAACTGGGAGAAGAGAGCGAAAAACCGCCCCCGAATCTGGGGGCGGCTCCTCTTATAGACGCCGGCTGATCAGCAGGCGCAGTTGGTCGGTCAATCGGGCGGCTGCGGCGGTCGAGGCGAATGTCTGGATGCCGTGCTGGGCCTTCTGCAGGAAGAGGGCGGTCTCTACCGCACTCATCTGGGTGGGATCGGCCGCGGCCCGCTTGATGTTGTTGATGATCACCGGCTTGGCCATGACGCCCATCTCCGGCTTCAACAGTTCGATCGCCTCTGCGGCCCAGGCGGGCAGCATCTCTCCTTGAATCGAAATCAGGCTGCTCACTGGACTCACCTACTTCTCTGTCAGCACAAATTCGCAGGCGTCATCGCCCAGGCCGCCGATGCACTTCACTTCGTGCGCCTTGTAGTCAACCCCCAGCGCCTCCGAGAAGACACCGGCCACCAGCCCGGCTTCCACATAGCAGACAGGGCGGTGGACCAGCGGCGTCCCGTCGCAGCCGGCGCACTCATGAATGCCCAGTGCAACGCTGCCATCGGCGTGGCGGTGGAAGTAAGTCAATCCGAGACCCAACTGCTCGTAGAAACGGCCGAAGGCATCGATCACCTGCTGGAGATCTCCCCTGGGCAGGCTGCCCTTGCGCACCAGGGCGCGGCCCATGGCCATGCCGGCGACGTACTCCATCTCATCCCGCTCTTCCCCCGAAGCGCCCAACGCCTCCGCCAGGCTCTCAAAACCCATCAGCCGGAATAGTTGAAAGGCCGTAACGGCCAC